>CAZVSJ010000044.1:0-14550 GCA_964629755.1 uncultured Oscillospiraceae bacterium | reverse complement strand
GGCCGACGTCGAAAAACTCGCCGGCGGCGACGCCTCCGGCAGAGTGCAGAGATAAAATGAAACCCCGCTTTTTGGCGCGAAACCGCCAAAAAGCGGGGTCTTTCTCTGTATGCCGCGGCGCAGGGTAAGAGAGACGGAAAAACGCAACTTTAGTCCGAACGATATAAGCGGAACTTATAGCGATTTATCCGTTAGAGTGAACAATATGGTGACAGAGAAATTGTGCATTCCTACGAATCTGTATATACCGTATAGACAAGGCTCAAAAGGGTGTTATAATATGGTCAGAGGTACGGCGATCCGGCCGTTCCCATTATCTGACGAGAAAAGGAGAGCATCGTATGAAGAAACTTTCGCGCGTTCTGTCCATGTTGCTGGTGCTGTGCATGGTGCTGGCAATGCTCCCGTCCGTTTTCGCTGCTGATGAAGTGGTGGATTTTGAGTTCCTTGTCACATCTGACATCCATGGCCAGATCTACGCAACGGACTACACCGTCGATCAGAGCAAGAGCGGCACCTATGACCGCGGCTTGACCCGTGTTTCCACTTATATCAGTGAACAGCGGGCAGTGTACGGCGAGAACCTGTATGTTGCCGACCTCGGCGACACCATCCAGGGCACTCCGCTGACCTACTACTACGCGTTCCAGAAGCCCGAGGTCGACGACCCCGCCGTCAAGGCGTTCCGCACCATCGGCTACGATATGTGGGTCGTGGGCAACCATGAGTTCAACTACGGTATGACCATCCTCCAGCGCCTGCTGAAGTATGCCACCTCCGCTTCCACCGAGACGGAGAAGCAGATGGACGTCTGCATGGCCAACTACCTCGACGCAAAGTCCAACAGCGACGAAAGCAAGGACTGGGCGACCTGGAACGGCTATGCCCCCTATGTGATCAAGGACTTTAACGGCGTCAAGGTCGCTATCATCGGCCTCGGCAACCCCAACATTGCCAAGTGGGACGTTCCCGCCAACTGGGAAGGCATCTACTTTGCCGACATCCTTGAGACCTACAAGCACTATGAGGCTGAGATGGTGGAAAAGGCCGACATGATCGTCGTCATGACCCACTGCGGCCTCGGCAGTGAAATGGACAACAAGTGGGACTCCCTGACCCGCCTGATCCAGGAGACCGACACCATCGACTTCGCCTTCTCCGGCCATGAGCACGGCAGCAAGGTGAACAACGTCACCAACAAGGCTGGCAAGGACGTTCCCGTCCTCCAGCCGTACACCAAGTCCCGCGCCGTTGCGCAGGTCGCCGTCTCCTACAACAAGACCACCGGCGAAGCTGCCGTGACCCCCACGGTCAAGAGACTGGAAAAGTACGCGGTTGACGAGGAGCTCGCCGCGCTGCTCAAGCCCTACGAGGACACCGTCTGGAACGAGTACATGATGATCAAGATCGGCGAGGCCACCGCGGACTTCTCCGCCGCCAACCTCGGCACCGCGCCGTCTGCGTTCATGGATCTCATCAACACCGTCCAGATCTGGGGCGCTTATGACAACACCGGCCTCAACACCCCGGAAGACAAGACCGACGACACGCCTGCGCAGCTTTCCATCTCCGCTCCGCTGACCGTCGGCGATAACCCCAACATCATCCCCGAGGGCAACATCTACCTCGGCGATATGTTCAAGCTCTACCGCTTCGAGAACTGGTTCTACCAGATCACCATGAGCGGCGAGGAAGTCCACCAGTGGCTCGAATTTGCCGCCACCAAGATCCGCGTGGACGGCGAGGGCAAGCCCTATGTGACCTCCGGCGACCTGACCTACTATGACGTCATCTACGGCGACGGCTTCTCCTATGTCATCGACTATAAGGCAGAAGCGGGCAGCCGCGTTGTCTCCATGACCTACAACGGCGTGGAGGTTCTGCCGGACGACACCTTCACCGTGGTCGTCAACAACTACCGCTACAACGGCGGCGGCAACTATGTCAAGTACCTCAATGAGCACGGCTGTGAATTCGTTGCCAACGATCCCGAGCGCATCATCTATTCCACGCAGTTCGACATGATCGGCGGCGAGGACAACGGTCAGGCCAGAACCCTCCTGATGGACTACATCAAGAAGGAAGGCAAGATCACCCCGACCATCACCTCCACCTGGAAGGTGGTCGACGACGCTGCCGTTTCCATCTGCTTCACCAATGACGTGCACGGCGCTTACGAGAACTACGCCTATGTTGCAACCATCGCCTCCGAGGCCGACCTGCTGGTCGACGCCGGCGACAACATTCAGGGCTCCGTTGCCACCACGCTGACCAACGGACAGTGCATGGTCGACCTGATGAAGGCCGTCGGCTACGATGTCGCCGTTCCCGGCAACCACGAGTTCGACTACGGCTTTGACCGCTTCCTTGAGATCGTCAATGGCGACAACACCCCGTACATCAGCGCAAACCTCTGGGATAAGACCAACGACAAGGCTGTCCTGCCTGCCTACAAGACGTTCGACGTCAACGGCACGAAGGTCGCGTTTGTCGGCGTCACCACGCCCGAGACCCTTGTGAAGTCCACCCCCGCCTTCTTCCAGAACGAGAACGGCGAATGGATCTATGACTTCTGCAACGACACCACCGGCGAGAAGCTCTATGCCAACGTCCAGGCCGCTGTTGACGCTGCGAAGGCAGAGGGTGCCGACTATGTCATCCTCGTCGGCCACCTCGGCATTGATGAGCAGTCCGAGCCGTGGACCTCTACCTCCGTCATCGCCAACACCACCGGTGTTGACGCCCTGATCGACGGCCATTCCCACAGCACCTTCACCCAGACCGCGAAGAACAAGAACGGCGAGGACGTCGTTGTTGCGCAGACCGGCACGAAGCTGAAGAATGTCGGCAAGCTGGTCATCACGGAGGAAGGCGAGATCTATGTCTCTCTGGTTCCCGTCACCACCGACGGCGTTAAGGATGAGGCGGTCGATGCTGTTGTCGCCGAGATCAAGGCAGAGGTCGAGGCGGTCAGCAACGAGGTCGTTGCTTCGACCGAGGTCGAGCTGACGACCCTGGATCTTGAGACCGGCAAGCGTGCCGTCCGCAACGCGGAAACCAACCTCGGCGATCTCTGCGCCGACGCTTACCGCGACCTGCTGGGCACCGACATCGCCTTCGTCAACGGCGGCGGCGTCCGTGCGAACATCGCCAAGGGCGACATCACCTATGGCCAGATCATTGCAGTGCATCCGTTCGGCAACACCGCCTGCAAGATCGAAGTCACCGGCGAGCAGATCTGGCAGGCTCTTGAGCTGGGCGCTGCCTCCTATCCCGGCGAGTCCGGCGGCTTCCTGCAGGTCTCCGGCATTGAGTACACCATCAACTCCTACATCCCGACCCCGGTCGTTCTTGACGAGACCAAGGCGTTCGTCAAGCTCGAAGGCGAGCACAGAGTTACCAACGTTAAGGTCAACGGCGAGCCGCTGGATGTGAACAAGACCTATACCCTCGGCGGCCACAACTATATGCTGCTCTCCGGCGGTGACGGCTACACCATGTTCAAGGGCGCGAAGGTCCTTGCGCAGGAGGTCGCCATCGACAACGAAGTCCTCATCAAGTACATCACCGGTACGCTTGGCGGCAAGGTCACTGCCGATTCCATCTACGCCAACCCGAAGGGCGCAGGCCGTATCACTATCGTCACCGAGAAGCCCGACGAGCCCATCGAGAACAAGTTCACCGACGTCCATGAGAGCGACTGGTTCTATGAGTACGTTATGAAGGTGTATGCGGCGGGCATCGTCAACGGCTACACCGCCACCGAGTACGCGCCTGAGCTGAACCTCACCCGCGGCCAGCTCGCCATGATGCTCTACCGCGCTGCGGGCGAGCCTGAGGTCAAGGGCTACTCCACCTTCACCGACGTTCCCACCAACTCCTACTATGCAAAGGCCATCGCCTGGGCACAGAGCGAGGGCGTCATCAACGGCGTCGGCAACAACTGCTTCGCACCCGAGGAGAACATCACCCGTGAGGATATGGTCACCATGTTCTATCGCCTCGAGGGCGAAGAGAAGGGCACCGGCGACCTGACCACCTTCAAGGACTACGAGAAGGTCGATGACTACGCAGTCGAGGCCATGAAGTGGGCCGTCGGCAAGGGCATCATCGGCGGCACCTCCTTCGAGGGTGTCGAGGGTCTGTACCTCGATCCGACCGGCAACACCACCCGTGCGCAGGCCGCAAAGGTCTTCTGCGTCTGGATGGAGCTGTACCTCGGCAAGTGATCGGCAGTTTCAAACACCGATCCTGATCTGACATAGCACAACCCCCTCGGCGGAAACGCCGAGGGGGTTTTTGCGTGTCGAAAAAGTTCCCGATGTGTCATTGCGAGGAGCGCGACGTGGCATCCGGAAACTGCCAAATCGGTACAGACCTGTACGTTTGTACCGTGCGGCGGGGGCGTGCCCCCGCCCTGCAATACAAATTCGTGCGCCTTGCGCGCACCTGTAGCGCGCGGCATCCCTGACGCGCCTTTATAATCGTTCGCGCAGGCGAACACCACAGTCATTCACTCTTAGCTCTTAGCCCTTCGTCCGGAGCGGCGGCTCAGCCGTCCTTCCTGAGCTGCTCCGGCAGGGCGGCATTCGGGGTGACGATGACGGTGCGGTAGCGGTCGTAGACGACCATGCCGGGCTTTGCGCCGTTCGGCTTTTTCAAAAACCGCACCGGCGTGACATCCACGGGCACGTTCTGCCCCTCCCGCGCCTCGGAATAATAGGCCGCCAGCATGGCCGCCTCCGTAATCGTCCGGTCGGGCACCTCCGCCCCGGCGCACGCGATGATGACGTGCGCGCCGTGAATCTTCTGGGCGTGCAGCCAAATGTCGTTTTTCTGCGCGGTTTTGAGGGATAACTGATCGTTTTGCCGGTTGTTTTTGCCGACATAGACCGGGAAACCGTCGGACGAGACAAAGACCAGCGGCTTGGCGGGCGCCTGCTTTGGCTGCTTGCCCGATTTGCCGTTTTTGCGGCGGTCGGCGGGGCGGACATAGCCACCGTCCTCCAATTCCGCGCGAATTTCGCTCAGATCCCGCTCGTTTTCCGCGCGGGCCAGCTCCTCCAGCACGCCCGCGAGGTAGTTGACCTCAATCTCGCCGTGGGCGATCTGCTCGGTGAGGATCTTTTCGGCGTGCTTCGCCTTGGCATAGTCCTTGTAGAACTTTGCGGCGTTCTGCTGGGGCGAGAGATTCGGCTTGAGCGGAATGTCGATCTCCTTCATGTCCGCGTCGTAGAAATCCACCGCGCGGAGCAGCGTCTGCCCGCGCGTGATCGCGTGCAGATTCGCCGTGACGATGTCGCCCATGCGGCGCAGCGTCTCGCGGTCGAGCGTCGCCTCGCGCTCCTGCCGCTGAATTTCCAGCTTGCGCTGGGCGCGCTCGTGCAGGGTCGTGACCGACCGGCGCAGGGTCTGCGATTTCTGGCGGATGCGGTCGGCGCGGTCGGTCTCGGTGTAAAACGCGTCGAGCAGGGCGGAAAAATCCGCCACCGGCTGCGAATGCATATATTCGCCGTACTGCAAAATCGGGCGGTAGGTGAAGTCGGCGGGCTTTTCCTCGCCCTCCCGCAAAAGAAGATAGGGCTTCGGCGCGTCGCGCATGGCAAGCTCCCGCGCCAAAAACGCCGCGGCCGCCGCGCGGTCGAGGGTCAGAATGTCCGCGTCCGTCTCGCCCGTCAGACGGAAGGAAAGCTCGCGGGCGATGAGCGGCGAAAGCCCCGCAAAGGTGTCGATGAGCCACTTGTCGAGCCGCTTCGGGCTGTCGACCGCGCGCAGGAGCGCCAAAATCTCGGTCTCCTGCGTTTCGTGCGGGATGCGCTTTTCCTGCCGCGGCGGCTCACGGTAGAACAGGCCCGGCAGGACCTGCCGCGCCTCGGACATCTCAAAATCCACGCGGCGCAGGCAGTCGAGGATGCGCCCGTCCGCGCCCGTTAAGATCAAATTGGAATTGCGCCCCATCAGCTCCAAAATCAGGTGCTTTTGGCAGGGCACGCCCATCTCGTCCGTGCAGTCGAAGCTCAGATCGACGGCACGCTCGGCGGGCGGCTGCGTGATGGCCGCGAGGCGGCCGCCGGACAGATGCTTGCGCAGCAGCATACAGAACATCGGCGGCTGGGCGGGGTTGTCAAAGCCCGCCTGCGTCAGATGGAGGCGCGGGCGGTTGACGTTGGCCGACAGCAGGAGCTTTTCGCGGCCGCGAAAGGTCAGAAGCACGGTGTCGCGCGAGGGCTGCTGAATTTTGTCCACGCGCGCGCCGAGCAGGGCGGGTGAAAGCTCCGCGACGACGGCGGAGAGAAAATAAGCGTCAAAGGGCATGGCGATCCTCCGTGGCGGCGAGATACAGCGCGGCGACGCGCTCCTGCCGGCCGAGCAGCCAGAGCGCACCGAACAGCGTCTCAAGCCCCGTCGCCCGCGCGTACTGCGCCGGTGTGGCGTTTTTTGGCGCGGTGTGGGTGTGGCTGTTCTTGCCGCGGCGGTAGAAGGCGGCCTCCTCGTCCGTGAGCAAAGGAACGAGGCGGTCGGCAAGCGCGGCCTGCGCCGGGGCGCAGACCCGCGCGACGGTGTCGTGGTGCAGCCGGCCGTTGGTCGTGCCGCCGCCGACGCACAGCTCCGTGCGCACGAGCAGCTCAAACACCGCGTCGCCGATGTGCGCCAGCGCGAGGGCGGACATGGCGTTCACCTGCGCGGCTGTCATTTCCGGGTGAAATAAGTCGTCCATCAGGCAAGCTGGCGGTACGCGCCGTACATACCCGCGTCGTTGCCGAGCGTGGCGAGGGAGAACTCCGTGCCCTTGCAGGCGTGGAACATATGCGCCTCAAAGTGGCGTTCCGCACCGCGCAGCAGGTATTCGCCCGCCTTCGTCACGCCGCCGCCGAGGATGATGCGCTCGGGGTCGCACACGCAGCAGGCCGAGGCCAGCGCCTCACCGAGGTAGTCAAAGACCTGCTCCAGCGTCTCGACCGCGAGGGCGTCGCCCGCCTTTGCCGCGTCGAAGACGTCCTTGCAGGTGAGCGTTTCTGCCTTTTCGCGCAGGACAGACGGCGCATCGCAGGCGGCGAGACATTCCTTCGTCACGCGGACGATGCCCGTCGCGGAGGCGTACTGCTCGACGCAGCCGCGCTTGCCGCAGGTGCAGGGGTGCTTGTCCGGCGCGCTGACGGTGATGTGGCCGATCTCGCCGCCGACGCCGTGTGCGCCGCCGAGGATCTTGCCGTTCAGGATCACGCCGCCGCCGACACCGGTGCCCAGCGTGACGAACAGCGACGAGCGGCTGCCCGCGCCGCCGCCCTTCCACGCCTCGCCCAGCGCGGCGCAGTTGGCGTCGTTGCCCGCCTTGACGCGCAGGCCGGTCAGGGCGCCGAGCGCCTCGTGCAGGTTGAACACGCCCCAGTTGAGGTTGACGCAGCGGTTGACGACGCCCTCGTCGCTGACCGGGCCGGGCACACCGATGCCGATGCCGGTGACATCCGCCTTTGCGATGCCGTATTCGTGCAGAATAACGTCGAGCGCAGCGGCGATGTCCGGCAGGATGCGCTCGCCGCCGTTTTCCGTATGGGTCGGGATCTCGCGTTTGTCCAGAAGGCTTCCGCTTTCGTCAAACAGGCCGAGCTTGACGGTCGTGCCGCCGACGTCGACACCGAAACCGTATTTCATAACAACACGTCCTTTCTGTGGTAAACACCGACAAAACAGGCCGTGCCGCTGCCGGTATTTGATGTATGCTGTCATTATACACAATTCCCGCGCGGATTTCTACCCCAAACTTTTTTCATATTTGTATTGAGTTTTTCGCCGTTTTGATGTAGGATAAGAAAAAGAAAAATTATGAAGGAGACTTCGTACATGATTAAAGTTGACATTTCCAATGTTTGGGGCGACCTGTCCCTTCCCGACCTGCTGGCCACCGAGCAGGAGGTCTTCCAGGCGCACAAGATCCTGACCGAGGGCAAAGGCCCCGGCAACGACTACCTCGGCTGGCTGAATCTGCCGACCTTTGAGGAGACCGACGAAATGCGCCGCATCCGCCGCGCGGCCGAGCGCATCCGCTCGGATTCCGACGTCTTCGTGGTCGTGGGCATCGGCGGCTCCTACCTCGGGCCGCGTGCCGCCATCGAGCTGGTCAAGGGCCAGAACCACAACCTCCGCGGCAAGGACCCGCAGGTCTTCTTCGCGGGCAACAACCTCTCCACCCGCGCGTGGCAGGAGCTGTGCGCTCTGCTGGAGGGCAAGGACTTCTCCATCAACATCATCTCCAAGTCCGGCACGACCACCGAGCCGGCCATCGCCACCCGCGCCCTGCGCTGGATGCTCGAGCGCAAGTACGGCGCGGAGAAGGCCAAAAAGCGCATCTATGTCACCACCGACCCCGTCCGCGGCGCCCTGCGCCAGATGGCGACGGAGGAGGGCTACGAGACTTTCGTCATCCCGCCCGATGTCGGCGGCCGCTACAGCGTGCTGACGGCGGTCGGCCTGCTGCCCATGGCCGTCGCGGGCATCAACCCCGTCGACGTCATGCTCGGCGCGGCCCGCGCGAGAAAAGAGCTGGACATCCGCTCGTTCGAAAACCCGGCGTGGCAGTATGCCGCGATCCGCAACCTGCTGTACCGCAAGGGCAAGGCCATCGAAATGCTGTGCTGCTATGAGCCGAGCTTCCGCTATTTCGCGGGCTGGTGGCAGCAGCTCTTTGGCGAGAGCGAGGGCAAGGACGGCAAGGGCATCTTCCCGGCCACGGCGGAGTTCACCGCCGACCTGCACTCCCTCGGCCAGATGATCCAGCAGGGCGAGCGCAACCTGTTCGAGACGGTCGTGCGCTTCACCGCGCCGCGCAAGAAGACCTCCATCGAGGTCGACTGGAAGAACCTCGACGGCCTGAACTATCTGGAGGGCAAGACGCTCGACTTCGTCGAGGAGCAGGCGTTCCAGGGCACGCTGAGCGCCCATGTCGACGGCGGCGTTCCCGTCATCGTCCTGCAGACCGACGAGGTCGACGCGGATACGCTGGGCGAGCTGTTCTATTTCTTCGAGCTGTCGTGCGGCATCTCGGCGTATATGCTCGGCGTGAACCCGTTCAACCAGCCCGGCGTGGAGTTCTATAAGAAGAATATGTTCAAGCTCCTGGGCAAGCCCGGCTATTGATCCGAAACATGGACATTTTGTAAATATTTTCCTTCCCCTTGCAAAATCGGAAAAAACTTGGTAAAATAGAATTACCAAATCAAAGGAGGAATTTCCTATGGTCAAGTTAATCATGGGCCTGAAGGGCTCCGGCAAAACCAAGCAGTTGGTGCAGGACATCAACGAATCCGTGAAAAACGAAACCGGCAGCATGGTCTGCATCGAAAAGGGCACCAAGCTGCGTTACGATATTGACATCCGTGTCCGCCTGATCGATTATCAGGAATATATGATGGGCTCGCTGCCCTTCCTCAAGGGCTTTATCAGCGGCCTGCACGCGGGCAATTTTGACATCAGCCACATCTTCATCGACAGCTTCTATAAGCTCGTCGAGAAAGCGGGCGTCGCCGAGGTCGAGGATTTCATCCTCTGGTGCGACAAATTCGGCGCGGCGAACGACATCTCCTTCACCGTCGTCGTCTCCGAGGACCCCGCCAACGCCCCCGAGACGCTGAAAAAGTATCTGTGAGTTGAATAAAAACGGCAGCCGGAACCCCGGCTGCCGTTTTGATTCAGGGAATAGGGAATAGTGAAAAGTGAATAGGGAATAGACGAGGCGTGCGCGCTGCGCACGAATTTGGATTATAGATTGCCACGGGCGCTGGGCGCCCTTGCAATGACAGGAACGCCACCCCATTTGTCATTGCGAGGGCGATTTATCGCCCGTGGCAATCTCATGCAGGAACTACCGACTGCGTGCCGGAGCTACCCATTCTGTCTGTTTATCTCCCCTGCCAGCCCTGCAGGCAGAAGGGAAGCTCCATGCGGTTGGCCTCGAGCAGGGCTTTGTCGCGCAGAATGTCCTCCGCTCTGCCGTCGGCGGCGATTTTGCCGCCCGCGAGCAGGAGCACGCGGTCGCAGGTGTCGAGGATCATGTCCAGATCGTGCGAGGCGATCAGCTTCGTCTGCGGCAGGGCATTGACCGTGCGGATGACGGTGCGGCGGTTGACGGGGTCTAAGGCGGTGGACGGCTCGTCCATCAAGATCGCCTCGGGCTGCATGGCGAGGATCGTCGCGATGGCGGCCATGCGCTTTTCGCCGCCGGAGAGCTTGTGGTTGTGGCGGTGCTTGAGCGCCGTCAGATCAAGCTGCGCCAGCACCTCGTCCACGCGCCGTTCGGCCTCGTCCTTGGTCAGGCCGTAGTTGCGCGGCCCGAAGATCATGTCCTCGTAGACCGTCGGCATGAACATCTGGTTGTCCGAATCCTGCAGAACGAAGCCGAGCTTCTGCCGGACGGCGGGCAGATTTTTCTTCGTGACCGGCAGGCCGTCCACGAAAATCTCGCCCGTGCCGCCGAGCAGGCCGAGCAGCAGCTTCATCAGTGTCG
This sequence comes from uncultured Oscillospiraceae bacterium, assembly GCA_964629755.1. Classification (GTDB taxonomy): domain Bacteria; phylum Bacillota; class Clostridia; order Oscillospirales; family Oscillospiraceae; genus JAZOXB01. Next base: position 4,049 of record CAZVSJ010000044.1, on the reverse strand, counting down.
ATTTGCCCGCGCCGTTGGCGCCAATCAGCCCGACGCTCTCGCCCTTCTGGATGGTAAAGGACAGGTTTTCGACCACGGGACGTTCCCCGTCATAGGAAAACGACACGTTTTTGAATTCGATCATTCCGCTCACCTCACAAACAGGCTGCCCAGCAGCCCCGGAATATCCACGCAGCGTGCGCAGACGATCGCCGCGATGCCCGCGGCAGTGCAAAAGACGCCCGACGCCCTGCACGGCGGCACGTCGGCGTAGTAAAAATCGCCCTGAAAGCCGCGCAGGAGCATGGCGTGATACAGCTCGCCGGCGCGGTCGATGCTCCGCAGCAGGAGCTGCCCCAAAAACGAGCCCCACGCGGAGATGTGCACGCCCTTCTGTCCCGGTGCACGCAGGGCGTACGCCTGCGACATGACGGAGACCTCTTCGAGCATCAGGCCGATGTAGCGGTAGGTCAGAAGCAGCAGCGTCGTGAGAACCGCCGGGACGTGCAGCTTCCGCAGCGCAGCGCAGAGCGTGTCGATGGGCGTCGTCGCGATCAGCAGGAACGAAGCCGTCAGCGCGAAAACGCCCTTGCCCATCAGCGTCAGCATGGAAACGACGCCGCCCGTGACCGTGAAGCTACCGAGCGCGAACAGCGGCGTGCGGTCGAGGAAGGGGTTGACCAGCCCGACCGCGCACACCAGCGGCAGCACGAAGCGCAGCTTGTGGAAGCACAGCCGCAGCGGGACGCCCGCGATCTGAAACAGCACCGCCGGATACAGCGCCATCACGATGAGCGGAAACAGCGCGTATTTGGGAAACGACACGACCGCGACGACGTAGACCGCCGTGAGCGCCAGCTTGCACAGCGGGTGCAGCCGGTGCAGGGGAGAGCCGCCTGCCGCGAGGGTGTCCATTTCGCGCAGCTCCGCCTGCGCGTGCGAGAGTTTGTCCATAAGTCAGGTTCCTTTGCCGGGTATTTCAGAGATTTTCAAACAACGTCTGTAGGGATGGGGCATGCCCCATCCGACCGCGAAGCGGCAGACGGTGGAAACGAGCAAATTTGTACGAACTTGGTAGTTCCTGCACCCGGCGGGGACATGTCCCCGCCCTACATTTGAATTGTGCGAAGCACGCTGTAGCGCGCGGCATCCTGGACGCGCAAGCAGAGCCGTCCGCCGGACGGCTCTGCTTTGCGGTATTATGAGTTCTTCGCTTCCGCAGCCCGCTTTCGCTTTCGGAAGAAGCCGCCGGCGAGACAGACCGCCACGGCGGTCAGCGCGACGATGGCAGAGCCGACCAGACCCGCCGTGCTCGTCCCCGCGGGGCTGTCGCTGTCCGAAAAAGCGTAATCGGGCATGAATGCGGTCTTATCCTGAATTGCGGCAGCCGTATCCGCCGCCTTGCCGGAGACGCCGTAGTTTTCCTCGTCAAGGCCCATGTTTTCGCCGTAGCCGGCTTCGGTGTTGCCGAACATCGACCATTCCAGCCCGTCCGGGTTGGAGCTGGCCAGCAGGCTCAGTCCGCCGCCGACGACGGCGACCACGACCGCCAGAATGACCAGCGTGGTTTTGAGCGAGCAGCGGCTCTTTGTGCCGTCGGTTTTGACCTCCGTCAGCAGCTCCGGCCGCGCCTCATAGATAAACAGCAGCACCGCCGAGGTGATGAGGCCCTCGACCAGACCGATGGCGAGATGGATGGGCTGCATCACGCCGACGAACGCACCGAAGGGCAGCTCCGTGATGCCGGAGAGCGACGTTTCCAGCACGACGGAGAACGCGCCGAGCTGCAGCGTGACGATACAGCCGAGGACGGACGCGAGCATGATCTTCAGCCGCATGGCCGCCCGTGAGCCGCCCTTGCTGCGCAGGATCGGCCGCCAGATCAGATAGTAGCCGACGAAGCAGCCGTAAAACGCCATGTTCCAGCAGTTCGCGCCGAGGGCAAGCAGGCCGCCGTCGGCAAAGAACAGCGCCTGGATCGCCAAAATGACGACCATCGACAAAAATCCCGCCTGCGGGCCGAGCAGCGCCGACAGCAGCATACCGCCGCACAGGTGGCCGGACGAGCCGGTGCCGGGAATGGTATAGTTGATCATCTGTCCCGCGAAGACGAGCGCCGAGGCGACGGCCATCGTGGGCAGCTTCGCGGTATTTTCGTCCTTCCGCAGCGAGCGGACGGACACGCCGGCCGTCACGCCGGTGGCGACATACATCGTCGCGGCGACTGCGGGCGCGAGCAGGGCATCTGCCATGTGCATAAGCGTTACCTCTCTTTCTTTGATGCTCCCATTTTAGCAGGCGCGGCGGCGGATTTTAACCCCCTACGGGGGATAATTTTTTGTTTTTCCCGGAAATTCCGGCGCTTGACAAACGCCGCCGCTGTGCTATAATATGAAACGGATGTTGCGAAACATATGTTTCCAAACGAAAGGGGAGGGCGTATATGCCGCCGAAACGAAAATTTACCCGCGACGAGATCGTGCGGGCCGCGCTGGACATCGCGCGGATGGACGGCGTCGAGGCGATCACCGCGCGGACGCTCGGTGCGCGCCTCGGCACGTCGCCGAAGCCGGTCTTCGGTGTGTTTTCGGGCATGGAGCAGGTGCAGCAGGAGGTCGTCCGCGCGGCGAAGGCGCTCTACGCCGGCTATGTCGAGCGCGGCCTGCGCCGGACGGACTGCCCCGCCTTCAAGGGCGTCGGGCTGGAATATCTGCGCTTCGCGTCGGAGGAGTCCCGGCTTTTCCGCCTGTTGTTCATGACGCCGACGCAGGCGGAGCTGCACTATCTGCCGTTTGTGGACGACAACTATCCCGAAATTCTGGCCTCCGTGCGCGACGGCTATGGGCTGACGCAGGCGCAGGCGGAGCGGCTGTACCTCCACATGGGCATCTACGCCCACGGCCTTGCCACGCTCTGCGCGACCCGGACGGCGCGGCTGTCGGAGGAGGAGCGCGCGCAGCTCCTTACGGACGTCTTTACGGCGCTATTGAAAGAGTATAAAGGGGGAAACACCCATGATTGAGGCAAAAGATCTGACAAAATCCTTCGGCAGCCACACGCAGGTGCTCCGGGGCGTCAGCCTGAGCGTCCCGGACGGGGCGTTCGCGGTCATTTTGGGCGCGTCCGGCTCCGGCAAATCGACGCTGCTCAACATCCTGTCGGGGCTGGAGCGGCCCGACGGCGGCAGCGTGCGCTGCGACGGCGTGGAGCTGACCGCGCTTCCATCCGCTGCTTGCCTGCCTGCTCACCCTCGTCCCGGCGGCGTTTTTCAGCCTCGTCGCGGTGGCCTATGCCGCCCGGCGTCTGAAACGGCCCGTCCTCGACCTGTTGAAGCAGCGCCCGCAGGAGGGCCGCAAGCGTCGCGTCCGCGACGAGGATGACGCGCCCTTCCTGCGCCAGCTTCGGAAAAATGTCCTGCGAGGAAAGAAATCGGTCGTCTTTTTCGTGGCGTTTTCTGCTTTTTGCTTCTCCGCGATGACGCAGATGTCGTTTTCGATGAAAAAGCTCGCCAGCGACACCTTCGCGTGGATGATCCTGACCATCGGCCTCGTCCTTGCCTTTACGACGCTGCTGATGTCGCTGAGTACCGCCGTGCGCGCCCACGCGAAGACCATCGCCATGCTGCGCGCCTTCGGCTATCCCCACGCCGCCTGCCGCCGCGCGATTCTGGACGGCTACCGCCCGGTGTCGTGGGTCGGCTTCGCCGTCGGGACGGTGTATCAGTACGTCCTGCTCAAGCTCATGGTCACGATCGTCTTCGCGGACGTCGGCGCTGTCCCGGACTACAGCTTCGATTTCACCGCTTTTTGCATTTCGCTCGCGGTCTTCCTCGTGGCCTATGAGCTGACGGTGCTGTGTTACGCGGCGCAGATCCGCAAAACGCCCCTCAAGAGCATCATGCAGGAGGATTGAGCCGCCCCCCCGAAAGGAAATTTCTGTAAATTAGAAAATTCTTCTTGACATTCCCACCTGCCTGTGCTATTCTATATAGGCACCGGAGAAATGCCCGGTTGCCAATATCGCGGAGTAGAGCAGTTGGTAGCTCGTCGGGCTCATAACCCGGAGGTCGC
>CAZVSJ010000043.1:0-15118 GCA_964629755.1 uncultured Oscillospiraceae bacterium | reverse complement strand
ACGAGAGCGTCTCGGAGAGGGAAAAGCCGCACAGCAGCGCCATCAGCACCGCGCAGGCGAACAGCGCGACCGCCGGGCTGACGCGGAGCTTAAGAAGCGCGGCGAACAGCACGGCCATCACCAGTAAAAACGCGATCAGAACATTCACCGGAAGCCTCCTGTGGTCAAAAAAATGGCTGCGCCGGAACCGCACGGAGGTCATACGGTCCCGGCGCAGCGACGAGAAAGGAAATTTGAACCGTCAGAACGGTGCGTTGTCGTTTTCCGGCGTGCCGGTCTCGATGAGGCGGCGCTCCGGGCTGGCGAAAATCGCGTGGTGGCGCTCGATGGAGGCAAACAGCGCGTCGTACATCAGGACGCCCAGCGGCTTCCACGAAAGCTGATTGGCGATTTTTGACGTGTCGTTGCCGCCGGAGGCCATGTACTCCGACGTGGCGACGGTATAGAGGCGCTCCGGCTCGAGCGGCGTGCCGTCGCGCAGGGTGATCTCCTGCACTTTGGAAAAGGCGGGCTTCGTGTGGTCGATGCGCACGATCACGCCGGAGAACATCAGTCCCGCGTTGTTGCCGTAGCGCTCCGGCTCGTAAACAAGCTCAAAAAGCTCCCAAATCTGGCGGCCCGTCATCTGCGACGTCAAAATGGGGTCATTAAAGCCCATCACGCCCGTGATGTCCTCGGCCGTGACGGTTCCGGCCACGATCGCGCCGCCGGAGCTTGTCGCGTTCATGTAGGCAAACTGCACGTTCGCCGCCTCCTGCACGCTCTGCGCGAGGAAATTGCCCAGCTTCGTCTCGGCCGAGAGGCGGATGCGCATGGTTTCAGTCGCCGTGGTCAGGGGCTTTTCAAAAAAGTCGCGGAAGGGCGCGGTGACCCGCTCGGCATAGGACTGGTCCGGCTCGACAGGCGGGTCGTTCCAGTCGGTCAGATGCACCTGCGCTGTGCGCTGCGTCACGCGGCATTGCTCCGTGTCATAGTGCAGCGTCGCGTGGCACAGGCTCTTGCCGGAGAAGCCGCCCTTCAAAACGACCGTGTCGTTCCACAATCCGGCGTAGTCGCCGGGGATGTGCCCGCCGATACACACGTCCACGGGCGGAATCTGGCGCAGAAGATCGGCCAACTCGCCGGAAATGACGCCGTTTTCGTCGGAATAGAACGGAATATGCGCCAGAAGCACGGTGATCTGCGCGCCCGCCTGCCGCATCTGCGGCAGGTATTTTTTCACGGCCTCGGCGCACGAGCGCGCCTCGAACGGCGCGAACGAGGACGCCGTGACCATATAGGGCGTGTACTCCGTGGTGACGCCGAGCACGCCGATGCGCACGCCCTTGCGCTCGAGCATGACCCACGGGCGGCAGCCGGGGATCAGCTCCCCGTCGGCCTTGCGGACGATGTTGGCGCAGAGGATCGGGAAATCCGCGCAGGCGATGCAGTCATTTAAAAAGTCCTCGCCGCGGTCAAACTCGTGGTTACCGAGGGTCATCGCGTCGGTTTTGCGCAGGGCGACCGACCCGACCATCGGCCTGCCCGGCCAGAAGGTCGTGGAGAATTCGTCGCCCGCGTCGAGCAGAACCGTGCCGTCCGGGTTCTGCCGCCGCTGTTTTTCGATCTGCGCGGCGAACACGCCCGCCCCGGGCGCCCGCTTGGAGCGGCGCAGGCGGCCGGAGAAGTCGGCGTGCGCCAGAATGTCGATTCGGATGTCAGCCATGTCTTCCCTCCGTCAGCCCTTGATGCCGCCGCGGGACACGCCGGTCACGATCTGCTTGCGGAAGAAGATGAATAGGATAATCATCGGAATGACGACGATGGTCGCCGCCGCCATGAGGCGCTCATAGCGAATGCCGCTGGAGGTCATAAATGCATACAGGCCGAAGGGCAGCGTGCGCACGTCCGTGCTGTTCGTCACGAGGACGGTCCAGAGGAAGGAGTTCCAGCAGGTGATGGCGTTCAGGAGGCCGATGGTCACGAGCGAGGGCTTCGCCAGCGGCACCATAATTCGCCAGAGGTACTTCCAGTTGGATGCGCCGTCCACCCGCGCGGAATAATACAGGCTGTCCGGGATGGAGAGGAAGAAATTCCGCAAAATGTAGGTGTAAAACACGCTGGAGGTAAACGGCACGATGAGCGCGAGGATATTGTCGACCAGTCCCCAGTCGACGATGGTCTGATAGTTCGTGATGATGAGCATCTCGAAGGGGATCATCATCATGGAGAGCAGGAGCGTGAAGAGGATGTCGCGTCCGGGGAACTTGAGGCGCGAGAAGGCAAAGGCAGCGAGGATCGTCGTGAACTGCGTGCAGATCACGCAGGCGACCGTCACGATCACGGAATTGCGGAAATAGGTCAAAAACGGCGCTTTTTCGACCGCGTAGGCGAAGTTTTCCAGCGTCGGATTCGCCGGAAGCAGGGTGGGCGGGATCGCGGTGACCTCGGCGGACACCTTGAGTGATGAGAGGATCATCCACACGAACGGGAAGACCATGATGAGCGCACCCACCGTCAGCGCAAGGTACAAAAATGTCTTTTTTACATATTTCATATCAGTAATTCTTCCATTTCCGCTGAATGAACAGCTGGATCAGCGTCAGCACCAGGACGATGACGAACAATATCACGGCGCTGGCCGCCGCACGGCCGAGCTTCCACTGCACAAAGAACGCGTCATAGAGGTAATACACGACCGTGTACAGCGAGTAGGCGGCGCCGGGCTTGCCGTTGAACAGGGGGAACAGCTCGGAAAAGACCTTCGAGGCGGAGATCATGTTGACGATCAGGGTCAGGCCGATGGTCGGCGCGAGCAGGGGCAGGGTGATGCGGAAAAAGATCCTTGTTCCCTTGGCGCCGTCCACCCGCGCGGCGGTGTAATACTGCGGGTTGACGTTCTGGAAGCCCGCGAGCAGCAAGATCGTCGTGAACGGGATCATGCTCCAGATGCCGTAGATGATGAGCGCGGGAAGGTTGTAGGCGGGATTGTTCAGCCAGTTGATGGCATCGACGCCGAAAAGGGACAGGAAATAGTTGATGATGCCGTAGTCATAGTTGAACAGCCACTTCCACACGAGGCCGACCGCCGTGATCGACGTGACCATCGGCAGAAAATAGCACGTCTGGAGCAGGCCCTTGAGGTGGATATTGCTGTTGAGCATGGTCGCGATCAGGATGGACAGCACCGTCGCGATGGGCACGACGAAGATCACATAGAGGAAGGTGTTTTTCAGGCCGTTCAGGAAGTTGGGGTCGGAGACGACGTCGGAATAGTTTTGAAAGCCGACGCCCGAAAGCGTCCCGCTCATCACGTTGTAGTCCTCCTTCACGGAGATGAGCAGCACGTTGATGAACGGATAGACCACAAAAATGATCAGACCAATCAGGAAAGGCAGCAGATACAGCGCAGGCTCGAGGAACGTCCTTGCCGTCAGGCGGCGTCCCTCCGCGCGGTTTTTCCTCAAGCTCATGCCAGTCTCTCCCCCGTCTCCTCGTTGAACAGGAACACGCCGCGGTTTTTCAGGCTGATGCCGATCTCGTCGCCGATGCCGATGGGATAGTCGCTGCTGATAAACGCGCGCATCCGCTGGCCGCAGAGCTCCAAAACGGAAAGCTCGTCCTTGTTGACGCTGTAGCGCTCGCGGACGGTAGCCTTCAGCGTCTCGCCGGCGGCGGGATAGACGACGCTCTCGGCGCGGATGGCCAGCACGGCGGGCGTTCCGTCGGGGACGTCAGTCTTCAGCGGCAGGCGCAGGCAGACATCGGAATCCGCGAAGCGGAACACGCCGTTTTCCACCGTGCCGCGCAGCTTGTTGATCGGCGGCGCGCCGAGGAAATCGGCCGTGAAATAGTTCGCCGGGTCGTCGTAGAGCGAACGGGCGCTGCCCTGCTGCTGCAAAACGCCCTTTTTCATCAGGAGGACGTAGTCGGCGATGGAGGATGCCTCCTCCTGATCGTGGGTGACAAAGATGGTGGTGATCTTCGAGGCGCGCTGGATGCGCAAAATTTCCTCGCGCATCTCGACGCGGAGCTTCGCGTCAAGGTTGCTCAGCGGCTCATCCAGAAGCAGAAGCTGCGGTTCCTTTGCCAGAGCCCGCGCGATGGCGACGCGCTGCTGCTGGCCGCCGGAAAGCTCGCCCGGCTTGCGCGAGAGCAGGTCGGGGATGCGCACAAGCTCCGCCAGCTCCCTGGCTCTGGCGATGCGTGCCGCCTTCGGCATTTTCTTGATCTCCAGCGGGAAGCAGATGTTCTGCAAAACCGTCATGTGGGGATAGAGCGCGTAATTCTGGAACACCAGGCCGATGTTCCGCTTCTCCGGCGGCAGCTTGGTGACGTCGAGATCGTCGAAGAGGATCCTGCCCGACGTGACAGGCAGAATGCCGGAGAGCATATTCAGGATCGTGGACTTTCCGCAGCCGGAGGGGCCGAGGAGGGCGATCATCTTGCCGCTTTCGAGGCTGACGCTCAGATCGTTGACCGCCACGGTATTGCCGAATTTTTTCGTCAGATTCTCTAATGTAATTCTCATAGTTACCTCAGCATTTCTTCGATTGCACTTCCGTCGGTGTCCGGCATGGTAAAGCCCAGCAGCCGTGCCAGCGTGGGCGCCTCGTCCACCATGGGCCGCCGTTCAACGACGACGCCCGGCTTCACGTCCGGGCCGGCAGCCAGGAAGGTCGTCAGCTCCTCGCGCTGCGGATTGCCGCCGTGCGTCGCCGCGCCGATCTTGTGGTCGCCGGGCAGCTTGCTGCCGTAGAGGCTCCCGGCGTCGATACGTTCCCCGAAGGCGACCGGGAGGGAGCTTTCGATGATAAAGTCAAAGTCGCCGCTGACATGGAAGCACTCTTTCGCCTCCTGCGCGTCGAGGACGTAGGCGAGCCGCACCCGCTCGTCGTCCTTCAGGCTCTCCAAAAAGTCGCGTACCCGCTGCTTCATCGCCTGATCCGTCGGGTCGGCCAGCTCCACATAGGCCGAAAGCGCCGCCGAATGCACGATGGCGTCGAACGATTGCAGCGTCCCGTCGGGGTTCAGGCGGATAAAGCCGTTTTCCCGCAGCAGGACGTTCAGGTGCAGGATGTCCTGAATGTCGGTCTGCCCGTGGTCGCCGACAATGACGAGGTTCGTCTGTTCCAGCGTGCCCTTGCGGCGCAGCGCCTCGACGAGACTGCCGAATTCCTCGTCGTGCTTCCGGAGCTGGTCATAAACGCGCGGGTGGTGGACGCCGTAGCGGTGCCGGGCGCCGTCGAGATCGCACATCTTGACGAGCATGATATCCGGCTGGTCGTAATCCTGCAAAATATCCAGCGCCATGGCCATCGTGAAGAGGTCAAGGCTGCGGTCGGGGCCTTTCAGGTATCTGCCGTGCTTGTAGAAATAGCGGTCGAGAAGGCTCTTGGTCGCCATTCCCTCCAGCCACGGCGTGGGGTCCCAGCCGGTGTAGCCGTAGGGCACGATCATGGGCAGATTCATGTCGTAATCGGCGCCGCCGGACACCGGCCACGAAATCGAGCACGTCGTCAGCCCATGCTGCCGCGCATAGTCGAGCACGGTCGGCACCTTGACGTCGCTCTTCTTGCCGTACCACGGCAGGTTCCAGTAGCCGCCGCGCTGCATTTTCTCGTTGTTTGCGACGCCGTGCCGGTCGACATAGCAGCCGGTGATCATGGACACATGGCAGCAGTACGTCAGCGCGGGCCAGACCGGCTCGATTTTCCTGACCATCGCGCAATTTTCCATAAAGCGGCCGAAATGGGGCATGGCGCGCATCGCCTCAACGTCGCTTGCGCACAGCGCGTCGAGGCAAAACACCAGTGTTTTACTCATAGGCACCTCTTTTTCCCGGCAGCACGTCCGGGAGCAACAAATCCGCTGACCGCAGGGGCAGGCCAAACGGCCCGTCCCTGCGGTCGCAGGTAAATAACTCAGTTGGCGTTCAGCGCCGCGTTGCTCGCCGCGAGGAAGTTGTCAAACGCGGTCTCCGCGTCCGTAAGTCCCTGCGCGACCTCGACGACCATCTTGTCGATCTCGGTACGGACGATGGCCGCACCCTCGATGCTGGGCAGGTAGCCGATGCGGTCATATTCCTGCGTCAGCGCCTTGACCGCGACGTTCGTGGCCGCGTATTCCTGGAAGGTGTCGCTCTCGACGGCCTCGATGCGGGCGGGAAGCGCACCGAAGGACATGGCCCACTCGGTCAGGACGTCCTTCTGGGACATATATTTGAGGAACGCGACGACGCCGGCGGCGTGCTCTGCATCGCGGGAGAGGCAAACATAGGTGCTGCCCCAGCTCGAAATGTACTCCTTGGTTCCCTCCTGCGGGATCGGGCAGCAGCCCAGCTCGAAGTGGCCCTCTCCCTCGGGAATGGCGGCATAGACATAGTCAATGCCCGCGGCCGCGCCGACATACATGCCGACCTTCTGGCTGCCGAAGGGGTTGGAGAAGTAATAGTCCTCACCGACCAGGCGGAAGTAGCCCTCCTGCACGCCCTTGGCGAACCAGTTGAGCTTCTCGATGGCGAGGTCGCGGTCGATCGTCACCTGCTTGGTGGCGGGGTCAATGTAACCGCTGCCCGCCTGCACCATCCAGCCCTGGAAGGTGTCGGTCACGGAGTCGGTGCCGAAGCCGGCGATGCCGTAGGCGTCGTGGATGGCCTTGGCGCAGACCTCAACGTCGTTCCAGGTCTTCGGTTCTTCCAGATTCAGCGCGTCGAACATGGTCTTGTTGTAGAAAAGAACCTCACTGCCGAGGGTCACGGGGAACATATAGATCCGCTCGTTGCCCCACTGGGTGATCTCGCTGTACAGGCCGGGGACGATCTGCTCCTTGAAATCGGGGATGCCGGTGTCCGGGTCGTTGATGAGGTCGGTCATGTCGTAGAGCAGGCCGTTGTCGATGTACTTGATGGCGTCGGAGGCGAACATCGTGCAGAAGTCGGGGCCGATACCGCGGCTGACGGACTGCAGCAGCTTGGAGTCGAACTCGCTGTACGGCTGCTGCTCGGCAATGACGACGTACTTGCTCTGCGAGGCATTGAAGCCGTCAATGATCTTGTTCAGGGCTTCCTGATGGTGGTCGGTGTAGGTGTGCCAGAGGACGATCTCGATGGGTTCTTCGCTGCCGTTGCCGCCCTCGTTGCCGCCCTGCGGTGCGGTGGTGTTCGGTGTATCGGTGGGGTCGGCCGTGCCTTGGCAGCCCGTAACGCAGACAAGCAGCATCAGAGCAGCCAGTACCAGTGCAAGGATTCTTTTCATTGTGATTCTTCCTTTCTTATTTTTTGGGGGATGTATTACAGTAAGCGGTTGCTTTTTCTGTACAGGGTTTCAAGAAATTGCGCAAGCTCCTCCAGCGTTTTGACCGAGTAGTCATACTTCGGCTCGTGAATATCCGTAAACGGGTTGACCCACAGCGTCTTGCAGCCCAGGGCCCGGAACGGCGTCAGGTCGTTGAAGGCGTTGTCCCCAACCGTGAGGAAGGTTTCCGGCTCCGTAGTGATCTCGGGGCAGCTTTTTTTCAGGTTCTCGACCGCCTGCCAGGGCTTGCCCGCGGAAAAAACGATGCAGTCGAACACATTCTCAAAGTCGAGCTGCCGCAGGAAGTCCTCCGCCGTCTGGCGGTAGGAATTCGTCATCAAAACGGTGCGGTGGGTCTGCTTCAGCGCGAGAATGGCCTGCCGCAGCCGCACGTTGCCGCGCATCCCGTCGAGGCTCATCTTGTCGCGTGTCTTTTTGTAGATCTCGTCGGCACGCGTGCCCCGCAGGAGGCCGAGCACCGAGCCGATGAACGTCACGACCGCCCACGCGTCTCCGAGGTAGACCCCCTCGTCCTGCGCGCTGTCCGGCAGCCGCGCCGCCTCCATCGCCCAAAACAGCTCGTCGGGGCTTTGCGCGGGGATCTCCCGGCCGTCGTAGAAGGCATTCATCACAAGCCCTCTGCCGCGGTAGACACCGTCGACATAAGCGACCAGCGCGTCCTCCCAGTCCGTCTTGTCGGAGCCCTCCAGCAGGAAGTGAATATAGTCCCGGTGGAATTCGTTATTCTGATAGATGGTGCCGTCCAGATCGAAGATAACCGTTTTAATTGCCATCCTTCTGTTCTCCACACTCCGTAAACTCTTTGTCTGAGCTGATTATAGCACAGCTTTTGCCAAAAAGAATTTACACTTTCGTGGATTTGTTTCCAAATAAAAAGTGAAGCGAGTGAAACACTCACTTCACTTTTTCCATTCTGTTCTGCTCCTGCTGAAAGAACAGGCCGAGCAGCTCCTCCATTGCGATGATGACCTTGCCGAAAAACGGATTCGGCACGGCGGAGATCAGCGCCTGCCGCGCGCTGTCGACCACAAAGGTCAGGTCTGCCTCCTCCGCCAGCGAGGACTTCGCCATTTTGGTGAACGCGATCACGCGGAAGCCGTTTTGCTTTGCCCTGCGGATGTTGCCGAGCACAGATTCCGTCTCGCCGCTTTGCGAGATGGCGATGATAAAGGACGGCTCGATGTTGTTTTGCAGATATTTCCGGTGGCTCTCGCGGAAGACCATATAGTCGTAAAACTGCACGCGGTTAAACGCCATGAAGCCGCACACGGACAGCCGCTGCGCGATATAGTCCGCGACCGTGTCGGCGAAGCCCTCGCCGACGACGAAGCACTTCGTGTCCTGATATTCGCGCAGGATGCGCAGGAACTGCGCCGTCTGTTCCTCGCTGTAATTGTCCACCAGCGCGCTCAGGTCGAACACCATCTGGCGCTGGGCCTCCTCCTGGCTCTGCGAGAGGTTGTAGACCAGCTCGGTATAGCCCGCGAAGCCCAGCCGCTTGCACATCTTGCTGATGAACGCGGTCGAAACGTAGCATTCGTTCGCGATCTGCGCGATGCTCACCTTCCGCTCCCCGTTGTCGAGGTGCCGGATGATGCAGGTCACCACCTGCGTCTCCACCTCATTTAATTGATTCGTCAGAAAAAAATGCGTCCTGCTCATCGGTTCTCTCCGTTATGTCCCAGAATTCGGCACCGTCTTCTGCCATTGTAACAGCAACGGCGGCGTCTGTCAACCGCGCGGGAGCGGCATTTTCATCTGCGGATCAGCACGACGGAAAGATCGTTGACGTTCGTGCCTGTCGGGCCGGTCACGATCAGCCCGTCCACCGCCCGGAGCGCGTGGTAGGCGTCGTTGTTCTCCAGCGCCGCGCGCAGGCGCACCCCCGCCTCGCGCAGCCGCGCAGCCGTCAGTCCGTCGACATAGCCGCCGGCGGCGTCTGTCGGCCCGTCGGTGCCGTCCGAGCCGAAGGAGAAAACGCAGGTGTCCGCGCAGCCCTCGATCCCCGCGGCCGCGGCCAGCGCCAGCTCCTGATTCCGGCCGCCCTTGCCCGTTCCCTTCAGATGCACCACCGTCTCGCCGCCCGCCAAAAAGGCCAGCGAACGCCCGTCATCCTGATGCTCCCGGGCGACGGCGGCGAGGAACCTGCCCGCCTCTCTTGCCTCGCAGCTCAGGCTCGACGTCAGCACGAGCGGCTCGTAGCCGAGACGGCGGCAGGCCTGCGCCGCGCTGCGGCAGAGCGTTTTGACACTGCCGGTCACGAGGCATTCGGCGTTTGGCAGCTCCTTCTTCGTCTCGATGCGCAGCAGCTCCCAAGCCGTTTCGGAGAGCTTCAGAGCGCAGCGCTGCGCGATTTCCACGGCCTGCGCGCAGTCGCTCCGATCCGGGCAGGTCGGCCCGGAGGCGATCATGTCCACAGGGTCGCCGATAATATCGCTTAAAATGATCGAATGCACCCGCGCCGGGGCGCAGGCCAGCGCGAACCGCCCGCCCTTTACGCCCGAAAGCCGCTTGCGGATCGTGTTCATCTCGACAATATCCGCGCCGCAGGCAAGAAGCTGGCGGGTAATGTCCTGCAGCTCCTGCGGCGGCAGGAGCGGCTTTTCCAGCAGCGCCGAGCCGCCGCCGGACAGCAGAAACAGCACGTCATCCCCGGCGGAGAGATCCTTCACCGCCTCCAATGCCAGCGCCGTGGCGCGGAAGCCGTTCTCGTCCGGCACGGGATGCCCTGCCTCGCAGATCACGAGCGGGTCGAGCGGCCCTTTGGCGTGGCCATATTTCGTGATCACCACGCCGCCGTCGACGCGTCCGCGCAGGACATCCAGCGCAGCACGCGCCATCTCCCACGCGGCTTTTCCCACCGCGATGACGATCCGTCGACCGTCCCCGCGCAGCTTGATCCTGCCCAGCGCCCCGGCGACGGCCGGGCCGGGCATGACGTCACGCAGCGCGGCGCGGATAATCTGCATTGCATCGTCTCTCATGCGCTCCACCGCTCTTTCGTACTCTCATTACTATTATGATAATCGTCCTCAGCAGAAAAATCAACCCCACCGCAAGGGCGATTCTCCTTCCCCGTACCGTGTTTTTCAAAAAGGGATTGACAAATCCAGACGATTGTGATAGTATGAGCTTAGACTATTGCAATCGTCTGGAGGATATGATGAAATTATTTGACAGTGAGCTGCGTCTGATGGAGCTGGTCTGGGCGCATGAGCCGGTCGCGGCGAAGCAAGTCGCGCAACTGGCCGCCGAGCACTTCGGCTGGAATAAAAACACCACCTACACCGTTCTGAAAAAGCTGGCCGCCAAGGGCGCTATATCCCGCAGCGACCCAGGCTTCGTCTGCACGTCGCTCGTAACGAAGGCATCGGTGCAGCAGGACATGACTGATTCGCTGATCGACAAGCTCTATAACGGCTCAAAGCAGGCTTTTTTCGCAGCCTTTCTGCAGAACGAGCGCCTGAGCGCCGACGAGCTGGCCGAGCTGCGAGAGATGATCGAGCGCCATGAGCAGTGAGGTATTCTACTGGGCGCTCAATATGAGCATTCACGGCGCAGTCGTGTGCCTGCTCGTGCTGGCGCTGCGCAGGCTGCCGTTTCTGTCGCCCGGCGCACGCTACGCGCTGTGGCTCGCGCCTATGCTGCGGTTGCTTTGCCCGGTGTCCGTGCAGTCGCGTTTCAGCCTGATGGCGCTGCTGAAGCCGCACGCGGTGCGGGCGGTTCAGGTCTTCCCCGAGCTGAACTCGATCCTCATCTCCTTCTCCACCATGAACAGCGTCCAACTGGCCGAGTCCTATGACCCGGTGGCGTATGCGGACCGTTCCATGGAGGGTTTTTTCTCCGTGGCGGCAGCGGTGTGGGTCGGTGTGGCGGGTGCGTTTCTGCTGGCAACAGCGTTTTTCTATGGGCGGACGCTGTGGCAGCTTCGCGGCGCACAGCCCGTCAGGAAGGGCGTCTATGTCTCAGAAAAGGTAAGCTCTCCCGCGATTTACGGCATTCTCCGCCCGAAGATCATCCTGCCCCCGCAGGCAAAAAGCGAAAAATACGTCCTCCTGCACGAACGCGTGCACCGCAGACGGCTTGATAATCTCTGGCGGGTCGTCGCCGTCAGTCTGTGCTGCGTTTACTGGTTTCAGCTCATCGTGTGGCTCTGCCTGAAATTCTTTTTCGAGGATATGGAGCTTTCGTGCGACGCGGCAGCGGTCAGGAAGCTGCCGCCCGCAGAGCGCAAGGACTATGCCCTCGCCCTGCTGGACTATGCGCAGAAGGAGCCCGTTTTCGTCTCGCCCTTCGGCGGTGCAGGCGTCCGCAGCCGCATTGAAGCCGTTTTGTCCTATCGAAGGCTGACCTTTATCTCGACCTTGGCCTTCGGCATCCTAACCGGGGCGATCATCGCCTTTCTGACCCTGAATTAACTGAGAGGAGGCACACCATGAAAAAAATGTTCGTATTACTTCTGATTCTGCTGCTGTGCGGCTGCTCCGCCGTCAAGGAGCAGCCGGAGACCACCGCACCGGCGGAGACCACCACACCTCCGGAGACCACCGCGCCGACGGAGACCATCGCGCCGACGGAGACCATCGCGCCGACGGAACTGTTTTCAGACCCGGTCGACCTAAGCGAGGACGTCTTTCCCCTCCCCGATGTGTCACATCAAACAGCATGGGAGCAGCAGTCCGACTGGGGGAATTTCCTTTACGGTCTTTCCCAAAGCATCGAATGCGACGGACGCGTCATCACCCGCACGGGCGACACCTATACCCTGACCGAGGACGGCGAAACCACCGAATATGCCTATCTGATCCGCTCCATCGAGGACGGGCTTCCCGGGGCGGCGTACAACACGGCAGAATACATTCTCCTGACGAACGACGAGACCATGACCGGGACAAAATACATGCAGGCCATACTGTCATCCGGGTACTCCGCGGAAAACGAGGCGATCCTCGCCTCCACCGCGCTCGTTTACAGCGACGCGTTCACGCTGGAACGCACGGAGGCCATTGGGGATTGCCCCTACAGCGAGGAGGAACTGGAATTGCTCTCACAGGGCATCTTCCGCGAGACAAGCTTCTTTGTATTCGACCGTTCCTCCGCCGACGCACCCGTGCACCTGCGCCGCTACGACTATGACTTCAACCTGCTCTGCACCGCCGAAAACGCCGACGGCACGCCCACGGAGTATGCAGACGGCTTCCTCTGCGCGGGCGAAACCCTGACCAGATATGACTCCGGCGGCAGCGTTCTCTGGTCGGTCGAGTTCCCTGCGTCATACTACCATTGTGACCTGACCGTCCATCACGGCGAGATCTACACGGCCGGGACGGTGAAAGTCGGAGGCTTTGACCGCATCTACCTGTGCCGCTTCTCCCCGGACGGCGAGCTGCTGCGGCAGCGCACACTCGAGAGCAACGACTTTGACTGGCCGGAATGCTTTACGGACGGGCTCACGCTTCTCGGTCGCACGCAGAGTACAACGGGCAACGTAGCGGTGTCCACGGACGGCTACTCTGAAGGTTTTTCCGTGCGGCTGGACGAAAATCTGGAGCTGCACGACCTGCAAAAGGCCGACGCCCGTTTCGCCATGTCGGTAGTCGGCTGGCACAACGGCGCGAGGGTGTGGTATGACGAGCTGCCGGTCAATGGCATTTTCGACCTGGAGGATCGCTATATTACAGTCACTTCCAATATGCTGGCGTACTGTCACATCGCCCCTCCCTCATTCAGCAGAGCGTTCTATTACGAAGAAACCGTCATCACCTGTTACGTGCCCGACGGCAGCATCCTCTGGCGCGTTTCCCTCGGCGTCCGCGCCATGTAAATGCCGCGTCGGCAGGCGCAAAATAGCCGCCGGAGAGCCCGGCGGTCATTTTGCGCCTGTTTTGTATTTCGGTCAGATCATCCTTGTCACCCAGACATTCTCCGCTCGGAAAGAATGCCCCGGGGCGTCCTCCGCAGGGAGGTCGACCCGGGGCATTTTTCAGTTTTCGGCAGAATTGTTACTCTGCAATATTCTCACAGAACCGCATGAGGATGGCCGCGACCTGTGCGCGGGTCGCCGTGTCGCCCGGCAGGAGCGCGCCATCGCTGCCGTTGATCAGACCCTCGGCGACCGCCCAGTTGAGCGCCTCGACCGCGTAGGAGCTGGTCTTGTCGGCGTCCGGGAAGGCGCTGAGCTTATCCTCCGCGACCGGCTCGGACTTCGTGTAGCGGAAGAGGATCGTTGCGATCTGCTCACGGGTGACATAGCCGTCGGGATCGAACTTGTTGTTGCCGATACCGTTCACCACGCCGGACTGCGCCGCCCAGGCGATGGCATCGGAATACCACATACCGTCAGCGACATCGGTGAAGCCGTGCGTTCCGTCGGTCTCCGGCTCGCCCGCAATGCGGTAGAGCACGGTGACGAGCTGGGCGCGGGTCATGGTGCTTTCGGGGGCGAAGCGGTCCGCGCTGACGCCGAGCATGAATTCATGCGCCACCATGAAGTCCACCGCCGTGTGATACCATGCGATCAGCGGCACGTCGGTCAGCCCGGCGCTCGGGCAGCAGGCGGGAACGGGAGCGTCCTCTGTTGCGCCGCAGACGGAGCAGACGCGCGTCTGTTCGCCGTCCTCCGTGCAGGTGGGCTCCTTCGTGACCGTCCAGTCGCCGAAGCTGTGGCCCGTGGCGTCGATGATCCAGCTATCCTTCTCGATCTCGTTCTTGCCTTCTTCGTCGGAGAAGAACTTGCCGCAGACGGAGCAGGTCCAGTATTCGCTGTTGCCCGCCTCGGTGCAGGTGGGTGCCTTCGCCTCGGTCTTGGTCAGGGTGTGACCCTTGGCTTCGATGACCCAGCTATCCTT
This sequence comes from uncultured Oscillospiraceae bacterium, assembly GCA_964629755.1. Taxonomy (GTDB): domain Bacteria; phylum Bacillota; class Clostridia; order Oscillospirales; family Oscillospiraceae; genus JAZOXB01. The sequence goes on along the minus strand of CAZVSJ010000043.1, from coordinate 975 downwards.
TGCGATCTCGTTCTCGCCCTTCTCATCGGAGAAGTATTTGTGGCAGACGGAGCAGGTCCAGTATGCGCTGTTGCCGTCCTCGGTGCAGGTGGGCTCCTTCGCCTCGGTCTTGGTCAGGCTGTGACCCGTGGCCTCGATGACCCAGCTATCCTTCTCGATCTCGGTCTCGCCCTTCTCGTCGGAGAAGTATTTGTGGCAGACGGAGCAGGTCCAATACTCGCTGTTGCCGTCTTCCGTGCAGGTGGGCTCCTTCGCCTCGGTCTTGGTCAGGGTATGACCCTTGGCTTCGATGACCCAGCTATCCTTTGCGATCTCGGTCATGCCTTCTTCATCGGAGAAGTATTTGTGGCAGACGGAGCAGGTCCAGTATTCGCTGTTGCCGTCTTCGGTGCAGGTGGGCTCCTTCGCCTCGGTCTTGGTCAGGGTATGACCCGTGGCCTCGATGACCCAGCTATCCTTTGCGATCTCGTTCTTGCCTTCTTCATCGGAGAAGTACTTGTGGCACACAGAGCAGGTCCAGTATTCGCTGTTGCCTGCCTCGGTGCAGGTGGGTGCCTTCGCCTCAGTCTTGGTCAGGGTATGACCCGTGGCATCGATGACCCAGCTATCCTTTGCGATCTCGTTCTTGCCTTCTTCGTCGGAGAAGAACTTGCCGCAGACGGAGCAGGTCCAGTATTCGCTGTTGCCGTCTTCCGTGCAGGTGGGATCCTTCGCCTCGGTCTTGGTCAGGGTATGACCCGTGGCGTCGATGACCCAGCTATCCTTTGCGATCTCGTTCTTGCCGTTCGCATCGGAGAAATACTTGTGGCAGACGGAGCAGGTCCAGTATTCGCTGTTGCCCGCCTCGGTGCAGGTGGGTGCCTTCGCCTCGGTCTTGGTCAGGGTATGACCGGTCGCGTCGATGACCCAGCTATCTGCCTCGATCTCGTTCTTGCCGTTCGCATCGGAGAAATACTTGTGGCAGACGGAGCAGGT
>CAZVSJ010000042.1:10954-15176 GCA_964629755.1 uncultured Oscillospiraceae bacterium | reverse complement strand
CTCTACGGCGTGCCCGCCGGCGGCACGATGGCGCACTCGTGGGTGCAGATGTTCGACTCGGAATATGAGGCGTTCAAGACCTACTGCGAGCTGTACCCCAACAACGCCGTCCTGCTCGTCGACACCTACAACACCCTCAAGAGCGGCGTGCCGAACGCCATCCGCGTGTTCAACGAGGTCTTAAAGCCCCTCGGCATCGAAAAATGCGGCATCCGCCTCGACTCCGGCGACATGACCTACCTGACCAAAAAGGCACGTAAGATGCTCGACGACGCCGGCTGGACGAAGTGCCGCATCTCCGTGTCCAACTCGCTCGACGAATACATCATTCAGGATATTTTGCAGCAGGGCGCACAGATCGATATGTTCGGCGTGGGCGAGCGCCTCATCACCGCACGCAGCGAGCCGGTCTTCGGCGGCGTGTACAAGCTCGTCGCGGTCGAGCGCGACGACGGCACGGTCGAGCCGAAGATCAAGATCTCGGAGAACGTCGGCAAGATCACCAACCCGCATTTCAAGAAGCTCTACCGCTTCTACGGCAACGACACCGGCAAGGCCATCGCGGACTACCTGTGCGTCCACGACGAGACGGTCGACGACTCGCAGGATCTGCGGATCTTCGACCCGGAGGCGACGTGGAAGCAGAAGACCGTCTACAATTTCACCGCCAAGGAGCTGCAGGTGCCCATCTTCAAAAACGGCGAGCTGGTCTACAAGCAGCCCACGCTCGACGAGATCCGCGACTACTGCCGCGCACAGGTCGACACCCTCTGGGACGAGGTCAAGCGCTTCGACAACCCGCACACCTACTACGTCGACCTGTCGCAGAAGCTGTGGGACATCAAATATGCGCTGTTAAAGAACAATTCGGACGGAAGCCGCAATGAACAGAAGAAGTGATACCAGGCGCCTTGCGCTGTGCGGCGTGCTGGCGGCGCTCGCGCTGGCGCTGATGTTCCTCGGCGGGGTGCTGCCCTTCGCGTCGATCGCCTGCCCGGTGCTGGCGTCGCTGGTGCTCATCCCGGTCTACGCCGAGACGGGCAAAAAATGGAGCGCGGTATGGTTCCTCGGCGTGGCGGTGCTGGCTGCGCTGCTCGCGCCGGAGAAGGAATCGGCGGTGCTGTTCGCGTTCTTCGGCTATTACCCGATGCTGCGCAAATACCTCAACCGCCTGCGCCCGAAGCTGCTGCGCTGGGCGGCGAAGCTGGCCTTCTGCACCGGCGCGGTGCTGGCGGCCTATTCGCTGATGATTTTTGTGTTCCGAATGGAGGCGCTGCGCGCGGAATTCGCGCAGTACGAGACGTTCCTGCTGGCCGTGCTGCTCGTGCTGGCGAACGTCACCTTCGCCATCTATGACGTTTTGATCGGCCGGCTGGAGATCCTCTACCACGCCCGCCTGCGTCCGAAATTCCGGCTGTGATCCGCGACAAATTTTGCTTGACAGCCCGCGCGCAGAATGGTATAGTGTAACCGAAATGAATATTGTCTCTTTTTGTGGCTCCGCCGCCGCGCAGGCGCGGAGATGAACAAGGGAATGGGGTGCAAGTCCCCGCGGTAACCGCCGCTGTAAGCGCCGAGGGCGCCGCTCGTTGACGAAAGTCAGTCACTGGGAAAAACCGGGAAGGCAGAGCGCGTCCGCAGATCGTCCGATCCTAAGCGCGAGTCAGAAGACCTACAAAAAGCTGTAATTTGCACAGAAAAACGGCTGTGGCTATTTTGCCATGGCCGTTTTTTGATATGTTAGGAGGAAAATTATGAAAAAACTGATCGCATTGCTTCTGGTGCTGGCGCTGCTGGCCGGCGTCCTGCCCGCGGCGTTCGCGGCGGAGGCCGCGGCGCTTCCCATGGAGCTGGCCGATGCCGTCGACGGCGTGTCGGCCTACCTCGATGCTTCGCGCACCGAGGGCGTCTACAGCGACTGGACGATCTTCCAGCTCGCCCGCAGCGGCAACCTCTCCGACGAGCTGCGCGCGGCCTATCTGGCGTACATGAACGAGAAAATCAGGACCGCCGAGGGTGTCATGGACGCCAATAACAACACCACCTATTCGCGCATCACGCTGGCGCTGACCGCCTGCGGCATGGACGCGTCGAATTTCGCCGGCTACAGCATGATCGCGCCGCTCGGCGACTTTGACAAGACCGCCAAGCAGGGCATCAACGGCACGCTCTATGCACTGCTCGCCCTCGACTGCGGCAACTACAGCCTGCCCGAGGGCGCGACCGCGACCCGCGAGCGCTATGTGCAGGAGCTGCTGGACAAGGAGATCGAAGGCGGCGGCTGGGCGTTCTTCGGCAGCGTCGCGGACGTCGACATGACCGCGATGGTCATTCAGGCGCTTGCGCCCTACTATGCGCAGGAAGAGGTCAAGGCGGCGGTCGACCGCGGCCTTGCCGTCCTGAGCGCGCTGCAGCAGGATGACGGCGGCTACGTCGTCTGGGGCACGGCCTGCTCCGAATCCCCCGCGCAGGTGCTTCTGGCGCTGTGCTGCCTCGGCATCGACCCCGCCAAGGACAGCCGCTTTGTCAAAGAGGACGGCGCGTGGCTCGGCAGCGCGATCTTCTCCTACCTCGCAGACGGTGAGGGCGTTGCGTTCGGTCACGCCGACCGCAAGGCGAACCTTCTGGCCACGCAGCAGGTCGGCTATGCCCTCGCGGGCTATGAGCGCCTGCTGGACGGCAAGACCACGCTCTACGACATGACGGACGCCCTGTCCTACGTCTACGTCGGCGTGTATGACTACACCGCCGTCGCCGCCGGCGCCGAAAACGCCAGCAAGACCGGCGTTGTCCTCGCGGACGTGCCCGTGACGCTGCACGAGGGCATGACCGCTCCGGAGGTGCTGCAGGCCGCGTTCGAGGCCAACGGCATCACCGCTACGGGCGTTGCGGAGGGCTACATCACCGAGGTCAACGGCCTCGGCAGCCTCGGCGGCTATTCCGGCTGGATGCTCTCTTATAATAATGACGATTTCTCCAACTGGGGCCTCGGCTCGATCACGCCCAAGGTAGGCGACGTGCTGCAGCTCCACTATTCGATGAACCTCGACACCACGACCGACGACATCGGCTCCGGCTTCTACGGCCTGCCCGTCTTCACGAGCATCACCCTCGGCGGCGTGACGAAGCACATGACCCGCACGGTCGAATTCGACGACAGCTATAACATGACGGCAAGCTACTTTGTCGACGGCGAGCCGGCTGAGGGCAAGGGCACGCAGGACGACCCGTTCGTGCTGACCTTCGACCTCGGCTATGACGGCAAGGCCGACGGTCTGACCTATACGACCTCGCTCGACCCGCACTACGCCATCGTCAGCGGCCTGAAGGACGCTGACTTCGCGCAGGAGGTCGATTGCAGCGTCTCCACCCTCGGCGGCAAATATGTCGCGTATTTCCGCATCCGCGTCAAAGCGCATGACTGCCTGCGCTACACGGACGTGGACGGCCACTGGGCGCGGCAGGAGATCTGCACCGCGACTGAGCTGGGCCTGATGAACGGCACGTCCCTGACCGAATTTGCCCCCGAGGGTGAGATCACCCGCGCCATGCTCGTTGCCATCCTCTACCGCGCAGCGGGCGCGACGACGCAGGAGAAGTCCACCTTCGCGGACGTCGCGGCGGACGCGTGGTACACCGAGGAGGTCGCCTGGGCGCAGAGCGAGGGCATCGTCGGCGGCGTCGGCGGCAACTGCTTCGCGCCGGAGCGCCCCGTCACCCGCGAGGAATTTGCCACGATCCTGTGGCGCTACGCCGGCAAGCCCGAGGCCGAGACTGCGATCGCGTCCTTTGCGGACAGCGAAAGCGTCTCCGACTGGGCGCTTGACGCGATGAACTGGGCCGTCTCCGCCGGCATCATCAACGGCACCGACGGCAACCGCCTCGACCCGCAGGGCACCGCGACCCGCGCGCAGGCGGCGGCCATGCTCTGCCGCTTCCTTGCCAAATGAAAAAATGGCACTATGCGGCGATCGCCGCGGCGGTGATCGTGGTGGTGCTGGCGGCGGCGTTCTTCTTCGGAGACACCGAAGCGCCGCAGGAGCCCTCCGCTCCCACGACGCTCTCCGCACAGCCCACCGACCCGTCCGAAACGCAGCCCACGACGACCTCCGTGACGCAGCCGTCCGCCTCCTCCGAGACGCCGGCCGAGACGACCGGGACGGAGCTTGTGCAGCCCTCGTCCGCGCCGACCGGGACGCAGACGACCGAGCCTGCGACACAG
>CAZVSJ010000042.1:0-10854 GCA_964629755.1 uncultured Oscillospiraceae bacterium | reverse complement strand
TGTGCAGCCCTCGTCCGCGCCGACCGGGACGCAGACGACCGAGCCTGCGACACAGCCCACGACCGCTCCCTCCACCGAACCGTCCACGGAAGCCCCGACCGAACCGACGACGGAAGCGACGAGCGAGCCTTCGACCGAGCCGCCCGCGCCGCAATGCACGATCTCCATCTCCTGCACGACGGTGCTGTCGCACATGGACGACCTGACGCCGGGCAAAGAGGCCATCGTGCCGGAGAGCGGGTGGATGCTCGGCACGGTCACGGTGACGCTCGAGGAGGGCGACACGGTCTTTACCGTCCTGCAGCGCGTCACGCGGGAATACGGCATTGCGCTGGAATTTTCGACCTCGCCGATCTATAACACCGCCTACATCGAGGGCATCGGCAATCTCTATGAGCGCGACTGCGGCACCGGCTCCGGCTGGCTCTACGCGGTCAACGGCGCTTTCCCGAACGTCGGCTGCTCGGAATACGCCGTCAGCGACGGCGACACGATCGCCTGGCTTTATACCTGCGAAATGGGCGCAGATCTGCAATAAAAAAGCAAATATCTCCTGAAAAGAGCGCACCCTCGTGCCGGAGGGTGCGCTCATTCTCTGATTTATGACCGCGCCTCGTCCAGGGCGCGGATGACGTCGGCGACGGCGCCCTTGCTGCACGGACTGACCAGACGCAGGAACGGCAGCGTGTGCAGCGCGGGGTCGCAGTCGGCGGGGCAGAACGCGAGATCCGCCTCGCGGAGCATGGCCAGATCGTTCATCGCGTCGCCTGCGCAGACGAGCGTTTTCCGGCCGAGGGTGTTGGCCAGCGTGCGCGCGGCCGTGCCCTTGTCACAGGTGTTCGTGCCGATCTCGATCAGGCGGGGCATCGAGCGCGTGGCGCAGCATTTTTCGCGGCAGAAGCGGTCGATGTATTCCATCAGCAGGCGGAATTTTTCGAGCTTTTCGGGCGCGACCTCGTCGTAGCTCTCGATGACGTGGTCGTCCGCCGCGCAGACGACGATCTTCATCCACGGGAAGGGCGGGTCGGCCTCGGTGTGGATGGGCGTGACGCCGCTGGCGGCGAGGAAGCCGTCGCGGCGGGTGCTTGAGCCGTAGATATAGTGCTTGTCGAGGCACTGCACCTCGACGCTCAGCGAGTTGTCGTAGGCGCGGGCGGCGGCGATGATCTTCGGGGCGAAGTCCTCGTCGAGCGGCTCGGCGTGCAGGAGCGTCTCGGTATTATAGTCATATAAAATTGCACCGTTGCTGAGGATGCAGGGCGCGTTGACCGGCACGAGCGCGGCCTTCTGGCGAAACAGGGGGATGCTTCTGCCGCTGGCGACGGTGAAAGCGCCGCCCTCGTCCATGAAATAGCGGATGGCGTCGAGGTTGGCCTGCGGGATGGTACCGTCGCAGCCGGACAGCGTGCGGTCAAAGTCGCTCGCGAGCAGGACGTCGGAAAATTTTGCCATAGGGGTTCCTCCGAAAAAGGTCGTTTTTGGTTTCGTGGTGAAGTATAACATAAAAATGAGATTTGTCAAACCTATTTTTGCCGCGGAAGGGGAGCGGTTATACCGGAGAAATGGGAATCATCGGATAGAACGGCAGAAAAAGCAGCGGCGTACGGACGCCGCTGCGGTATGTTGGCGGGTCAGAGCTGCACGATGCTCTCGCGCAGCATCAGACAGGAATCCAGCTCACGGTGGATGATACGATGGTCGTCAGGATTGGCGATCATCTCCAGCAGGCGCTCGGCACCGTACCTGCCGATCAGATCTCTGGGCGTGAAAGCGGAGGTGATGCCCGGCGTGACCAGCGGTGTGGACAGGTCGTCAAAGGAGACCAGCGAAATATCCTTGCCCGGTACCAGATGGTTTTCCTGCAGGGCCTGCAGGCAGCCGGCGCAGATATTTTCATTGCAGGCGACGATTGCGGTGGGAGGATCCTCCATGGCCAGCAGATCCAGCGTATTCAGGTAGCTGCTTTGCCGGAACAGGAGGTTCCGGGCACCGTTGGACCAGTACTGATTCAGAATGCCCACCTGGTTTATCTGGCAGCGGCGGATGTACCTGTCCTCCGGCCGCAGACCCGCGTCCAGCATGGCCTGGCAGAAGCCCTGCAGGCAGTCCGTGCCGATGTTCATATCCGTGTCAATGGGCAGAATGGCGATTTTTTTGTGGTTCTTCTCCAGCAGAAGCTGCGTCAGGGTGTAGCAGCCGCGGAAATTGTCGATGGTGACGCTGTTCAGCTCGCAGCCCGCCATCGTGCGGTTGATCAGCACGATAGGCTTGCGGAAACGCTGGAGGTCAAAGATCCGGTTGCGGGTGGGGACCACCAAGGCACCGTCGATCAAGTGAATGTAGCGGTTGAGGTAGCTCAGAGGATCTGCCTCCGGATCCTCTCCGCTGAAGAAGATCATGGACTGGTAGCCATGGCGGCGGAAGGTGTCCTCCGCGAATTGCAGGGCAACGTTGTTGAAATCCAGAATGAAGTCCGGCACCACGATCATCACGATGCGTGTCTGCCCGGTGACCAGAGAGGTGGCGAGGGCGTTTTGGGTATAGCCCAGCTTTTCCACCGCATCGTTCACTCTGGTGCGGGTCTCGTCGCTGACCCGATCCAGATGGTTCAGCACCCGGGAGACCGTGGAGACGGAGACTCCCGCCAGCCGGGCAATATCTTTAATCGTGACGGACTGCGAGCTGCGCTTCTGCCGACCCATACGTTCCCAACCTTCTGCCTTGCGGCTATTTTCTTCCATTATATTTCACAAACCCCCGGGTGTCAACCGAAAGCCGGAAAAGATTTGAACGGGAAAATTTCTGTGTTTTTACGAATCATTCGAGAATCCCCGCCGGTGACGCGGCGAAAAATTTCGATTTGTAAGTTTTTCACAAATTTTGGCTTGATTTTTTGTAAAAACGTTTCGATTGACGGCTATGAAAAAATATGGTATTCTGATTTAGGACAGAATAAAAACGATTTTACAAAAAAGTTTTATCAATTCCGGACTTTTATGATCGGATGATTCTTTTTATCAAAAAATCGAAACGTTTTTACAAAGAGCAGGCTCGAGCTGCTCCTCCCCGCAGAAAGGATCACCATGAAGAAACATCTCGCCATGCCGCTGCGCGGCTACCTTCGCCTGACGGCGCTCATGCTGCCGGCGCTTCCCCCGCTTGCCTTCGGCATTGCCCTGTGCCTGTTTTCCGGCCTCGGCACGGATGCCAACACCAGCTTTCAGCAAGGACTCGGACGGCTGATCGGCATGGAGGCGGGAACGGTGAATCTGCTGTTCAACACGCTGGTGCTGCTGATCTTCTGCTTCGCCAACCGCTCGCTGGTGGGCATCGGCTCATTGGTCGTGGGCTTCGGCCTCGGGCCGCTGATGAACGTGTTTGAAACGCTGCTGCACAAGCTCATCCCCGTAACGCCGCCGATGGCGGTACGCATTGGACTGGTGGTGCTGGGTACGGTGCTGTGCTGTCTCGCCCTTGCGTGGTATGTGCAAATCAAACTGGGCGTGCAGCCGCTGGATATGCTGTACCTAACCATCGCCAAGCTGCTGCACCGCAGCTACGGCACCGGAATGTATCTCTGGAACGGCTTCGCGCTGCTGCTTACCTTCCTGCTGGGCGGCGATCTGGGCATAGGCACCGTGATCAACCTGCTGCTGGGCGGAAAGCTGTGCGATTTGTTTGCCCCACTGCTGCGGCCTGCCGTGCGGCGGTTGTGCGGCCCATATTGGAAAGGAGAAGATAAAAATGACACTGACCATCCCGAAGGAACAAGCCGAACTGCTCATCCGGCGTGCGATCGAGGCGCGTGAATTTGCCTACTGCCCGTATTCCAACTGGGCCGTCGGCGCGGCGCTTTTGACGCAGGAGGGCAGGATCTACACCGGCTGCAACATCGAAAACGGCGGCTTCAGTGCCACCAACTGCGCCGAGCGCACCGCGTTTTTCAAGGCTGTGAGCGAGGGCGAGAAGAATTTCGCCGCCATCGCCATCGTCGGCGGCACGAAAGGCGAGCCGTTGCAGCAATACTGTTCTCCCTGCGGCGTCTGCCGGCAGGTCATGTCCGAATTCTGTGACCCGGACGACTTCCTCGTCATCCACGGCAAAACGCCGACGGATTACAAGGTCTTCACGCTGCGCCAGATGCTGCCGGAGGGCGGCTTTCGGCGGGCGAATGACGGCTCCTTTTTCCAGCCGCCCCATCCCAGTGTTTAACCTGCACGCAGGTTGAATAAATTCAGAAAATATGGAGGAATTATGAAAAAGTTAGTAGCTCTGTTGCTCGCAGCGATCATGGTATTCACCCTGGCAGCCTGCAGCGGCAACAACGAAACGTCCAGCGATCCCCAGAACAACAATCAGGGTACCACCCAGCCTCAGAACAACAATCCTCCCGCTTCCGGCGCCGAGATCGTTCTCGTGACCAACGGCCCGCAGTCCACCATCGACGACAGAGGCTTCAACCAGCTCGCATGGGAGGGCATTCAGGCCTACGTCGCAAAGTCCGGCAAGACCGCGAACTACTACTTGCCCGTTGAGCAGTCCACCGCCAGCTACATCCAGTGCATCGACACCGCCGTGAAGGAAGGCGCGAAGGTCGTCGTAACGCCGGGCTTCCTGATGGCCGGCGCCATCTATGAGTGCCAGACCACCTATCCCGACGTCAAGTTCATTCTCATTGACTCCTCTCCCTCCAGCGAAGAGACCGGCGAGATCTATATCGCCGAGAACACCGTCGCCATGAGCTTTGCCGAGGATCAGTCCGGCTTCATGGCCGGCTATGCCGCCGTCTATGAGGGCTACACCAAGCTCGGCTTCTTCGGCGCTCTGGCCGTTCCCGCGGTCGTCCGCTTCGGCTACGGCTTCGCGCAGGGCGCGGAGTACGCCGCCAAGGAACTCGGCATGGCACCCGGCTCCGTCGAGCTGCTGTACACCTACACCGGCTCGTTCGACATCGCGCCGGAATTTCAGGCCAAGGCCGCTTCCTGGTACCAGACCGGCACCGACTGCATCTTCGGCTGCGGCTCGCCCGATAACGTCTTTGCGGCCTGCGAATCCGTCGGCGGCAATAAGGTTGCCATCGGCGTCGACACCGACATGGCCGAGAACTCCGAGACCTGCCTGACCTCCGCCATGAAGATGGTCGCGCCCGCCGTTGAGGACGCCCTGACCAAGGCTTACGAGGGCGGCTGGGCCGGCGGCACCGCCACCATCTATGACGTCACCCACAACGCCTGCGGCCTGCCGATGGAGACCTCCCGCTTCAAGACCTTCACACAGGCGCAGTACGACGTGCTTGTTGACGCGATGAAGCAGGACAAGGACGGCATCTGCACCAACATGATCGTGGACGTCGACGCCAACGGCAATACCGTAACCATCGAGGATCTGGCAGCCACCCTGACCTACGTCAGCATCAAGGTCGTCGAGTAATCGTTATCTCTCCCGGGAGCCGGTCATCCCGGCTCCCCCTTTTTTAGCACGGAAAGGAGCGAGCAATGCAAGAATATGCCATAGAGATGCGGAACATTACGAAAGTGTTCCCCGGCATCATTGCCAATGACAATGTGACCTTCTGCATCAAGGCCGGAGAGATCCACGCCCTGCTCGGCGAAAACGGCGCAGGCAAATCGACGCTCATGAGTGTCCTGTTTGGACTTTACCAACCGGAGAGCGGCGAGATCCTCATTGACGGCAAAAAGGTCGACATCAAAAACCCCCGCACGGCAAACACCCTCGGCATCGGCATGGTGCACCAGCACTTCATGCTGATCAAAAATTTCACCGTTCTGGAAAACATCGTGCTGGGCGTGGAGACGGCCAAGCACGGCGTTCTGCAAATGGCGGAGGCGAGAAAAAAGGTCATGGAGCTGAGCGAGCGCTACGGCCTGAACATCGACTGCGACGCGAAGGTCGCGGACATCACAGTCGGCATGCAGCAGCGCGTGGAGATCCTCAAAATGCTTTACCGCGATAACCGCATCCTGATCTTTGACGAGCCGACCGCCGTCCTGACGCCCCAGGAGATCGACGAGCTGATGCAGATCATGCTCAACCTCAAAAAAGAGGGGAAGGCCATCGCCTTTATCACCCACAAGCTCAACGAGATCATGGCCGTGGCCGATCGCTGCAGTGTCCTGCGTCTCGGCAAATACATCGGCACGGTCGACGTTTCCAAGACCGACGTCGGAGAGCTGTCGGAGATGATGGTCGGCAGAAAGATCAACTTCACTGTGGACAAGGCGCCCGAACAGCCGGGCGAAGACGTGCTGGTGCTGGAAAACGTCTGCCTCAGATCCGAGCGCAGCGCCCACAAGCTGGCGCTGAACAACGTCTCCTTCCGCGTCCACCGCGGCGAGATCGTCTGCGTGGCGGGCGTGGAGGGTAACGGCCAGAGCGAGCTGGTACGCGTGATCGTGGGTCTGCTGCACCAGAACAGCGGAAAGATCCTACTCAACGGCGAGGACGTCAGCAAGGCCTCCATCCGCTACCGCAACACCCATGGCCTCGCTCACGTCCCGGAGGACCGCCACAAATACGGCCTGATCCTTGACAGCACGCTGGAGGAAAACCTCGCGCTGAAAAAATACTTCCTGCCCGAATATCAGAAGGGCGGTGTGATCCGCTTCGGCAAGCGCCGAGAGCTGGCTCAGCGGCTGGAAAAGGAATTTGACATCCGCAGCAGCGAGGGCGCCGACAGCACCGCCCGCAGTATGTCCGGCGGCAACCAGCAGAAGGCCATCATCGCCCGCGAGATCGACGCGGGGCAGGACGTGATCGTGGCCATGCAGCCGACGCGCGGTCTCGACGTCGGCGCCATCGAATCGATCCACGACCAGCTTTTGGAGCAGCGCGACAGCGGCAAGGCTGTCCTGCTCGTCTCGTTCGATCTGGACGAGGTCATGAACATGAGCGACCGCATCCTTGTCCTGTATGAGGGCGAGATCGTCGCGGAGGTGCGCCCGGAGGAGACCACGCCCAACGAGCTGGGTCTTTATATGTCCGGCAGCAAGCGGAAAGGAGCAGCGGTATGAAGAAAAGTCCTCTGATTGGGAGCAAGGACTATTCCGGTCTTGTCTCCTCCCTGATCGCCATCTTTGTCGGCCTGCTTTTCGGCTTCCTTGTCCTGCTTGCCGCCAATCCCGCAAACGCCCTGCGGGGCTTTCAGGCGCTCGTCGTCGGCGGCTTCTATAACGGCATGAAGTCCTTCGGCGACGTGTTCTACTACGCCGTGCCCATCATTCTCACCGGCGTGGGCGTCGGCTTCGCGTTCAAAGCCAGCATCTTCAATATCGGCGGTGCGGGCCAGTTCCTCGCGGGCGCGTTTTGCGGCCTCTATGTGGCCATCCGATGGGAGCTGCCCGGCGCGCTGGGCTGGATCGTCCCGCTCATCGCAAGTATGCTTGGCGGCGCGCTGTGGGCGCTGATCCCGGCGCTGCTGCACGCCTACCGCAACGTCAACATCGTCATCGCCACGATCATGATGAACTACGCCGGATTGTATCTGACGAACTACCTCATCAAGCTGACCATCTACGATTCCCTGCGCAACCAGACGCTGGCGGTTCCCGCAGCGCACCGCCTTCCCGCCGCCGGCCTGAACAAAATCTTCCCCGGCTCCGTCGTCAACTGCGGCATTCTCATCGCCATTGCCGTGGCGATCCTGATCTACTTCCTGCTGGAGAAGACCACCTTCGGCTTTGAGATCAAGGCCTGCGGCAAAAACCGCGACGCCAGCGCCAACGCCGGCATCAACGCCCGCAGAAACATCGTCTGCGCCATGCTGATCTCCGGCGCGCTCTGCGGCCTCGGCGGCGCACTGATGTATCTGTCCTCCTCCGGCAAATATGTGCAGGTGGTGGACGTGCTCCAGCCGGAGGGCTTCAACGGCATTCCTGTCGCGCTTTTGGCGATGAACAACCCCATCGGCTGCATCTTCTCCGCCTTCTTCCTGGCATATCTGCAGGTCTCCGGCTTCTATATGCAGGGCTACGGCTACACGGCGGAGATCGTGGACATCATCACCTCCGTCATCATCTATTTCAGCGCGTTCTCCCTCATCATCAGCGAGGCACTGCGCCGCAGACGCCTGCAAAGAAGAACTGCCGCTGGCACGAAGAAAGGAGCGTAAGCGCATATGTCTGCTGATATTATCTACTTCCTGTGTCAACAGGTGCTGATCTTCTTCGTCCCGCTCCTGATCGTCGCCATCGGCGACCTCATCAGCGAACGCAGCGGCGTGCTGAACATCGCGCTCGACGGCATCATGATCTTCGGTGCCTTCGCGGGCATCATCTTTATTCACTTCTGTCAGGACAGTATGCCCGTGTGGCTGTGCCTGACGCTCGCCATCCTCATCTCCATGGCGGCAGGCACCCTGCTCAGCGCCCTGCACGCTTTCGCGTCCATCCATCTGAAGGCAGAGCAGACCATCAGCTCCACCGCGATCAATACCTTTGCCACCGCGTTCGGCCTCTTCTTCGGCCGCATCCTGACGGGCAGCGAGAAGGTCATCTTCAAGAACACGTTCCGCATCGACAAGGTGCCGGTTTTGGGCGACATCCCCGTCATCGGCCCGATCTTCTTCCAGAAGGCCTATATCACCACCTATCTGGGCATCTTCATTCTCGTGCTGTCGGCCTTCTTCCTCTACCGCACCCGCCTCGGCCTGCGGATGCGCTCGTGCGGCGAAAACCCGCAGGCTTCGGACTCCGTCGGCATCAGCGTCTATAAAATGCGCTACCTCGGCGTGCTGCTCTCCGGCGCGCTGGCAGGTTTGGGCGGTCTGGCCTTCATCCTGCCGACGACCACGACCTTTACCTCCAACGTCAGCGGCTACGGCTTCCTCGCCATGTCCGTCGTCGTCTTCGGCCGCTGGAAGCCCATGGGCATCTGCCTCGGCGCGCTCTTCTTCGGCATCACCAAGACCCTCGGCTCGGCCTACTCCGTCATCCCGTTCCTGTACAATCTGGGCATCCCAGAGGCATTTTACAAGATGCTGCCCTATGTGGCGACACTGATCGTTCTGGCGATCTCTTCCTCGAACTCCAACAAGCCCGCCGTTGCAGGCGTGCCCTACGACAAATCCAAACGATAATCTAAGGAGGATCATCCATCATGGCTGTTACCAACGACAATGGCGTCATGTACCATGTGCACCTGAAGAAGGGAGACATCGGCCGCTATGTGCTGCTGCCCGGTGACCCCTTCCGTACGGATTTCATCGCCACCTTCTTCGACAACCCCCGCCTCGTGGCGCACAACCGCGAGCACAAGACCTGGACCGGCACCCTCGACGGCGTACCCGTCTCCGTCGTCTCCACCGGCATGGGCTGCCCCTCTACCGCGATCTGTCTGGAGGAGCTGATCGCCTGCGGCGCGGACACCTTTATCCGCGTCGGCACAGCCGGCCGCGTCTGCGACCGCGCATTTGACGAGAGCCTCGACGGCGTTATCAATACGGCCGCCGTCCGCGACGAGGGCACCACCCGCCAGTACATCCCCATCGAGTACCCCGCCGTGGCTGACCGCCACGTCGTCGATGCGCTGGCTGTCGCCGCCAAGGAGCTGGGCTACAATTTCATCGAGGGCATCACCCAGTCCAAGGATTCCTTCTACGGTCAGCATGAGCCGGAGAATATGCCCGCCGAACCGTGGCTGAAGGCTCGCTGGGAGGCATGGCGGCGCGGCAACGTCATCAGCTCCGAGATGGAGTCCGCCGCGATCTTCGTCATCTCCTCTATTCGCGGCTGCCGCGCCTCCTCCGTCATGGCCTACACCGAGATGCGCAAGAGCGTCGAGGTCGCCATCCGTGCGCTGCGCATCCTGATCGCCCGCGACCGCGAGGGCTGAGCCGGCGCTGCCCGGACAGACGCTGCCGCGACCGCGGCGGGCCGACTTCAGCGCACATCCGGCGGCTGAAAAATGAAGCACCGCCGCAGCAGGACGCTCTGCTGCGGCGAAAAGGGAAACACATGCAAAAAACGCCTGTATGACGAAGACGGCAAGCGCCCGCGGGTGCTTGCCGTCTATGTCATATCGGAAAGAAAGGTCTCCAAATTGATCTCGTGGTGATACTTTATGGAGGCGACCTTGTCCTTTTGGAGAATCGTGCCGTTCAGATCGATGCCGTTGATCGCCGCGATCGCGACGATGTAATGGAGCATATCGGCCAGCTCTGCGCCCAACTGCGCCTGCAGGTCGTCCCCGCCGGGAGCTTTTCGCCCGGCTCTTTTGTTCAGCACCTCCGCGACCTCGCCGAGCTCCTCCACCAGCTTCATGAACAGGCTCTGTTCGCTGGCCCAGCCGCCGTAGCGGCCGGATAAATACGTCTGTAAGGCGCCAATCGTGATGTTCATGATTTATTCTCCTTTGCGGTTTTACAGGAAGCAATCAGCATCGCTCTTAAAGATGTACATTTGGAAGAAAGGGTTTTGAAGGTTTGTTCATCGATATATCTTGTTCTGTATAAGAGTTCAAGCCAATAACCTGTTTCACTTGCTTCCTTTAAGGCGATTTCAAGCTTGGAAACAAAATCTTTCTTTCCTTGCGCATATTGTGCCTCGTGGATGTTGGCGCCGATGCTCGTTCCGCTTCTGCCGATTTGATTAGAAATGATGGATTCTTTACTGGATTTCAAACACTTTACCAATTCAATGATATCAACGGAAAATTCCATAGAGAGGTCTCTAAGTTTGGATTCGGGCATGATAAACACCTCACTTTTTGTAGTATATCACAAAAATATCCTCTTTGCAATTAAGTGATAAGTGATGCCGCTGCGCGTGTGATAAGTGATGCGATGCGTTCCGCACACGCGCCGAAGGCGTGCATCACAGGCGAAGCCGCATCACGCAC
>CAZVSJ010000041.1:0-15263 GCA_964629755.1 uncultured Oscillospiraceae bacterium | reverse complement strand
AGCACGCCCATGCCGCCGAGCCAGTGGGTAAAGCTGCGCCAGAACAGCAGACAGTGCGGTACGGCCTCGACGTTTGTCAGGATGCTCGCACCCGTGGTCGTGAAGCCGGAGATCGTCTCGAACAGGGCGTCAAGATAGCTCGGGATCGCGCGGCTGAACCAGAACGGCAGCGCGCCGACCAGCGAGATAACGATCCACGACAGGCTGACCATGACGAAGCCCTCGCGGGCGTGCATCGAGCGGCGGTTGCGCGGCTTGAAAAGCAGCAGCAGAAGCCCGGCGACGGCGCACACGCCGACCGTCGCCAGCAGGCTGTACAGCGCACGCTCACCGTAAATCAGCGCGACGACGCACGGTAAAAGCAAAAACGCGCCGATGAGCAGCAGGACATAGCCCAGCAGGTAAAGGATCATTCGATGGTTCATAGCCGGGCTCTCCGTTTGTCCAGAATGTCGTCCAGATCGTTCAGACCTGTCACGGTCGTCACGACCACGACCGTATCGCCCGGCTCGATGGTGTCCTTGCCGCCGGGCGTGAGGATCCTGCCGCCGCGGTTGACCGAGCAGATCAGAAGGTCGGGCAGCAGCGGCAGCTCCATGAGCGGCTTGCCGCAGACGGCGGACTTCGCCGTGGCGCGGAATTCCAGCGCCTCGACGCGGTTGCCGACGAGCTTATAGAGCGTCTCGACGTTCGAGCCGAGGGAGTTTTGCATGGCGCGGACATAGCGGACGATGTGGTCGGCGGCGATATAGCGCGGATGGAAGACGCTGCCCAAGTCCATCTGCCTGATGATGTGTGAGAAGGTCGTGCGGTTGATCTTCGTGACGATCTTCGCGTCCGTGATGCTGCGGGCGTAGAGGCTCATCAGCACGTTTTCCTCGTCGATGCCCGTCAGGGAGGCGACGGCGTCCATTTTCGCGATGCCCTCCTCGGCCAGCAGGCGCTCGTTGGTCGCGTCGCCGTGGATGACGGAGGCGTCCGGCAGCGCCTCGGACAGGTAGGCGCAGCGCTCTGCGTTTGCCTCGATGATCTTTACGCTCGCGCCGAAATCGAGCATCAGCTTCGCTAAATAATAGGAGATCCTGCCGCCGCCGAGCAGCATCACGCGCTTGACGGGGTCGGCCTGGATGCCGATGCGGCGGAAGAATTTGGCGGCGGTCTTCGGCCGGGCGACGAAGCTGATGCGGTCGCCCGCCTGCATCGTAAAGTTGCCGGAGGGGATGTAGACCTCGTGCTCGCCGCGCTCGACGACGCAAATCAGCACGCCCGTTTGCAGCTTGCCCAGCTCGAGCAGGCTCATGCCGGCCAGCGGCGACCGCTCCGGCAGGCGCACCTTATGTATCTCGACGCGGCCTTTGGAGAAGGTGTCGATCTTGATGGCCGAGGGCGCGCGCAGGATGCGCGCGATCTCCGCCGCGCTGGCGAATTCCGGATTGAGCACCATGCTCAATCCGAGGTCGTCCTTGAGCAGGCGCAGACCGGCGGAATATTCGGGATTGCGGACGCGGGCGATGGTGTTGCCCACGCCGAGCTTTTTGGCGATCAGGCAGGCCAGCAGGTTTTCCTCGTCTGTGGACATGACCGCGATGGCAAGGTCGGAACGGTCGACGCCGGCCTCCTTCTGGGTCTCCGGCGCGATGCCGTTGCCCTCGACGGTCATGACGTCGAGCGTGTTCACCGCGTCCAGCGCGGCTGCGCTGCTGTCGACGACGGTGACCTCGTGACCCTCGCGGGCGAGCTGCTCGGCGAGCGTCGCGCCGATCTTTCCCGCGCCGATGATGATGATCTTCATGCAAAGGCCTCCTGCGATAGTTCTATATGTATGATAGAATAGCACAGCTTGCGCCGGAAAGCAACCAAAAAGAAAGGTGCGGAGCGCCGTTGGCACTCCGCACGTTTTTTTGAATGTTTACGCCTCAAACCGCCGCAGCACGGGCAGCAGACGCACGCCCAGCAGGACGACGCAGACGATCTTGAGCGCGTCGAAGGGCAGGAAAATGAGGCAGCCCGACACGAGAGTTTTCGACACCGACCACGCGCCGCCGAGCGTAAAATAGAGGTAGGGCAGACCCACGGCGTAGAGCACGACCAGGCCCGCCACGCACGCGACCGCGAGACGCAGCCACAGCCACGGCAGACGCGAAAGCCCCTTGCGCGAGAGCAGGCCGACGACAAAGGCCATCGGGATCAGGCCAAGCAGGAAGCCGAACGTCGGCACCGCGAAATACGTCAGGCCGCCGCCCATCGTGAAGATCGGCAGTCCGGCAAGGCCGAGGGCGACATAGACGAGCTGGGACAGCGCGCCCCAGTACGGGCCGAGCAGCACGCCCGCCATACAGGTGAAAAAGACCTGTAAGGTGAACGAGATCGTGCCGACGGGGATCTTGAGGAAGGCGCCCACGGCGGTCAGCGCCGCGAACAGCGCCGCCAGCAGCATACGGATCAGGGTTTTGTGTTTCATCTTTCATTTATCCTTTCTTTGTGGTTTATGATGCTAAAATGCTACAAAAAAGCTACGTTTCAGATACAAAAATCTGCTATATTGTCACAGTAATGTTACTTTAAAGGAGAAAAAACCATGCAGACCTCGACAAACCGGCGGCAAACACGCCGAAAAACCCAACGCCACGGAACATTTTTTGCGCTGCTGCTCTTTCTTGCGCTGCTGTGCGTGGCGGCGGGCGCTGTGCTGTCTGTGCAGCGCGCGCGGGAAGATGAAACGGAGGCGCCTTCGTTCAGCCCATCGGAGCCGACGGACATCGTGCTGCCGTCTTTTCCGCTGGCCGCCGTGCCTGACAGGGACGACCCGCTTCTGCTGCTTGTTAACCGCGATAACCCGCTGCCGGCGGACTACGCGCCGGAGCTGACGCGGCTCAGTGACTGGGACCTGTCGGTTGCGTCCGTCCTGTATGACGACCTTTGCGCCATGCTCACAGCGGGGCGCGCCGAGGGGCTGCGGTTCCAGATCTGCTCGGCCTACCGCACGCGCGACGAGCAGCAGGCGCTTTTCGACGAGGACGTCGCGCGCTATATGGAACAGGGCATGACCGAGGCCGAGGCGACCGCCGCGGCCGACCGCTACACCATGCGCCCCGGCTGCAGTGAGCACGAGTCCGGACTGGCCATGGATATTGTTTCGCTGGACAACCAGCTTCTCGACGAATCGCAGGAGCAGACGGCGGAGACGCAATGGCTGCACGAGCACTGCTGGGAGTACGGTTTCATCCTGCGCTACCCGTCCGACAAAAGCGATCTGACCGGCATCGCCTATGAATCGTGGCACTACCGCTACGTCGGCCGCGAGGCTGCGCAGTACTTCCACGAAACCGGCCTGACGCTGGAGGAATTCTTCGCACAACCTTAAATGTAAACCTAAAAATAATGATATAGGTTAACAATCACGGTGGCATTATACCAGCTCCGCCGCGAAAAAGCAAGCGCTTTTTTCAAAATCCGGGCGGTATTTGTCGCGCCGGAGGACAGAAAGACAAAATGCAGCGCCACACCCCGTAAAACGGATACGTATCTTTTAAAGCGGCAAGAAAATTAAAAAATTTTTTGTGATTTTTTTCTAATTATTTCCAAGAAAGGGTTTACATTCTACTTTAAATGTGGTATGCTAATCCGTAGATGCTGGGGGCATCTTACGAGCCGCCCCTATCAAAATATATATAAGAAAGCAGGGTTGACAATGCCGCAGTTTGTGCAGACCGAACAACAAAAGGAATTGATTGAATCTCTGGTGCAGGATTTGCCTGCGTATCGTAAGAAGATGCGTATGTCTCAGGCGGAGCTTGGCGAAGCGGTCGGTAAGAGCCGTCAGAAGATCTCCGAAATGGAGCGCGGCGCAGCCCCGCTTGGCTGGGATACCTATCTTGCCATTCTTCTGGTGCTCGGCGCGCACGGCGTTCTGGAGCCCAGAGGCAGAGACGCGGAGCGTCTTGCCGCGACCGGCAGACTGATCGGCGGCCGTATCCGTTTGTAATATCCGAAAAACGCAGGAACGCAGAGAGGCGAGGTGCCTTCTCTGCGTTTTTTTGTACATCGAACCAAAACAAAACTGCGAGGGCGCTTTTGCGCCCCCGCGCCTTTTTATCCATGCTTGCGGCGGCCGGCGAACAGCGCCGTGCCTGCGGCGACCGACAGCGGCACCGCCAAAATGACACCGGCGGAGCTGGCAAGCGCCTGCACCAGCTCGACGGAGAAATACGCCGAGCTCATAAGCTGCGGGAACGACGGCTCCAGCGACGTCAGGTAGATGATCATCACAAAGCTGCCGCCGACCAGCGCGAGGATCAGCGTGTTCGTCATCGTGCCGACCATGTCCCGGCCGATGTTCATGCCGGAGCGGAACAACTCCCGGCGCGTCAGGCCGGGGTTGACCGCGATCAGCTCGTTCATCGCGGAGCTGATGCTCATGGCCACGTCGTTGACCGCGCCGAGGGCGGCGATCAGGATGCCGCCGACGAGCAGGTCGCCGATCTGCAGCGAGGGCAGGTCGGAGATGAGCTGCCCCTGCTTGATCTGCAAAAGCGCCTCGACGGACGGCTCCGCGACGTACATCTGAAAGCCGTTGACCCGCAGGAGCGAGCAGGCCAGCAGGCCGAAGAGCATCGCCAGCGCCACGCCGGCGACCGTGCCGAAGATGGCGCAGACGGTCTTGCGGTTGACGCCGCCGAGAATGACGAACTCGACTACGGTGACGAAGGCGCACAGGCCGAGCACGGTCGGCAGAGTCGGCGCGCCGCCGAGCAGCAGCGGGATCAGGACGGTGAACAGGCACAGGATCGTCAGGCCGAGGCCGAGCAGCGACTTTGCGCCGACCTTGCCGCCGATCAGGATCGTGATGGCGAGGAAGAGGATCACGATCCACAGCAGGGGACTTGTGCGGTCATAGTCCTGCAGGGTGATGCCGTCGACCTTCCCGTCCGTGACGGAGAACGAGACGGTCACGCTGTCGCCTGCCTCCAGCACCGTGCCGTAGAGGTAGCTGAGGTTGTTGTCGAGCTGATAGCTCTCGCCGGCGTGCTCGCCGCTCGTGATGCGCACGGTGACCTCCTGCTTGCCGACGGGGACATCCTCGACCTCCTGCTCGCCGCGCCAGATGCCGCCGTCGACGGAGACGACCTCACCGCGCGCGTAGACGACGCCGCTTCGTACGGTCGACTGGGGGATGGACGGGGCCTGCTGCGCCTTTGCGTAGGCCAGCAGGAAGACGACCGCGCACACGAGCAGGACAAAAAGCGACAGGCTTTTGGAAAAGCTGCGGTCAATGCGCGCGCGCAGCTCGTTCTGCGCGGCGAGCGCCTGCTCGCGCTGCTTCTTGCTGCCGGCGGGAGCCTCCTGCGCGGGCAGGGCGCGCATGGCGCGCAGCGCAAAATACCCGACTGCGCCGCAGCCGGCGGCGCAGAGCGCCAGCGTTACGGCGGGGATGAGCAGCAGCGTTCCGCGCAGCGCCTGCACGAGCACCGCGGCGAGGGCGGCGAGCAGTCCCGCCGCCGCGAGGGCGAGGACGGTGAGCCAAAACGGCTTGCGGTATTTCATGGCGTTCCTCCTGCCGTTCTCCGGGGAGAACGGCTGTATCTTTTCTACGGAACCTCTGAACAAATCGGCTGCGACGCCCGGCGGATCTCGACAAAATCTCTCGCCGACCGCTCTTACAGATTGATTCAGAGCTTCCTCTACATTATAAATAACCGCGCGGGGTCTGTCAAGGGAAGCGCCGCACAAATCGGCGGCAGCAAAATAGACAACGGCGCGAAAGGCTTAGAAAACACAGGGAAACCGTGGAAAGCAATGCAACGTTAAAATATATTTCTCGCGCCGTCCGCACCGCGTTTCGTGATTCTTTACAAAAATAGGGAAACGGGGGAGGACGGCGGCTTTTGTGCTGGCATTTTTCTTGATTCTGTGCTATCATTGGAGTATCACTATAGGTATCTCTGCGCGCAGATGGCTGTCCGTCCGCCTTCGGCAGAGCATCCGTGAAAAAACAAGGAGGAAACATAATGAGAAAGCAGTTCCAGAGACTTCTCTCCGCGCTGATCGTCGTGGTGATGGTTCTCGCAATGCTGCCCATGGGAACGCTGGCAGCGACGGAAGAATACACCGTCACCCCGCTCGACGCGGTCCCCGAAGCCGGAACGCCGTTCGTGATCTACGCGCCTGCGGCTGGCGTGGCCATGGGCTCGGAAGCGGCCGGCGGCAAGACGCCCGGCTATGCCGTCACGACCAACGAGGAGAACGCAACGCTGAAGATCCCGGCGGGCCCCGGTATGTACTATCTTGAAAAGACGACCGGCGGCTACTACCTCGTCTGCGGCGGCAAATACTACACCGCAACGTCTACCAGCGCCGCGAAGTTCGCTGACAGCCCCGAAAAGGGCTCGAAGTGGACGATCGAGGCGCTCGGTGACGGCTATAAGATCGCCAACACCGACTATTTCCGCAGCGGTCAGCCCGCCTGCATCGAGGTCTACGGCGGCGCGTTCAGCCCGTGGGGCTTTGACGCGACGAACGAGACCATCTTCACGTTGAAGTTCTATGCAGTCGATGCCTTTGCCGACGCCGACGGCGACGGCTACATCGGCATCAAGCCCGTCGCGGGCGAAAAGCCCACCGACGGTCAGAAGGTCGTTATCTACAACGAGGCGGGCAACGCCGCCTTCGGTGCGCAGTCCGATGACGAGACCGCGCCCAGCCTTAACGCCATCGAATACGGCACGACGGATAACGGCCCCGACTGGGGCAACGGCTCGCTGATCTTCACCGTCCATTTTGACGGCACCTACTACACCTTCGAGAATAACGGCAAGTATCTGCGTACCTCCGAAAACGAGGGCGAGGAAAACGCCGAATGCCTCTACTTCGACACCGAAGAGAACGACTACACCAAGTGGACGCTCGAGGAGTGCACCGGCGGTTACATTGTCTATAACAAAACCGCGAAGTACAAGGGCGGCGCTGTCTGCATTGAGTATTTCAGCAATTCCTTCAGTTGCTACACCTATAAGGGCAGCAACATCTTCGCTATGAAGTTCGCCGTCGTCGAAGATCCCAACGGCCTCGGCTACATCCTCAACCCGAAGATGCACATCGCGGGCGAGGATGCCTACGTCGGCGTGGACTATACGTTTACCGCCACCCTCGACGAGATCGCCAGAGTCGCGGATATGACCATGACCTACGCCCTCGACAATGGTGAGGCAAAGACGCTCGTGCCGACGACGGTCGACGGCTACACCTATACTTATGTGGTTCCCGGCGCGGAGCTGGCGGGTAAATCCGCCCTGACGCTCAAGGGCACGGCGACCAACGGACACGGCATGGTCTACGGCGACGAGAAGACCGTGACAATCAAGGATGAGCCGCTCATCCTCTCCGTCTCCCCGCTGCCCAACGCCGCCACCGGCGCGGAGAAGCGCCCGGAGATCACCGTCAATATCTCCAACTGCGGCACCAACCCGACCGTCACCATGACCCTTGACGAGAAGGCCGTCACGCCGACCGTCACCGACACCAAGATCACCTATCAGCCGATGGAAGCCCTGAACGAGGGCCGCCACACCGTCGCCGTTACCATCAAGCGCGCCGACGGCAAGACCGCCAACATGAGCTGGTCGTTCTTCGTCGGCGAGAGCGGCATGAGCCTGTACTTCGGCCAGATCCACTCCCATACCGCCGAGTATTCCGACGGCGCCGGCACGCTGGAGCAGGCCTATGAGTACGCCATGAACACCGCCAAGGACGTGGACTTCCTCATCGTCACCGACCACTCCAACTATTTCGACACCAAGGACACCGCCACCACCTCCAGCTACTATGACCTGTCCAGCCTCACCAAGAGCGGCGACATCACCAAGTGGGAAGAGGCCAAGCAGACCGCGGCGGAGTATAACGCCCTGCGCGATGATTTCGTTGCCGCCTACGGCTACGAGATGACCTGGTCCGGCGGCCCTGGCCACACCAACACCTTCAATACCTACGGCACCGTCTCGCGTAACAACTCCTCCCTGAACAACAAGACGGATTACGCCGGTATGCACCTGTACAATGACCTGATGGTCAACGCCAACCGCGGCCTCGATGTCAACGGCGATGCCGTTGCTGAGGGCGTGAAGACCAAGAACATCGAAGAAGCGCCCGTCGTCTCTCAGCTCAACCACCCGGGCACCACCTTCGGCACCTTCGACAGCTACGCCGGCTATACGCCCGCGCGTGACACCGTCATCAACCTCATCGAGGTCGGCAACGGCGAAGGCCAGGTCGGCGGCAGCTCCTACTGGCCGAGCTACTCCGAGTATGACCGCTGCCTCGCCAAGGGCTGGCACGTCGCGCCGACCAACAACCAGGATAACCACAAGGGCAAGTGGGGCGATGCCAACACCTGCCGCGACGTCATCCTGACCGACGACTTCACCGAGGCCGGCCTGTATCAGGCCATGTCCGAGCGCCGCGTCTACGCGACCGAGGACCAGAACCTGCGCATTTTCTACTACCTCAACGACGCCGTGATGGGCACCATCCTCAGCGGCGACGAGGAGTATAAGGAAGTCAACATCGTCGCCAGCGTCTCCGATCCCGACGGCGAGAAGCTCGGCCGCATCGAGGTCATCGGCGAAAACGGCAAGTCCCTCTACGCTGCCGACGCCAACGGCTCCACCTATGAGCTGAAGGTCACCCTGCCCAACACCGACGCTTACTATTATATTAAGGTCACGCAGGCCGACGGCGACATCGCCGTGACCGCCCCCGTCTGGATCGGCGAGGCCACCGCGATCACCGCGTCCATCAAGACCGACGCCGCGCTGAGCGTTGTCGGCCAGAGTGAAAAGGTCACCGTCTCCGTCGCCAACTCCGCCGATGAAGACTACACCCTGACCAAGGTCGAGCTGATCCTCAGCGCCGGCGGTAAGGATACCGTCGTCAAGACCATCGAGAAGACCACCGTCGTCGCCCCCAGCACGACCTGGAGCGAGGACATCGAGTACATCCGCACCGTCGCCGGCGAGCAGGAGCTGAAGGTCGTCTGCTATGGCACCTATCAGGGCAAGGAGTTCAAGTGCCAGGCCGCCATGAGCCAGAAGGTCTATGAGGCCAGCGAGCTGGTCAAGGTCGCCGTCGACAAGGGACATGACAACTACTATGTCTCCGGCGACTACGCCGACAGCGTGGGCAACTTCGTGCAGTACTGCGCCGACAACGGCGTGCAGGTCGAATTCATCGAGGCCGGTGAATTCACCTACGAGAACCTGAAGAACTACACGATGGTCGTCCTCACCGTCAACTACCGCAGAAACACCGCGAAGGCCACGGACTACACGCCCGAGGAGATCGAAGCCCTGCAGAAATATGCGGCAAAGGGCGGCAACCTCATCATCGTCTCAAAGTCCGACCGCGACAACACCTATGACAACTGCGCGGGCAACAGCAACCTCCTTCTCGAGGCCATCGGCGCGAATGTCCGTGTCGTCGACGGCATCATCGTCGATAACGACATGAAGGCCAACGAGGCATACCGCATCTACTTCTCCGATAAGGAGAACTTCAACACCACCCACCGCTTTACCGCAGGTGCCTACACCGCCTCGAACGCGTTCGGCACGGTTCCGGCTCCCGATAACTCCACCGGCTTCCAGCTTTACAACGCGGCGCCCATCAGCATCAACGCCGGCGCCGAGGGCAAGGTCGAGACGCTGGTGCGCGGCTACCGCAGCACCTGGGGCGCGAGCTACGCCGCGAACTTCAACGGTTCGTCCTATGTGCCCAACTATGACTCCGACAAGGTCACGGCCGAGATGGGCGACGTCAACATCATGACCTATGAGGAGCTCTCCGGCGGCGGCTGGCTGGTCGTTTCCGGCTGCACCTTCTTCTCCAACTACGACATCAAGGACGATCAGGACTACGCCAACAAGTTCATCCTGCAGAACATCCTGCGCGAGCTGACCGGCGGCAACGACGAGACGGTCACGAGCATCGCCAAGGTCAAGACCAAGACCGAGGGTGAGTACACCATTGAGGGCTATATCACCTCCAACGCCTCCGGCTACGATCAGGACACCGCCTTCTTCGACTGCATCTATGTGCAGGATAAGAACGGCAACGGCATCAACGTCTTCCCCGTCGCCGGCAACTACTGCATCGGCATGAACGTCCGCGTCCACGGCGGCATCACCTTCTACTGCGGCGAGGTCGAGCTGAACCTCTCCACGCAGTATAACGGCTCCCTGCGCATCGTCTCCGACGAGATCTATGAGGTCAAGCCCGCCGAGGTCGACTGCAACACCGCCATGGCGGATGCCTCCATCGGCAACCTGATGCGGGTCAGAGGCATCGTCACCGGCCTGCACCGCACCGAGGGCGTCATCGACAAGATCTATGTCCGCGACGCAGCGGGCGAAGCCTGCCTGTTCATCAACGGCTATATCATGAAGAACTACACGGGTCTGGATAACCTCGCCATCGGCATGATGGTCTCTGGCGTGGGCATCGGCTCGCGCGACGTGGACGAGACGAGCGCCACCAGCGCCATCTTCTCCCGTCTGCGCGTGCGTGACCGCAGCGAGATCAAGATCCTCGACAGCGGCATCCATGCCGACCTGCTGTTCAACGACGTCACGCAGAAGGACTGGTTCTACTCCGTCGTCCAGTACGCAGTCTCCCATGAGCTGCTGCTCGGCACCTCCGCGACCGAGTTTGAGCCGGAGAGCACGCTGACGCGTGCCATGGCCGTGACGGTGCTGTACCGTCTGGCGGGCAAGCCCGCGACCGATGCAACGGCGAGCTTCAAGGACGTTTCCGCGAGCGCGTGGTATGCCGACGCTGTTGCCTGGGGTCAGGCGAGCGGCGTGGTCGGCGGCTACGAGGACAACACCTTCCGTCCCGACCAGAAGATCTCCCGCGAGGAGATGGCCGTCATGCTCGCGCGCTATGCCAAGCTGACCGGCACCGACGTCACCCCGAAGGGCGACCTGAGCAAGTACCCGGACAACGCCAACGTCGCTTCGTGGGCGAAGGACGCCATGATCTGGTGCGTTGATAACGGCATCATCAACGGCTCCGACGGGAAGCTCGACCCGCAGGGCGACGCGACCCGCGCGCAGTTTGCCGCCATCATCGCCCGCTTCGATCAGCTCAAGAACGCCTGATTGAACGCATAACGAAAATCGCAAGGGGCCGCCGCAGCAATGCGGCGGCCCTGTTTCTGTGAACTCTACAGGGAAAACCCCCGGCGAGGGTTTTCCCTCTTTTTCTCCGCAGAAGCGGAGAAAAATTCACCTTTTCCTGCGCTTTTGGGACGATGTAGGGGATTTCGCCGTCTGCGGACGGCGACCAAAGGCGCTGCCTTTGGAATCCGCAAGCCTTTGGAAAGGCTTGCGCGAAACTTTTATCCGTGGGATCCCTTACTGCGTGCGGGCGGGGTTTTGGGCATTGGGGGCAAAATGACCATTGACGCGCCTCGCAGAATCGGGTATAGTCAGACATAACATGAGAAGTATCGACATATTGAGGGAAAAATATGAGAGTTGTAATTGTATGCGACGTTCTCGGCAGAGAGAACAACGGCACCACCGTGGCGGCGATGAACCTCATCCGCGCGCTGCGTGCCAAGGGACATGAGGTGCGCGTCGTCTGCCCCGACCGCGACCGCGCGGACGAGCCGGGCTGCTATATCATCCCGACCGTCTCCTTCGGCCCGCTGAACGGCTACGTCCGCAAAAACGGCGTGACCATCGCCCGCCCGAAACGCAAGACACTGGAGCAGGCGCTCGACGGCGCGGACGCCGTGCATCTGCTCGTGCCGTTTTTCGCCTCGCACATGGCGGCGAAGCTTGCGCAGGAGAAGGGCATCCCCGTCACGGCGGGCTTTCACTGTCAGGCGGAGAATTTCTCCAACCATATCTTTTTAATGAACGCGAAGCGCTTCAACCGCGGGGTCTACCGCTTTTTCGACCGCTTTGTCTACAAGCGCGTCGACTGCATCCACTATCCGACGCAGTTCATCCGCGATACCTACGAGCAGGCCGTCGGCCATCCGACCGCGGGCCGCGTGATCTCCAACGGCGTCAACGGCATTTTCCGCCCCGGCCCTGCCGAAAAGCCGCAGGAATTCGGGGACAAATTCGTCATCCTGTTCACCGGCCGATTCAGCAAGGAAAAGTCGCATAAGGTGCTGATCGACGGCGTGGCGCGCTCAAAATATGCCGACCGCATCCAGCTCGTCTTTGCCGGCAGCGGCCCGCAGGAGAAAAATCTGCGCGAATACGCCGCAAAACGCCTGAAAAACCCGCCCGTGATGCAATTTTTCTCCCGCGAGGCGCTGGTCAACATCATCCGAAGCGCCGACCTCTACGTCCACCCGGCGGAGATCGAGATCGAAGCCATCTCCTGTCTGGAGGCGATCGCCTGCGGCCTCGTGCCCGTGATCGCGGACTCGCCGCGCAGCGCGACGCGCTTTTTCGCGCTGACGCCGGAGAACCTCTTCCGCTTCAACGACCCCGATGCGCTGGCTGCGCGCATCGACTACTGGCTCTCCGACCCCGCGCGGCGCGAGGAATGCCGCGAGCGCTATCTCGGCTATGCCGCGCAGTTTGAGCAGCAGCGCTGCATGGACGAAATGGAGCGCATGATCCTGGAAACGGTGGAGAAAAAACATGAAACCGCATAAAACCTACTATTATTCCGACGAGCTGAACGACGATTTCGCCGCCACGAAGGAGCTGCGCGCCAAGCCCGTGCCGGAGGACTTCCCCTATATCCACAAAAACCCCGTCTGGCGCTTTTTTGCGGCGCTTTTGTACCGCGGCATCGTCACGCCGGTCGTCTGGCTTTACTGCAAGGTCGTCTACGGCGTGCGCATACGTGGAAAAAAGAACCTGCGCGGCCTGAAGGGCGGCTATTTTCTCTACGCCAACCACACGCAGCACGAGGCGGATGCCTTCATCCCTACGCTCGTGAGCTTCCCGCGCCGGGCGTACATCGTGACGAACGGGAGCGCCGTCTCCGTCCCCGGCCTGCGCACCATCGTGCAGATGCTCGGCGCGATCCCGCTGCCGGACGAGGTGAAGGGGCTCAAGCGCTTTTCCGGCGTGCTGAAAACCCGCGTCGCGCAGGGCGCGGCGGTGTGCATCTACCCCGAGGCGCACATCTGGCCGTATTACACCCACATCCGGCCGTTCCGCGCCGGCTCCTTCGCCTATCCCGCCGAGTGCGGCGTACCGGTCGTGCCCTATGTTGTGACCTACCGGGAACGGCGCGTTTTCAAGAAGCTGCCGCCGTGCATCACGGTGCAGGTTGGCAAGCCCATCGCGCCCGACCCCGCCCCCAAAAGCAACAGCGCCGAGCGCCACCGTCTGCGCAATGCGGCCTACGCGTTCATGCACGAGACGGCGGAGCAGGCGAACCAGCCGGAGTATATCCGCTATGTGCCCGCTGAGCAGGAGAGCGCGTGAACCGGAGACGAGAGCGGCTACGATAGACGGCTGTAGGGATGGGGCATGCCCCATCCGTTCCGCGTAAGCGGCGGACAGTACAGACGAACAAATTTGTAGGCATTTGGTAGTTCCTGCACCGGCGCGCCCAGTGGTCGCGCCCTACGGTGTTCTATCGAAGGTGTCTGTGCGAGATAGTGCGCCCTCGCAATGACAAAATAATCGTTTTTTGACAGCCGTTCGGAGCGTGCGCTCCGGACGGCGTTTTTTGCCGTGTGCGGCAGCTTTTGCGCTTTGAAGCGGTGAACTGGTAATCTATGCGGGCGGAGTTGCATAGCGTTTTACATAAACTGTCATTTTTAACAAAAGAGAACGGTAAAAATCGGGAAATTACAGTGAGATTTTATTAAAAAAGTATTTGCCATTTCTATGTGCATTTGCTAAAATATGAATAAGTATAATTTTATACGATTCGCCGTCCCGGGAAAGGCGGCGAAAACCGGCACATCCCCTAAAATCAATGAAAAGGAGAAAAGAAATGAAGAACATGAAAAAAGTGCTTGCAGTCCTTCTGACACTGGTCATGGTTTTCAGTCTCGTGCTTCCTGCCGCTGCGGCGAGCAAGCCTGAGAAGGTCGGCTTTGAGCAGATCGACAACAGCGCGGTCAAGACGGACCTGTCCGGTCGCGCTGTGGAAGACACGACAGAAGCACCGCAGTACAGCAGCTCTGAGATCGTCAGAGTGTCCATCGTTCTGGAAGGCGCTTCGACCATCGAAGCCGGCTATTCCACGAGCGGCATTGCCGAAAATACTGAGGCAATGGCTTACCGCGAGACGCTGGAAGAGCAGCAGGCCAAGATGGAGAAGAAGATCTCCACCGAGGTCCTCGGCGGCAAGAAGCTCGACGTCGTCTGGAACCTGACCCTCGCGGCGAACATCATCTCCGCCAATGTCGCTTACGGCAAGATCGACGCGATCAAGGCCGTTGACGGCGTCGAGGACGTCGTGATCGAACAGTGCTATGAGCCTGCTGTCGTCGGCAAGAATGAGGCCGATCCCGACATGGCCACCTCCTCCGAGATGATCGGCTCCGGCGCGGCCTACCTCGACGGCTACACCGGCGCGGGTATGCGTATCGCCATCATCGACACCGGCGTGGACACCGAGCACCTGTCCTTCAACGCGGGCGCCTATGAGTATTCTCTGGCGCAGAACGCCGCGGAAAAGGGCATGACCACCGAGGCGTACATCGAGAGCCTTGATCTGCTCGACGTGGCGGAGATCGCCGCGAAGATGGACAAGCTCAACATTGGCCCGTTCCTTGCCAAGGAGGGCATCTCTGCTGACCAGCTCTATGTCAACAGCAAGATCCCCTTCGGCTTCAACTACGTCGACGAAAACCTTATCATCGACCACCTGCATGACAAAGAGGGGGAGCACGGCTCCCATGTTTCGGGCATCGCAACGGCCAACGCCTACGTTCCCGATGGCGAGGGCTATGTCAAGGCGCTCGATACCACGTTCGTGCAGGGCGTTGCGCCCGACGCGCAGCTCATTCCGATGAAGGTCTTCGGCAAGGGCGGCGGCGCTTATGACTCCGACTACATGGCCGCCATCGAGGACGCCATCGTTCTCGGCTGCGACGCGATCAACCTGTCGCTCGGCTCCGGCAACCCCGGCTCGTCCTATTCCGGAAAATATCAGGCCATCATGGACTCCCTGGCGGAGAGCGACACGGTCGTCGTCATGTCCGCGGGCAACAGCGGCGCATGGATGGAAAAGGTCGCCAACGGCATTCCTTACCTCTACAACGACGACGTGAGCATGGC
>CAZVSJ010000040.1:0-15576 GCA_964629755.1 uncultured Oscillospiraceae bacterium | reverse complement strand
AGACGAAGCCGTCTTTGTCCATCTTTCCGAGGTCGCCGGTGTGCAGCCAGATGCGTCCGTCCGTATGGCGGCGCAGAGCGAGCGCGGTCTCCTGCGGATTGTCGAGGTAGCCCAGCATGACGGACGGGCCGGAGACACAGATCTCGCCCTCTGTCTCGGCCTCGACCTCTTCGGTTGTATCGGGACGGACAATTTTATAATAGGTGTCCGGGAAGGGAATACCGATGGAGCCGGGGCGGGCAAAGCCCACCGGTGTCAGGCAGCTCGCCGTGACGCACTCGGTCGTGCCGTAGCCCTCACGGATCTGCACCTTTGCGCCATGCGCAGTCAGGAAGGCGTCGACCTTGGCCTTCAGCTCGACGGACAGGGAATCGCCGCCGGAGAAAACACCCATCAGGAAGGACATATCGAGGTCTTCCAGCCCTTGCGTGCGCAGCAGCGCTTCGAACAGGGTCGGCACGCCGGGGATGAAGTTCGGGCGCTTCTTTTTCAGCAGCTCCGCGTAGGTCTTGACGCTGAAATTCGGCACAAGGATGCTTCTTGCGCCGCCGACAAGCGCCGTGTGGATGCCGATGCCGAGGCCGAAGCCGTGGAAGATGGGCATGACGGAGAGCATGGAGCAGCCGCTGATGTTATCATAGCCGCTGGAGGCAATAGTCTGCAGCGCGAGGGCATTGAAGTTGTAGCTGGAAAGGCAGATGCCCTTTGTCGTGCCGGTCGTGCCGCCGGAATAGAGGATCGAGGCGCATTCGTCATAGGCCCCCTCGCTGTCGGGCAGAGTTTCCGCCGGCTTTTTAAGCGCGTCTGACCAGAGAATATAGCTGTCGTCCTTCGGCAGCTTCGGGAATTTTCTGGCCTCGGTCAGGTTAAAGCCGATCCGCAGCAGCGGCTTCAGCTCGT
The DNA here is from genome assembly GCA_964629755.1 of uncultured Oscillospiraceae bacterium. GTDB lineage: Bacteria > Bacillota > Clostridia > Oscillospirales > Oscillospiraceae > JAZOXB01. Next base: position 14,676 of record CAZVSJ010000040.1, on the reverse strand, counting down.
CCTGCAGGCGGGCAATGAGTAAAAGCGGCTTGCGCTTTGCCTTTTTGAGCGCGGTGTTGACCTTGCCGTAGAAGCGGTCGAGAGTCAAAATGGCTTTACTGTCAGAGGTGTTTAAGTAAAAGGTGATCTCCTCGGTGGCCGAGAGCGGATGGATCATGTTGGACACGGCGCCGAGGCGGTTGAGCGCATAGAAGCAGTCGACCGCCTGCGGTGTGTTGGGCATACAGATCGTGACGCGGTCGCCCTTGCCGATGCCGAGTGCCGAAAGAGCACGGGCAGCGCGGTCGATGCGCGCGAGGAACTGCGCATAGGTCGTTTCCTTGCCCATAAACTCATAGGCGACGCTGTTCGGGACGGACTTTGCGGTCTGCTCGATCAGGCGGTACATCGTAAGACGCGGATAATCGATCGTTTTCGGAATGCTGCCGTAGAAATTCAGCCACGGCGCAGAAGCGGAGAGAGACATGGCTTTCCTCCAAAATGAATACTTTATTGTACATTATAGCGAATTTGCATGGGAAAAGAAACATACATTTTTTGAATGGTGTCAGATTTTTTCACAACAGAAAACTCGGACTTTATTTCCGGCGAAAAATATTATAGAATAGGATGAGATTATACAGAGGAAATGGGGCAGCTATGACGAATTTCAATGAACGCTTTGCCGCAGCGCGGCGAAAATATATCTCCCGGCAATTCTCACGCATGAACGACCGCCAGCTTGAGGCGGTTTTGACGACACAGGGGCCACTGCTGCTTTTGGCCGGCGCAGGCAGCGGCAAGACGACGGTGCTCATCCACCGCATTGCCAACCTGATCCGCTTTGGCTGCGGCGCGGACAGCCCCGAGGTGCCGGACAATGTTACCGAGAACGATCTTGTGTTTTTGGAGGCGCAGGCGGAAAACCCGACCGACGAGGGCCGTCCGCGTGCGGAGGCGCTTGCCGCGCTCTATCCGGCCGCGCCGTGGTCGATCATCGCCATTACCTTCACCAACAAGGCGGCAAACGAACTGAAGGACCGTCTTTCCAAGCTGCTCGGCCCGGAGGCGGCGGACGTCTGGGCGATGACGTTCCACAGCGCCTGCTGCCGCATCCTGCGCCGCGACATCGAGCGCCTCGGCTACGACCGCAGCTTCACGATTTACGATACCTCCGATTCCGAGCGTTTGATGAAGGAGATTTTGCGCGATAATAACCTTGATGAGAAGGTCTTCCCGCCGCGCAGCGTGCTTGGCCTGATCTCCAAGGCGAAGGATAAAATGCAGTCGCCTGCGGAATTTGCCAAGAACGCCGGAGACGATTACCGCCTCAAACGTATCGCGCTTTTGTATGAGGAATACCAAAAACGCCTGAAAAATGCGAATGCCGTCGATTTTGACGACATCATCCTCCTGACCGTGCGCCTGCTGCAGGAGCATGAGGATGTGCGCGAGTACTATCAGCGCAAGTTCCGCTATGTGCTCATCGACGAGTATCAGGACACGAACCATCTGCAATACCTGCTTGCTTCGCTGCTTGCCGGGCGGTATGAAAACATCTGCGTCGTCGGTGACGACGATCAGAGCATCTACCGCTTTCGCGGCGCGACCATTGAGAACATTCTGGATTTTGAATCGCAGTACCATGGCGCGCGTGTGATCCGTTTGGAACAGAATTACCGCTCCACGCAGCACATCCTCGACGCGGCCAACGCCGTCATCGCCAACAACCGCGGCCGCAAGGGCAAGCGCCTCTGGACGAACAACGGCGCGGGCGAACGCATTTTATGCTATGAGGCGCAGAGCGAGAGCGACGAGGCCAGCTTCGTCGCAAACAACATCCTCTCGGAATCCCGAGGGCAAAACCTTAAGGATTACGCCATCCTCTACCGCACGAACGCGCAGTCGAACGCACTGGAATATGCGTTCAAGCGGTCGGGGTTGAAATACCGCATCATCGGCGGTACACGCTTCTTTGACCGCGCCGAGGTCAAGGATATGCTGGCCTACCTGTGGGTCATCAACAACCGCGCCGACGACCTGCGCTTAAAGCGCATCATCAACCAGCCGCCGCGCGGCATCGGCGGCAAGACGATGGAGATGATCGAGCGTTACTGCGTCGCCTCCGGCAAGCCGCTTTACTCGGTCGTAAGCGACCCGTACAGCTATTCCGCGCTGGAACGCTCTGCGCCGAAGCTGATGAACTTCACGGTGATGATCGAAGAATGCGCCGAACTGCTGGAAACGCTGCCGCTGCCGGAGTTTTACGAGGAGCTGCTTATCCGCACGGGCTACACCGCCATGCTCGAGCAGAAGGACGACCCGGAGAACCGCGCACGCCTGGAAAACGTCCGAGAACTCAAATCGTCCATCATGACCTATCTGGAAAACACCGACGAGCCTTCTCTCGGCGGCTTTTTGGAGGAGATCGCGCTGTACACCGACATCGAGCAGTATGATGCCGAGGCGGATGCGGTCGTGATGATGACGATGCACTCGGCAAAGGGTCTGGAATTCCCGAATGTGTACATCGTCGGCGCGGAGGAGGGGCTGTTCCCCGGGATGCGCGCCATCGGTGAGCCGGAGGAGATGGAGGAGGAGCGCCGGCTGTGCTACGTCGCCATCACGCGCGCCAAAAAGCACCTGACCATCACCGGCGCACGCCAGCGTATGCTCTACGGCCGCACGACGGTCAACCGCCCGTCGCGCTTCCTTGACGAGATCCCCGAGGAGCTCATCGTGCGCAAGGAGGCGCCGCGCCCCGGCGGCTATTCCTCCGGCGAGGGGATGTCGCGCTCCTACGCCTACGGCGGAACGCAAAAAACCGCCGCGCCGCGCCGCGTGACGGATTCCTTCTCCGCGCCGAAGCCCAAGACGCCGCTGCCTGAATTCCGCAAGGGCGACATGGTGCAGCACAATGTCTTCGGAAACGGCATGGTGCTCTCCGTCCTGAAAATGGGCAACGACGCCATGCTGGAGATCGCTTTTGATCAGGTCGGCACGAAGCGCCTGATGGCCGGCGCCGCCGCAGCGCGGATGAAGAAGCTGTAATATCGCCTGCCGCCCCGCATAGGAATATACGGGGTGGTGTGTATGACGCTTGAACAGCGGAACCGGCTGCGCCGCATTTTTGCCATTGTGCTGCTTTTGATCGTCGGGCTGACGCTGCTGTTCCGCCTGCGTCTGGCGCCAATGGCGGAGCGGCTGATGGCCACACAGGTGGACAATCAGGCCTCCGACGCGATCAACGCGGCCATTGCCGAGCAGATCGCCGCGGGGGAGATCGACTACTCTCGCATGATCACGGTGGAAAAAGACGCGCAAGGGAACGTGACCGCGCTGCGCACGAACATCGCGGAGATCAACCGGCTGAAGACCAACGTTCTGGAGCGCGTGGACGCCAAGCTGCAAAACCTCTCCATGGAGGAGCTGGGCGTGCCGATCGGCTCGATCGTCCTGCCGGAGCTGCTCTCCGGCCGAGGGCCGAAGATCCCTGTCCGTGTGCTTGCCGTGCGCACCTCGGACGCCGTCTTCCGCAGCAGCTTTACCGGCGCGGGCATCAATCAGACCAAGCACAGCATTACCATCGACGTTCACGTCGTTATCACAATACTAACATGGACGGGAACGCAGGAGATCTCGGTGGATTCCGCCGTGGTCGCTGCGGAGACCGTGATCGTCGGCAATGTACCGACGACCTATTTCGGCATGGAGGAACTGCCATGAATCCAAAAGAAGAGATCGCAATGCTGACCGCCGAGCTGGAGCGGGCAAATCATGAATACTATGTGCTGGATGCGCCGACAATGGCGGACTTTGAATATGACCGCCTGCTGCGCCGTCTGGAGGAGCTGGAGGCGCAGTATCCGGAGCTGGCTTCGCCGCTGTCGCCGACCAAGCGCGTCGGCGGCGAGGCGTTGAGCAAATTTGAAAAGGTGACGCATGAGGTGCCGCTGGAGAGCCTGCAGGATGTGTTTTCCGAGAATGAGGTGCGCGAATTTGACACCCGCCTGCGCCAGAGCCTGCCGGACGCGTGCTACAGCGTCGAGCCGAAGGTGGACGGCCTCTCGGTCGCGCTGGAATATGTCGACGGCGCGTTCGTGCGCGGCGCAACGCGCGGTGACGGCCGCGTGGGCGAGGATGTGACGGAGAATCTCAAGACCATCCGCTCCATCCCGATGCGGCTGGAAAACGCGCCGCACCGCCTGATCGTCCGCGGCGAGGTGTTTATGCCCCGCGCGGTGTTCGAGCAGCTCAACGCCGAACGTGAGGCCGAGGGCAAGCAGCTCTTTGCCAATCCGCGCAATGCGGCAGCGGGCAGCCTGCGCCAGCTCGACCCCGCTATTGCAGCCGAACGCAAGCTCGATATTCTGATCTTCAATCTGCAGCTTGCCGACGGCGTTACGTTTGCTACCCACGCGCAGACGCTTGACTACCTGCGCGAGCGGAAATTCAAGGTCATTCCTTACGCGCTTTGCGCAAGTGCGGATGAGGCGATCCAGCGCATCCGCACCATCGGGCAGACGCGCTATGATCTCGCCTACGATATTGACGGCGCGGTACTCAAGCTCAACGACCTGTCAGAACGGCAGGAGCTGGGCAGCACGGCGAAATTCCCGCGCTGGGCGTGTGCGTTTAAGTACCCACCCGAGGTCAAGGAGACCGTCTTGCAGGACATTGTCGTGCAGGTCGGCAGAACCGGCGTCCTGACGCCAAAGGCGGTAGTCGCGCCCGTGCATCTCGCCGGAACGACGGTGACGAATGCGACGCTGCACAATCAGGACTTTATCTCCGAAAAGGACATCCGCATCGGTGACACCGTGCGCATCCGCAAGGCCGGCGAGATCATTCCGGAGATTTTAGAGGTCGTGCCGGAAAAGCGCCCGGCGGAGGCCGTGCCGTACCGTCTTCCCGCGACTTGCCCGGTCTGCGGCGCACGCGTCGTGCGCGACGAGGAGGGCGCGTTCCTGCGCTGCACGGGCGCGGAATGTCCGGCGCAGCTCTCGCGCAATATCGCGCATTTCGTCTCGCGCAACGCGATGGACATCGACGGCCTCGGCGAGGCTATCGTCGACCAGCTGATCGCAAACGGCCACATTTCCTCCCCGGCGGACATCTACTTTTTGCGCCTCGATGAGCTGAAATCGCTCTGGAAAAGTGGGCAGAAGGCGGCGCAGAAGCTCCTTGACGCCATCGAAAGGAGCAAGGGCAACGACGTCAGCCGCCTGATTTTCGCTCTCGGCATCCGTCAGGTGGGCGAAAAGGCGGCCAAGGTGCTGGCCAAGACCTTCGGCTCACTGGACAAGCTGATGCAGGCCGACGCGGAGGAGCTGACGCAGGTGCGCGACATCGGCGCGGTCACGGCGCAGAACATCCTTGCGTGGTTTGGCGACCCGCAGTCGCAGCATATGATCTCGCGGCTGCGCGAGGCGGGCGTGAACTTTGAAAGCCACGTCCGGCAGGAGGACGACCGCTTTGCCGGCATGACCTTCGTCCTGACCGGCGCGCTGAGCCTCTTCACCCGCGACGAGGCGACGGAGAAAATCGAGCGCTTCGGCGGAAAGGCGGCAGGCTCCGTCTCTAAAAAGACGACCTATGTTGTCGCCGGTGAAAACGCGGGCAGCAAGCTGAAAAAGGCAAATGAGTTAGGTATTCCCGTCCTTTCCGAGGAAGATTTCTTAAAGATGCTTGCCTAATTTCGCAAGCTGTGCTATAATATTTAGGTTGTGCCATTTAATTTCCTGTGCGAAAGGAAGAAATATACATGAGAAAACTCCTTGCGATCCTTGTTTGCAGATTTATCAAGCTGATCGGCGGCTTCGTCGGGAAGGGGACAAGCCTTCCGGGCAAGTACGCGCTCAAGATCTGCCCGGATATTTTAAGCCGCATCAAAAAGCCGGAGATGATCGTCGCTGTCACGGGCAGCAACGGCAAGACCTCGACGGTCGAGATGATCGCCTCCGTGCTGCAGGCCTCCGGGAAGACCGTGGCCTACAACGCCGAGGGCTCAAACCAGATCGAGGGCGTCACGACGATGATCCTCAATTCCTGCACGCTTTCGGGCAAAATGAAGCAGGATGTCCTGCTCATCGAATCCGACGAGCGCTATACGAAGTATACTTTCAAATGGTTCCACCCGACGCACTACGTCATCACGAACCTCTACCGCGACCAGCTCACCCGCAACGGCCACCCGGAGTGGGTCTTCGACGCGATCCGCCAGAGCGTTTTCGACGACACCACGCTGATCCTCAATGCCGACGACCCGACCGTCTCGCTGTTCGGGCAGGGGAGAGACAACGTCCTCTGGTTCGGCCTCGACCGCTGCGCGAGCGATACGGAGGAATTTGTCGGCGCTTATAACGACGCGGTCTACTGCCCCGTCTGCGGCAAACCGCTGCACTATGCGTTCTATCATTACAACCACATCGGCGCGTACCGCTGCGACGCGTGCGGCTTTGCCCGTCATTCGACCGATTTCGCCGTGACGGAGGTCGACCTCGATCACAGCCGCATTGTCATCAACGGAAAGGACACCGTCGAGCTTGCTTTCAAGAGCATTTACAATATCTACAACATCCTTGCGGCCTATTCCGTCTGCACGCTTCTGGGCATTCCCGGCGCGGATGTCGCCGGGCGCGTGAGCAACTATATCCTCAAAAACGGCCGCTATATCGAGTTCGCCCTCGGCGCGCATGAGGGCACGTTCCTCATCTCCAAGCACGAAAACTCGATCTCCTACGATATGTCCTTCCGCTATGCCGTTTCGCAGGGTAAGCCCTTCAGCGCGGTCATTATTGTCGACGCGGTCAGCCGGAAGTATTTTACCAGCGAGACCTCGTGGCTTTGGGACATCAACTTCGACCTTTTGAACAACCCGCTTCTGGAAAAGGTCTACCTTTGCGGCAAATACTGCAACGATCTGGCCATGCGCTTCTCGTTCACGGACATTCCCGCAGAGCGCATCCGCGTCTTTGCTGACATTGACGCGGCCTGCGCCGAGCTGCGCGAAAACGGCAGCGAGCAGCTCTACGCCGTGACCTGCTTCTCGGACAAGGACAAATTCATGTCGAACGTGACGGTAAAGTGAGGACGCTATGGAACTGAAATTGCTGCATATTTATGATGATGTGATGAACCTCTACGGCGAGTACGCGAACGTTGCGGTGATGGCGCGTTACCTGACCGACCTCGGCCACAGCGTCTCGGTCGACACGCTCTCGCTTTATGAGAAGAAGGACATTTCCGGCTATGATTTTTACTACATGGGCGCCGGCACGGAGCGCAAACAGAAGCTCGTGCTGTCGCAGCTTCTGGATTACCGTGAAGCTCTCCTGCGTGCCTGCGACGAGGGGAAGGCCATGCTCTTTACGGGCAATGCCGTTGAACTGCTGGGCGTGTCCGTGACCGATTCGGAAGGGAAGACGTATGATTGCCTGCACCTTGTCGATTTTACGACCGCCGAGGGCACACGCCGTATCACGGGCGACTGCCTTGCGAAGTTTGATGAAACGGGCGACGTCCTCGTCGGCTTTATGAATAAGTGCAGCCGCACGACGGGGGTTGAAACGCCGCTGTTCAAGCTGCAAATGGGCTTCGGCAACGACGCCGACCGCGGAGCCGAGGGCTTCCGCAAGAACAACTGCCTCGGCACGCACCTGACCGGCCCGATCCTCGTGAAAAACCCCGCGATGCTCAGGTATATCGCGCGTCTTCTGCTCGGCGCGGACTGCGCCGACACCGTGACGTATTCCTATATGGAAAAGGGCTACGAAACGACCCTCTCCGAGCTGCAAAAGCGTCTGGAACAGACAAAATGAATGACTGACAAAAGAGCGTGCTTCAGTCGAAGCACGCTCTTTTTTGCGGCGCACATAACAGGATAAACTGTCGAATTCTGCCTGCCGTGGTTGACTTATTTGTCACATTAAGTTATATTTTCGTTGATATGATCGCAATGTGTCATTCTTGCCGTTTTGCCATCATTCCGCCGCACATCGGCGGATGGCATCGTTGCATTATGGCGCATTTTTTACGGAGGGAAAGTTGAATGAAAGAATGTGCTTCAAGAGTAGTTCGGCGGTTGCTTGCACTGGCGCTGCGCTTGACAATGCTTGCCGGGTGAGAATTACAACGGCATCTGCCACCACAACCCGAGCGATGCAAACAATCTCTATAGCTCCTGAGAAAAAAGGAAAGGCCGCAGCGGTTTGATGCGGCCTTTCCGCAGTCATTTGGAGGATCTGCAATGAAGAAAGAGAACCAAACCGCCTCACGACACAGAACATTTCTCCGCCGCACGCTGCTGATCGCGCTTCCGCTTGTTTTGATCGTTGGAATCTGCCTTGCGGTGTTTCTTCCGGGTGACAGCGAACAGCCGCAAAAGCAGGACGATCCGGATAAAACGATAGAATTCGGCCAGAGCGTAGTGGATCTGTCTGCCGTTACGGAGAGCTTTTCTCCGGCTGCGCTGCAGGATGGCTTGAGGATCACGGGGATCGGCAGATATGCTGGGATCTTTATGGAGGACGGCTCCGAGGATGTCGTTTCAGACGTGATGCTTCTCGTGCTGGAAAACACATCGGCTTCCGATCTCCAGCTTGCGCGCATTGAGGTGGAATACGCGGATTTTACTGCGCAGTTTCAGGCAACAAACGTCCCTGCGGGTGAAGCCGTTGTTTTGCTGGAACTGAACCGTCACACCTATGTGGATGAAGCTTACCGTGACATCTCGTCAAGAAATGTCGTCTTTTTCGACGAGCCGATGCACCTCCATGAAACGCAGCTCACGTTGGAAAGTGCGGAGACTTCAATCAAGGTGACCAATATCTCCGACAAGGACATTTCGGGCGAGATCTACGTCTATTACAAGTACAGTGCGGGCGGTTTGCTCTACGGCGGCATTACCTTCCGGGCGAAAATAGAAGGAGGCCTCGCGGCTGGTACTTCTGCTGTTGTCACGACCGGGCACTACGATCCGAATTTGAGCCGGATCCTCTGCGTTACCTGCGGCTGATGGAGCGATTCTATCATTTTGTGGGCGTCACGGTCAGAGTTACCGGGGACGACAGGGAAGTGTACCAAGACGACGGGATCCTCGCAGCCTACCGCGTTGCGCGCCGCTCGGCGGACTATGCGCTGGCGTTGCGCATGGTTGACCGCATTGACCCGCCAATCGGGACGTGTGTTTTCCATATGTATCCGCCGATTCGCATAAACGGAGGACAATTCGGCTGCGGATCCCGGTTGATGCCTGAGGAAGCTGCGCAGTGCAACGTTGTATGGGACAAACTCCGCCTGAGCGAGGATGCGTTTGCAAAACGCGCCGAACAAATGCGGGAGCTGACCGAAATCGAAACCGATGTCTGCGGCGCAGATCCCGATGAGGGGATCGCCTGCCGCGCGGGCAGCTCGAGCTTCTGGTTGACGTGGGACGGAAGAATGCTGCCCTGCGGAATGCTGCCGTATCCCGAAGCATATCCGCTGCAATCCGGCTTTCAAAAAGCCTGGGAGGAGATCCGTAAAGCAACAAGGCAGATCAGAATGCCGCGCGAATGCGGCGTCTGCGAAAAACGCCCCGTATGTGCCGTATGTCCTGCCGTCTGCGTAACGGAGACAGGATGCTTTGACAAAAAGCCGGACTATCTTTGCCGCATGACGGAGGCGATCGTCAGCCTGACAGAGGAAGCGTGCAGGTTAAAAGACGAACAATGACAATACTCGTAAGGCTCTCTCGGCAACGCGCCCGAGAGAGCCTTTTTTCCAAAATAAAAATCTTTTGTGGGTCTTCTCAAAAACGGTCAACGGTGTATAATGGAATTCTCCGCAGCGGTCAACGGAGGAAACGGGATGAACGAGAAGTTTTTTGCCCTGCCGAAGGAGAAGCAGCAGGCAATCCTGAATGCGGGCTATCGTGTCTTTTCGCGCAATTCGTATAAGAAAAGCCCCGTCAGCGAGATCGCTGCGGAGGCGGGGATCAGCAAATCGCTGCTGTTTCACTATTTCCGCAACAAATTGGAATTGTTTCAATTCCTCTGGGAGCATAGCAGAAAAGTGACGATGCAATATCTGGAGGCGGCGGGATGCTATGAGCAGACCGATCTGTTCGAGGCCATGCTGCGGGGCCTGCGGGCAAAGGTGCGCATCATGCAGCGTTACCCGGACATGGGCGCGTTTGTCCTCCGCGCGTATTATGAAAGCGACGAAGCGGTCAGAAAGATGATCCGGTAGTGCAGCGAAAAGTACATTCAACCGAACGCGGCCCGGCTGCTTGCGCGGCTCGACCCGAATGATTTTGTGCCGGGACTTGATCTGCGGATGATGTACCGCGATATGTATTGGGCATCCGAGAGGTACCTGTGGGAGATGCTGCAATCCGGGCGCCTCGACGCGGAGACAATGGAGCAGGATTTTCTGGAAATGATTGATTTCTGGAAGAAGATCTACCTTAAGAATGAGGGATAAACATGAACGCCATTGAAACAAGAGGATTGACGAAGAGCTACGGCAAGGCCAGAGGGATCGTCGGGCTGGATCTGAACGTTGAAGAAGGGGAATTCTTCGGCTTTATCGGGCCGAACGGCGCGGGAAAAAGCACGACGATCCGCACGCTGCTGGGGCTGATCCATGCAAATGGCGGCAGCGCCGAAGTGCTCGGCATGGACATCGTGCGGCAGCACAGGGACATACTGCGGCAGGTTGGTTATTTGCCGTCCGAAGCCGTGTTTTATCGCGGAATGCGCGTGAGGGAGGTGCTTCGCTTTTCTGCCGGCCTGCGTAAGACCGATTGCACGGCCGAAGCGGAGCGGCTCTGTCGCAGGCTGGAGCTTGACACGGAGAAACGCGTCGAGGAGCTGTCTTTCGGCAACTGCAAGAAGGTCGGCATCGTCTGCGCTTTGCAGCACCGGCCGCGCCTTTGCGTCCTCGACGAGCCGACGAGCGGCCTTGACCCCTTGATGCAGCGCGAGTTTTTCTCGATCCTCAGGGAGCGGAACGAGCAGGGGATGACGGTGTTTCTCTCGTCGCACATCCTGTCTGAGGTACAGCGCTATTGCACCCGCGCGGCGATCATCCGCGAAGGACACATCATCGCCTGTGACAGCGTCGAAGCGCTTGCGCGGACGAACGCAAAACGTGTCCATTTGCAGGGAAAGGCCGAGCTGACGGCGTTGAGGCCGGAGCTGCGAGACCTGCAGCAGACGGAAAACGGCGCGAGCTTCCTCTACGGCGGGGACGTGCGCAGGCTTTTGCAGGTGCTTGCGGCGCAGCCCGTGGAGGATCTGTCTGTCAGCGAGCCGGATCTTGAGGAGATTTTCCTGCATTACTACACCGAAGGGGGCGAAGAGAAATGACGGCCTTTCGGCATGAGCTGCGGCAAAACCGCGCAGGACTTATCATCTGGACGGCGGCGATCGGTGCGTTGATCGCGGTGTGCATCTTCCTGTTCCCGGAAATGAAGGAGCAGATGGACAGCGTCAGCCAGATGTTTGCGTCGATGGGCAGCTTCTCCGCCGCCTTCGGCATGGATAAGGTGGGCTTTGGCACGCTGCCGGGGTTTTACGCCGTCGAATGCGGCAACATTTTAGGCATCGGCGGGGCGCTCTTTGCCGCGCTCATCGCGGTGAACGCGCTGGCCAAAGAGGAAAAGGACAAAACGGCGGAATTTCTGCTGACCCATCCCGTCAGCCGCGCACGCATCGCGGCCGAGAAGCTCTGTGCCGTTTTGGCGCAGATCCTTGTGATGAACCTGACGGTTTATGCGCTTTCCCTCGTCAGCGTGCTCCTGACCGGAGAGTCGCTGCCGCTCCGGGAGCTTACGCTGCTGCATTTGGCGTATCTGCTGCTGCAATTTGAGCTGGCCGGGATCTGCTTCGGCATCTCCGCGTTTTTGCGGCGCGGCGGGCTGGGTGCGGGCATCGGTATTGCCGCGCTGCTGTATTTTCTGAATCTGATCGCGAACATCACGAACCGCGCCGACTTCCTGCGCTATGTCACGCCGTTTGCTTATGCGGACGGCGCGGAGATCGTGACCAGCCTCCGCCTTGACGCGGGACTTGTGCTGCTCGGTATGGCGGTCGGAACTGCCTGCGCCGCAGTCGGCTTCTTCCATTACTGTAAAAAGGATATTGCATAAAATCAGCCCCGTATCCGGCCGGATACGGGGCTTCGCATTAGATGATATTGTTCCAATGCAGGAGCAGCAGGACGCAGACGACGAGCAGGGCTGCTGCGCCGAGCCAGACCCAGAGCTTGTGGCTGCGCGCGGGAGCGGTCGCCGTTTCGCTGCGCGGGAACAGGCCGACGCGGCGCAGACCCTGCACGAGCGGCCGGTAGAGCAGGATCGTGATGGCGCTGTTCAGACCGCTCTTGAGAAGGTTAAACGGCAGGAAGACCGGCACGAGCATCGCGGCGACGTCCGCGCGGGCCATGCCCATATAAAGCGGCGTGAGCGCGTAGTTCCACAGGAGCATCACGACCGTCATCGCGATAGAGCCGAGCAGCAGGCCGATGACCGCGCCGGAAAGGGTGTGTTTTTTGCGGTAGACGAGGGCGGCGGTGCAGGAGAAGGCGGCCGTACTGAGGATGTTCATCACGAGGCCGATCCAGCCGGTCGTGCTGACGGTGAGCATTTCGATGAATGAGACGACTGTCGTTACGAGCAGTGAAGCGACCGGGCCGTAGAGGAAGCCGCCGAAGGTGATGATGACGTCCTTCGGCTCGTACTTCAGGAACAGCACCACGGGGATGCGTACGAGCGCGACGATAACGTACGCCACGGCGCATAACATGGCAAGAACGGTGAGCTTTTTGACTTGTTCGTGTTTCATTTTGTGAGCCTCCAAAAAAATAATACCCGAAGGAGCGCCTTCGGGTACAAATTGGATACAAAAATGATACAAATTTGCAATACTCTTCTCTCATCCAGACTGTACTGTCGGTCTCGGAGTTACACCGAATCATGCGCCGGAGCGCTCGCGGACTTTACCGCCGGTCGGGAATTTCGCCCTGCCCTGAAGACTGCTCTATTCAGTTGACGCTATTATACAGCTCCGTTTGCCAAAAAGCAACTCTTTTTTTCTGCGCATTCCTGTGTTATAATTAGTCAATCCCTATTCGGCAGAGGATGCCGCTTCTTCGGAGGCCTGTTCGGTGGATTGCGGCTCAGTCTGCTGCGTCGTCTCCGGCGCAGTCTGCGCCTTGGACGGCAGGGCAAAGCCGTGGATAACGCCGTCGGGTGCACTGTTCGTTACGTCGCCGCCGATGATGTGCCCGTCATAAACCAGCACGCTCGCATAGACCGGCGCGGACGCGTTGGGATAGTTGAGGATCTCATAGACATAACGCATGACCTCTTTCCCCGCGAAATCCGTGAGATCGAAGCCCTGACTCTTTTGCAGATCGTTGTAGCGCGCGAAGACCTTGTTTTCCGCCGTGTCGGGGATCTTTACCTTTTGTGTCTGCGTCGGCTCGGCGTTTACGCTCCAGCCGAAGGTTGCAAGGTATGCGACGCGGTCGTCGTTGGTGTTGCCGATGGGCGAGTCCTTTTTCGGCGTGTCGCCGCCGCCCGCGGTGGCGAGCAGGACGATCAGCAATATGGCGGCAAGCAGAACGACACCTGCCGCAATGAGTTTGGATTTTGATAGCTTGGCAGTCAAGACAAACATGAAATTCCCCCCGAAGTGTTTAATGGTTGATACACTGTATGTCCCTCGATGGACAAATATACCCGAAGGGAGCAGCAAGATGCAGCGTTTGGATCGCTTTCTGTCCGAGGCCGGCGTGGAGTCGCGCCGCAAGATCAAGGAGGTCGTGCGCGCAGGACGCGTCAGCGTCAACGGCGTTACCGTGTTCGCGCCGGAAATGAAAATCGATGAGACGGCCGATACCGTGACCCTCGACGGCGAGGTCATCGGCCGGAGCGGCGGCAGGATCGTTTTGATGATGAATAAGCCTGCCGGCTGTGTGACCGCAGCGCAGGACAGGGACTTCAAAACGGTGATGGAATATCTGCCGCCGCAATACCGCAAGCTGATGCCCGTCGGCAGGCTTGACAAGGAGACGGAGGGACTGCTGCTGTTCACGAATGACGGCGATCTGGCGCACTGGCTGATCTCGCCGAAGCACGGCATCGAGAAGACCTACTACGCCGAGCACGCGGGTGAGATCGACGAGACGGACATCGCCGCTTTTGCCGAGGGCTGCGTCCTGCGCGACGGCACGGTCTGCCGTCCGGCTGTCCTTGAAAAGCTCGCGGCAGGGAAGTGCATCGTTCGCGTCTGCGAGGGGAAATACCATCAGGTTCGCAGGATGCTGGCCTCGCGCGGAAAGCCCGTCTCCTACCTGCGCAGGATTGCCGAGGGCGGTGTGGAATTGGGCGCCCTACCCATCGGAATGACGCGTGAGCTAACAGAAGAGGAGATTATGTCACTTGAATCTGTTGATTTTGACGAAAAAATTTTGCGAGAAATCTGAAACATTCTGACGAAAATACCCTGCTCTGTTTGTCCATATTGACGAAAAACTATCAAAAGTTCATAAAAATCACGCTCTGAATTGAAATAATATGTATAAAAGCTCTTGCATTCTGCTGGAATTTGGAGTATTATATACACATAATTTTGACGATTCCCGGCATTTTTCCGAAGACGAAGGAGGACGGCTTATGTCAAGTCGTATTTTTCAGAGCGTGACCGAGCA
>CAZVSJ010000039.1:0-16516 GCA_964629755.1 uncultured Oscillospiraceae bacterium | reverse complement strand
CCGATCCGATCAGGGCTGCATCGCACTCGGGAAGATAATGATAGATCGCGCTGTCAGGGATCACATGGACATGATGCCCTGCTTTCAAAAACGGCAGAACATACGGTCTTCCTCCGTCAAGCACACGGCTCTCGGGAATATAGCAGCAGAAGGTCACACCCTTTGCCCTTCCCATCTCCGCTACCGCCGCGACCGTGCTGGAATAGTCAAAGAGGAGCAGCTTCCGCTTATCCTCCAGCACCGTCCAGAGGTATTTCTTGATGCGCCGCAGATTCTCTGCATACGCGGTACGGTAAGCCTCCACGCCGGCCCGGATCGACTCTGACGCGGCCTGTCTGCTGTCTCCGGCAAGTTTCCCCGTCATCTGCCGGATCGCGTTGGAGATCGCCTGGCTCGACTCGCCACGCGTCTCGGAAAAATGCTTTGCGACACCGCGAACGATGTCGAGCATTTTTTCCGCGTCATCCTGCGTCTCCGAGATATTCAGGAACAGGTCTCCGATGAGCCGGATGTGCGTGCTTGCGCCGAGCACACGCTGAAGATTCACGTCGTCAAACAGTTCCTTGCCCTCCGGCGTCAGCATCTCTCTCCACGCGGAATCAACAACCAGCATATATCTTTCCTCCCTCCGTCTGCACGCGGATCCCTGCTGGGAGCGCTCCGGAAATATGCAGTCCGGACGCTTCTTCCCAGGAAGCCGCGTATTCCGCGCGGTCGCGGATATCCCACCATTGGTTGAATTCCTCCATGGTCGCACGCCACACGTTCAGCCGTTCCAGCTCCGCCGCAATGTCCGGGAGGACCTTTTCTGCCAGATTCCCGAAATACTGCGGATGGCTGTACAGAATGATCGGCATTCCGGCGGAATACTGGCTGCGGATCGTTTCAAGGAAGCGGTCACGCACGTAGTTCTCCGGTAGCTCCGTGTTTTCCTCCTGCGCTTTCATATAAGCCCGCTCGGTCGAAAACGGGTCCACGGGAATCTGCTTGACCGCCATCCGCTTGCCGTGCTCATACGGAAAAAAAGGCAGATCATAAATACAATACCCAAAATCGGAGGTATATCGGATCCCGTTGTTCTCCAGCGCTCTGTTCAGCGCGAAGTTCCACATCCCTCTCGGTGCAACGAATCCCGGCTGCTCCGGAAGACCCAGCTGCCGCATCCATTGGCGGCAGTCGCGAATGTTGCTGTCGTTTTCCTCCTGCGTGGTATATAAATTGTGCTCTCTTCCGTGGCAGCCGATATAATGGCTCGGGTCGATGCGCAGCAGCCGCTCACGCTCCGGCTGGCACAGGTTCTGGTTGACAAAGAACGACACCCTGATTCCTGCCTGCTTGGCCGCCGTGCTGATCTTCTCAAGATTATCGCCATAGACGCCGTCGACGTCCACGCGGAAAATAAACACGGAGCGGTAGTTTTCCGGATAATAGCTCAGATAGGGATACGGAAGGCCGCGTTTTTCGTATGCCGAGACAAGCAGCTTCCGCATCACGCGCAGCAGCAGATGCTTGTCGATCGCTGTGATCCGTTCGGAAAAGTCCGATCCGTTCGGCGTTTCGCGCAGCGTATCTCCGAGGGCGCAGATCAATTCCGAAAACGGAATGCCGGTATACCAGCAGCCGCCCTTGCCCACCGATTGCCAGAGCACTGCCGGATATTCATCGGGATGCAGCCCGGATTTGATCTTTCTCTTCTCATGCAGACACAATGTTCCTTTGCCGTCTCCGTTGAAAACCTGAATGATGCTCTTGATCTGCGCAATGCCCTCCCCAAACTCCGTAAAATCCGCCGTGTCAAGAGACGCGACTCCGATATAGTCCGTCTGAAACGGCAGATCTTCGGGATGCGCTCCGCTCAGGACGGCAACGCCTCCGGCGCTCATGAATTCTCCGAGCCACCGGGGTGTCTCTCCCTCGCAAAGCAGAATCGTGCAGTCAGGCTCCGCCGTCAGACGAAACGGCGTTTTTTCCTGCTCGCACAGGATACGCCAGCCGTCGGTCTGCTCCGGATAACGTCCTGCATAGATGCCTGTCACCAATTGCATATACATTCACCCCGCTCTTTTATGAATTCGTCCACCTGCGCTTTGGTAGGCAAACCGGTTCTGGCGCCAACCGTTCCGATAGCGATGGCGGCGGCCGCAGACGCGTACTGCGCACAGCGCTCCAGCGGCCAGCCGTTGACAATCCCTGTCAGGAAAACCGCATTAAAGCAGTCGCCTGCGCCCGTGGTGTCCCGAACCGGCACACGGTATGCCGGGCAGCGGAAGCTGCCATCCTTATCAAAGATCTGCACGCCGTTTGCGCCGCAGGTTACGACCACAGTCCCGACGCCCCGCGCAAGAAGCTGTTGCGCTCCTGCCGCGATGTCCGCACAGCCCGTCAGTGCAGCCAGGCCCGCTTCGTTCGGAAATGCAATATCCACCGCGCGGAGCACGCGGTCCCAGACCTCGGAGCTGCAGCTGCCGGCAGTCGCCTCGATATCAAGCGACAGCTTTGTACCGCTTCCCCGCAACGCCTCGGCAACACCCGCTGTCAGCTCCATGTCCAGCGTGGTCATATGGACACGCTTCGCCTGCTTCAAATAGGAAATGTCCACTTCCTCGTATTTTGGAACAAAGCCGGAGGTTTCCACGATCGTCAGGGCTTTTTCGCCGGTCGCATCTAAAAGGATCATGCAGAAGTATGTCTCGGCATCCGGTTTAATGACCATATGGCTCGTGTCGACACCGCGCAGGATCAGGTCGTTCAAAGCCAGATCTCCGTAATCATCCTGCCCGATCTTGCATACTGCCCCTACCTTTGCGCCAAAGGACGCGGCTGCCGAACAGAAATTCGCTGTAATGCCGCCCGGAAAGTAGCCAAGCAGTCTCCCGCGAACCTTTTCATCGTGCGTTGGAATTTTCGGCACCTGTATCATAACATCTACATTTGTATCGCCTACTCCGATGATATCCAGCACAACCCCCTGCCTCCTTTGCATTATGTAGTCTTATTCTTTTTCCGCGTTGACCGTGAAGGTGACTGCCAGCAAAATGATCAGTCCGCGGACGACCATCTGCTGATAAACGTCCAGCCCGTACATCACCAGTGCGTTATTGATCATGCCCAGCATGACCGCGCCGATGCAGGCTCCCGCAACGGACGCCTTGCCGCCGTTGATGCTCGTGCCGCCCAAGACCGCCGCCGCAATGGCCGAGGTCTCTTCCGCTTCGCCAAGGGAGTAGCGGCCTCCGCCGAAACGGCCTGCCCAAAGAATGCCCGCCAGGGCCGCCAGTCCGCCCGAGATCAGCATGACCTTGAAAATCGTGCCCTTGACATTGACGCCGGAGTACAGGGAGGCCTTGGAATTGCCGCCGACGGCGATGACCTGACGGCCAAAGGGGCGCTTTCGCAAATAGATCTGCCCGATCACGACCACGGCAAGCATCCACAGAAACAGTACCGGGATCACGCCGATATCGCCGCCGCCGAAGATAAAGTTGAAGGTAGCGTTGGTGATCGGTACGGACTTCAGTCCGGAAACCGTGCGCGAAACACCGGCAAACAGGATCTGTGTACCAAGCGTTGCAATAAAGGGTGGTATTTTGACCCAAGCGATCAGCACACCGTTCAATGCGCCGATGCCCAGGCCGACGCTGAGTCCGGCCAGAACGCCGGGGATCAGGCCGGTACTCTGTACGACCCACGCAGTGACCAGAGAGGTCAGACCGACGATCGATCCGACGGAAAGGTCAATCTGACCGGCTCCCAACGCATACGTCATACCGACGGCAAGAATTGCGATCAGAGCAGTCTGGCGGATAATGTTCCACAGATTTCCCATGTCCAGAAAGCCCTTGCCGACGTCTCGCAGCGTCACGCAGAAGATAATCAGCAGCGCAACAAAGGCGAAGTATATCATATACTTTGAAAGGAAAGACCTGACTGTCAACTTATTGCTTCTCATTGCGAAAACCTCCTATTGGATGGCAGCCATCAGGCTGTCTTCGGTAAGACCTGCGTTGGGAACATCCCGGATTTCTCCGACGATCTGGTTGTATTTGATCAGCAGGATCCTGTCGCAGTTTTCTATCATTTCGATCAGCTCCGAGGAGACAAACAGCACGCCGCCTCCCTCGTCCGTAAAGTGTGAGATCGAGTTCGTAATATCGCCCTTTGCGTGAATATCAACGCCGTAGGTCGGGTCATCCATCAGCAGGATCTTCGGATTGCTCTTCAGCGCTTTGCCAACGACAACCTTCTGCTGATTACCGCCGGAGAGATTGCCGATCACGACGTCCTTTCCCGGTGTTTTGACCTTCATGGTGTCAATGATGTCGTCGACGATCCGTTTTCCCTTTTTATCGTCGATCAGCACCTTTTTCCGGGTCAGTTGTCCGAGAATCGGAAGAAGCGCATTGTCATAGAGCGTATGCATCAGGGAAAGGCCCTGCGTGTGGCGGTTCTCCGGCACAAGGAACATACCGTTTTTGATCGCATCCTTCGGCTGCTTGATGGGCAGCGATTTTCCCTGCAGCAATATCTCACCGCTTTTGAACGGATCGATCCCGTAAAGGCAGTTCATGATCTCCGTTCTGCCCGCGCCCTTCAGACCGGCAAGGCCGACGACCTCGCCCGGGCGGATCTCGAAGCTCAGCGGCTTCTGAATGACCTTCGAGGTAACGTTCTTCACCTCAAGGAGGGGCTTCTCATTGTCAAAATTGCGGTAGGGACGGCTTTTCCTTGCGTGAAATCCCGTCTCTCCGAGCATTTGCGCAATAACCTCCGTCAGAGTAGTATCCTTGATCGGCTTCGCCATACAGGTTTTGCCGTCCCGGATGATGGTCACGCTGTCGCAATGATCCATGATGTGCTGGAGGTGGTGCGTGCTGATCACAATTGAATAGCCCTTTTCCTTCAGCTTTGTAATAATCTCAAAAAACTTGACTGTGGCCTCGGCATCGAGTGCCGCCGTAGGCTCATCCATCAAAATTATTTTCGTGTTTTTCATGATCGCCTTGGCGATCTCGACCATCTGCATATCGCCGGTGGAAAGGTTCTTCACTTTCTCGCGCGGATCGATATGGATGTCCATAGAGTCAAAAAACGCCTGTGTTCTTTCGATACACATACTGTCGGCGATCAAGCCCCGGCGTACCGGTTCGGAGTTCAGGAAAATGTTTTCCGCGACCGTCATTTCGCCGACCAGACTGTAGTCCTGGTAAATCATTGACACGGTATTTTCGCGTTCCTTCACGGATACCGATTTGTCTATTTTCTTTCCGAAGTAGCTGACGCTACCGCTTGTCTGCGTATATACGCCGTTGATGATCTTCATCAGCGTGCTTTTCCCTGCCCCGTTTTTCCCCACAAGTCCCATCACCTGGCCCTGCTCAAGGAAAAAGTCAACTTTGTCCAACGCGCGGACTCCGGAAAATTCCATCACGATCTGTCTCATCTCGATTGCGTAGATTTCTTCCGGCATGGATTTCACCTCATTTCAGAATGCTTTCTTCGTCTGACACCAAAAACCGATTGCGCTGTTCATTCCGATCGGTTTTCAACGCCGTACCGGCGTTGCATCTTCGCAAAGACACGACAATCCTCGGTGCTGTCTGCCTTTTGATCCGGTTGCCGGATGAGAATGCTCTCATCCGGCAACCTTCGCACGGATCCTCACTTATTCAGTGCTTCAACCACCTCTGCGGGCGCTTCGATGCCGAGAGAGATCTTGTAGCCTTCCAGCAGGTTCTCGCGGGTGACCTTGAAAGAGGGGGAGGTCACATACGCCGGGCACTCCTTGCCGATGCAGCCGTACGCCGCCATCAGTGCGCGGCCGAAGCCCATCGCATAGGGCATATCGCAGGCAATACCGACAATGTTGCCGCCCTGCGCCATATCGAGCGCGCAGGTGGAGTCAAGGTCCATCGTGACGATCTTGATATCGCTGCGGCCAAGCGCCTTCACGGTCTGCAGTACGTCGATGCAGGGAGAGGAATAGGAAACAAAGATACCCTTGATGTCGGGATACTTCGTGATGAGCGCAGAAGCGACCTGTCCGGCTTCGCTTGCAGTGGAGAAGCCGCCGACCTCTACGACGTTAATGTTGGGGTATTTCTCCTCAATGGTGTCGAGGAACGCCTGGTCGCGGGTGTTGCAGACGTAGTTGACGTCAGCGACCGTGATCGCGAGGATGTCGCCTTCGCCGCCGATCGCGTCAGCCATCATTTCGGCACTGTCAATGCCCATGTCAACGATGGAGTCGGTGATCGCGCCGACATATTCCTTGCCGGGAGTATAGCCGGTGGGCACGTTGCTCATGAAGGTCAGCTTCACGCCGGCCTGCCACAGCGGATCAAAGGTGGGAGCGCAAACGTCGAGATCCTGCGGCTGGCAGGAAACGATGTCGGGGTTCAGCGCGGCAAAGGATTCCATATTGGCTTTCTGGGTGATGGGGTCAAGGTCACAGCAGCCCTGACCGACAATCTTGATGTTCATCGCTTCGCAGGCATCCGTGAAACCGATCAGGTTCGCGTTGTCCCATTCACTTGCGTTGATGAGCTCGAAGCAGGCAGTCAGATTCATGGAACGGACCTGCGCGAGCTCTTCCGGGGTCAGCGCAAGCTCAGTGTACCAGCTGGCGGTCTTCCCGTCGGGGCCGTAAGTAGTGATCACTTCGGGAGCCGGGATCGGATCGGTAAAGGTCAGCCCCTCCGTCGGGACGTCTGTCTGGCCTTGCGTCTGGTTGTTCTGTTCGTTGGTGGAAGCGGGGGTGGGTTCCTTTTGACTGTCACAGCCGCAAAACAGGGCTGCAACCAGCGTCAGCGCCAGAATTAATGCGATCAGTTTTTTCATTGCTTTCTCCTCCATTTAAAAATCTGATTTTTATGTGCACTGCGGATGCAGAATACACCGTTTTCATACCAATCACCAATTAAAATGTGCAACGCACATTTCAATTGCGATACCGTGATTGGTACAAGACGTATTTTCGCGATGCTTACCTTTTCATTGCGAAAATGCAACGCCGGTACGGCGTTAAAAACCGATTGAAATGTATATTTTAATCGGTTTTTAGTATCAGTCCTTTTGATGATTTGATTAAAAGTATACTTTTCTGCGTTATATGTCATTTTTACATACTCGACCGGGAAGGTCTCCATCGGTCTGCTTTTCAGATACCCATAGGTCAGCCGCTCAACGTGGAGCACGGGCGCTCCCTTGGGTATCTCCAGGTGCTTGCTCTCACGCATATTGGCAAGGCGGCCCTCCACGCGTTCCTTGGCATATACGATCACAATGCCGTAATCCTGCTCAAGATACTCATAGAAGGAACGATTCTTCGCCAGATTCATATCCAGATGCGGGACGAGAGAGGTCGGGATACAGTTGATCTCCGTTACGATCGGCGCGGCATTGGCCAGACGAATGCGCTCCAGCCGCCAAACCGCCTGGTCACTGCTGATCTGCAGCTTGTTGGCGGTTTTCATCGCCGGAAGCTCCTTGTCGATCGATACGACCTGATTTCGGACCTGATAGCCCAAATCGTTCATTTCCTGCGTAAAGCTCAGCAGACGGCGAGGACCGCTCTCGAGCTTCATATGCGCCACGAAGGTACCTTTGCCGGGGCAGCGGATCAAATATCCCTCCTGCACAAGCTCTTTTAATGCCAGGCGGACCGTTGTGCGGCTGATGTTGAAATCACTTTGCAGCTGGTTCTCTGACGGAAGAAGGGAGCCGGGCTGGTATTCGCCGTCCTCAATCCATTTCAGGATTGTTTGTTTCAACTGATAATAGAGCGTCTTTTTTGTGGAAAAGCTCATGATTCCACCTCCTTCGCAGACAGAAACTCGTCAAAAACGCTGTTTTTAATATAAAATGAATAAAATTCATATTGTGCTGTCACATCGGATCACTGCTCCCACTTGAATACTATCACCTTTATTTCGATTTTTCAAGTGCTTTTTTGGCTATTTGCTACAAATTTTCCCAAGTTTTTCCCACATTATTGTATTATTTTATCATACCTGTAAGAAAGAACCCGCGGCTCTAAAAAGATACATTTCAAATACCATTATTTGTTATTTATGTATAAATATTCCTATTTTGGAATATTCAACGTATAAACAGCAGAAAAAGCGCCCTAAACAGGCACTTTTAATTTATGAAATGTATTACAGGTTGTACTTTCATAGAGAACAAAAAAAGATACATTTCATCCCGGCCGGATGAAAAAAACAGATACATTTCGGTAACATTTCCAGAAAAAATTTTTTGGTATGAAGCGCTTATTCTTCTTACGGTTGCCGCTGTTCGAGCGGCAGCAAGGCCACGAAAAAGAGGCCCGAAGGCCTCTTTGTTATTTTTCGTTTTCGTAGATCGGGCGAATGCTCTTGCGGCTGCGCCAGATCGTCAGCCAGCAGCACACGAGCGAGAACGCCGCACCGAGCGTGACGCACAGGCGGTAGTCCATCACCTCGCCCAGTGCGCCGATGACGAGGCTCATCACGCTGCACGCAGCCATAATGCACATCTCCTCAAAGGCGTTGACGCGGGCACGCAGGTGCTCCGGGATGTAGCGCTGCACCGCCGCCTGCCGCATGGTCGCGCTGTTGATGCCGAAAAAGCCCGCGCAGGCGCGGTTGACGAGCATCAGCGGGTACGGCAGCCACAGAAGGCTCATGTCCATGACCTCATAGAACTGATACACGCCGAAGGTGAAGCCGAATTTCTTCTTCGGCGCGAGCTTCAAGCGGTACTGCACCGCACCGCCGATGCTCCTGCCCAAAAACTCCGCCACCGAGAACAGCGAGTACATCGCCGCCGAGAAGCCCGGCGTCGTGCGGAAAAACGCGATCAGCAGCGGCCCGTAGCCGTTTCCGACGCCGTTCGTGACCGCCATATAGCCGTAGATGTTCCGCAGGCCGCGCTCCTGCTTTAAGTACCGGGCGGCCTCCTTGATATCCTCCCACCACAGGCGGAAGGAGAAGCGCTGGCCGTCCATACGCTTTTCCTCGGAAATACGGATGCGGCTCTCCACCAGCGCCGCCAGCACGGACAGCCCCGCCTGGATGATGAGTAGCCACGCGACACCCAGCGCCTCAAACAGCACCGCCGCCACGGGCATCATCAACACCTTGAGCACCGGGTAGAGCATGGACGAGACGGTGTAGCCCTTCTGCTCCATCCCCTCCGGGATCAGCTTCGGGTAAATGCTCCTGTACGCCAGCTCGTCGAACGCGCCGAGGCTCGACAGCAGCAGCGAAAAGCCAAGATATCCGACATAGGAGAAATCAAAAAACAGCAGATACAGCCCCGCGAGGGCGTAAAGCACGCCGTTCAGGAGGTCGCCGCCGACCAGAAACGGCTTGCGCGGCATCCGGTCCATCCACGGCGCGACGATGAGCGGCAGGACAAAATACGGCACGAGCTGTATGGCAAGGATCAGCGCCGAGGCCAGCGTGCTGCCCGTCTCGTCAAAAACCAGAAACGACAGCGCAAAGCCGCCCGTGATGCCCCCGATCGCGCCGAGAGCGCTCGCCACCGTGACAAGCGTAAAATTCCGCGTCCAGAGCGTTTGTTTCATATCTCTCCCCCCTCGCAATCATTGTATCATACCGTTAAAGAAATAAAAAGCCGCTTGTTTTGAGAAAATTTTCTCAAAACAAGCGGCTAAATCAGATTTATTTAGAGCTTTATAGGAAAATCACGGCTCAGCTCATAGGCAAGGCGGTACTGCCGCGTCGCGGTGTACCATTCCAGCACCCATGGCAGATGGAACGAGGCGTAGCCGATGGGCAGCTGCTTGCGGCAGTCGGCAAAGAGCGCCAGCAGCGCCTCGCCGTATTGCGCGCAGTGCAGATAGTCCGGATGCTCCAGCCGGAAGCGCACCAGATCGCACATCCGCTGCGCCAGCTCCGCCGGCGGATGCTCCGAGGGCAGCTTCTCCGCGCGGCTCAGCGCGGCAAGGGCTTCCTCCCTGCGGCCGAGCTTCTCGCAGCAGACGGCGAGCTTGTGCAGGCTCATCACGGAAGGGGCCTCTAGCGTGGAAAAATAGCGGTACGCCTCGTCATAGCGTCCCGTCTCCAACTGCGTAGACGCCGTATTATATTGCATATCCGCAATCGCGTTTTTGTTGCCGAGGGCGCGGGCCAGCCGCGCGGCGATGCGGTAGTGCGCGTTCATCTGTTCGATGTTGAGCAGGTTGCAATAGCAGTTTCCCAGATAAAGCTGCGCCAGCAGCATCAGCCGCGCCTCGCCGTCGGAGGCTGCCTGCTCATAGCACGAGCGCAGCAGCTCGACGGCGTGGGTGTAGCTCTCGCCGCGCTCATACGCGTCAATCCCCGCCATCAGGGACAGATACGCGCACGGGTACAGGCGCATGGCCTCCTCTCCCCTGTTTTGCAGCAGGCGCAGCAGAGCGAGCCGCTTGTTATCATAGTACGGCGCAAAGGGCGCGGCCAGCGACGCGTCCTTTTGCAAAAAAGCCCGCAGGAGCGCGGCGTCCGGCGCATAGACGCTGTGCATCAAACGATCTTCAAGCGCGGAAAGCTCCGCCTCGCACGCCGCAAGCGCGTCGGTGTCAAAGGAAAACAGCGCCTCATAGCACCGCTGTGTCAGCTCCTTCGCCTGTGAAAGCGTCGCTTCGTCATCGTACCACGCAAGCTCCAGCCGCGCAAAAAGCAGCCGCAATATCTCCGGGCCGGCCTCCGCCTTGCCCTGCTCGATCTTCGACAGGTAGGACACCGCGCAGATCCCGCTGCACAGTCCCTCCTGGCTCCATTGTCGTTTTTCTCTCGCCTGCCGGAGCAGCGCGCCGGGATATAGCCGCATTTTCCCGCCCCCTTTTCTGCCATCATAGCAGAAACGCAGCGGTTTGACAAGGGCTGACAAAAATTTTGGGAAATAATATTTCCCGTATCTTGTATTTCGACAAAATGTAACGCACAAAATGTGGTACTCTAAATCAGGACGAACAGGGTCGTAGCGTAACCGCCACCGCCGTCATGTCGTCCTGCGCCGGCAGGCCGGAAATCAGCAGCGCGGCAAGCTCCCGCGCCGACTCTCCGCTATAGGCCGCGATCGCGGCCTCGGTCTGCGCTCCTCCCGCTCCGTCGCTGACAAGCACGAGCATTTCTCCCCGCTTCAGGGACAGGCGGTACCGCTCCGGTGTGTTCACTCCTCCCACCCCCACACCGGGTGGCGGTGCCGCCGTCCCGATTTTTTTCGCCTCCCGGGCGTCGCGCCAGTAAGACGGCGCGGCGCCCCATTTGTACAGCTCCGCCTCCCCGCAATACAGGTCGATCCGCAGCAGGTCGATCGTCGTGAAGCGCTCCGCCCCGCGCAGGATCTCCGCGCCGTTATAGATCTGCAGCGCATCCTGCGGCTCAAGGCCGACGCGGAGCAGGCGTTCGAGCAGGTGCACCGTCTCCGCGCTCAGGCGGGACGCCTCCGCGCCCGTGCCCATTCCGTCGCATAAAAGGACGTAATAGTCCCCGCGCGTCCCGCGGAAGCACGCGCCCCGGTCGCCGCTGACGCGGCTGCCGTCCTTGCCGACCGAGCAGATGCCGACCTCCGGGAGAAACGACACCTCCGCAGCGGACTTGGGCGGCGTCTGCGTCCGCGCCGCGCGCAGATACGACGCGAGGCTCTCCAGCTCCTGCGCCATCACCTGCCGGCTCTCCTGCACCTCCATGCGGTAGCGCCGGCGGAACAGCATCCCCTCCAGTTCGGCGTTGATCGCCGTGACGAAGCCCTCCATATGGCAGCAGTTTTCGCGGAATTCCTGCGGAAAATCCTCCACCGTTGCCGTGCCGCGCTCAATGATGCGCCGTGCCGCGCCGGTCAGCGCGTCATAGGTCTCCTCCGCGCGGTGCTCCCAGCAGCGGTGAAAGCGCGCGCAGCAGCGGCAGACGCGCTCGGCCGCCCCGTCGTAGACGCTCTCGGCCTCGCTCACGCTGGGTACTGCCCCGCTGCGCGGCAGGCGGGAGCGCAGCAGCTCCAGCGTCTGCGCGGCGTTTTCCAGCCGGGTCAGCGCGCCGTCGCCCGTCTCGCCGCTCATGTCGCGCGAAAACCAGCCGCGCCATCGCGCAAGCGTGCCGAGGGCGGCGCCCGAACAGACAGCCAGCGCGGCAGTCACGCTCGCCTCGCCGAACAGCAGCAGCGCGGCGTTCGGCAAAACGGCGAAAAACAGCCCGCTCAGAAGCCCGCTTCTCCCCTGCGGCAGGCGCTCCGCCAGAACGGCGGGCAGCAGGAGGGCAAGCGTCGCGTGGTTTGCCGCGCCGAAGCAGTCCAGCGCCATACCCATCGCCGCCGCAGGCAGCGGCTCACACGTCGCGGCGCACAGGCACACCGCGCACACAAGGCCGAGATCGACCCGCGGGATCAGCGTCGAAGCGCCGGCCACCGTCAGCGCGGCAAGCACCAGCTTCGCCGTGCGGCCGCCGCGCAGCGCAAGGCGGAACGCCGCGCACGCAAGCCCGGCGGACAGCCATTTCGCGCACCAGAGCGGGAGCATCCGCGCCTGTCCGAACAGGCTCACCCCGCTCAGCACGGCGCAGACCGCCGCCGTCAGCACCGGGTAAAACCACCGCAGGTGCGGCAGGGACGTGCCCTGAAACAGCGCCGCAGCCGCAAGCGCCATGCACGTCAGCGCGACCATCTCCGCCGTCTCGGCCGCGCCCCAGCGCAGAAGATAGCCCGCGACCGCGCCGACGGCCGCCGCAATCGCGCGCACCCCGGATGTCTGCGCCGCCGCGAGGCAGGCGGCAAAGGGCATGGCCTGTCCGTACAGGCTTGCGCCACTGAGCAGGAAGCCTTCGGCAAGCATCCGGGCGCAGTCGCGCAGCAGCGCCGGGTCGCTCCCGCGCAACCGGATTCGTTTTTTCGGCAGCATCCGCTGCGCAAGCGTATCTTTCATACCGTGGCCTCCGCTCCTGCACGATTTTCCCTGATTTTACCATAGCGTTTGCACCAAAGCTGTCGGGAAATGCGGCGGGAAATCCCTTCTTTGTTTGACAGCGGGCTTTCCCGGTGGTATGATGTTCCCAAAAAGGAGGCGTTTTCATGGGAAAGGAACTCGAATACAAGCTGCTCGTGCCGGACGAGGCGTGTCTGCGGCAGATCATGCAGGATGCGGAAATTACCGCGCTGGCGGAGGGGTCTTGGCGGGAAATGCCGATGAAAACGACCTATTTTGATTCCCCCGACCGCCGCTTCGGTGCGCGGCACTGGACGCTGCGCCGCCGTTTGGAGGGCGGGACCTCCGTCGTCTGCGTCAAAACGCCGCACAAGGAGGCGCACACGCGCGGCGAATGGCAGGTCTGCGCCGACCGGCCGGATGAAGCCGCCGTCGAGGCGCTGCTGCTGGCCGGTGCGCCGCGTGAGCTGCTGCTGCTCTACGGCGCAGGAGACGTTTCTCCCGTCTGCGGCGCGGAATTTATCCGGAATTGCGTCATGCTGTGCCTTCCGGACGGCAGCCGCGCCGAGCTTGCGCTCGACAGCGGCGTCCTTTTCGGCCCGACGGAGCGGCTGCCCTTCACCGAGCTGGAGTTGGAGCTTTACGAGGGCGAGCCGGCGCAGATGACGGCACTGGCCGGTGCGCTGTGCAAACGCTACGGCCTTTGCGAGCAGCCGCGCAGCAAATTTGCCCGCGCAAGGGCGCTGAAATAGGGATACGGCGGCGCAGTCTGTTCGGCTGCGCCGCCGGAATATTTTCCGACATTATTTGCCGCGGAGGGGTTGTAATGATTGTAATTTTTTGTTACAATATAAGCAACAACCAAAGGAGCAATGGGAATGAAACTGATCTCATGGAATGTCAACGGCATCCGCGCGTGTTTGGAAAAGGGCTTCCTTGACACATTTTCCGCGCTGGACGCGGATTTCTTCTGCCTGCAGGAGACGAAAGCGCAGCCGCATCAGGTCACGCTGGAGCTTCCGGGCTATCACCAGTTCTGGTACTCGGCGGAGAAAAAGGGCTACTCCGGCACGGCGATCTTCGCCAGGCGTGAGCCTCTGTCCGTCGCCTACGGCGTCGGCGTGGAGGCGCTTGACCACGAGGGCCGCCTCATCACGCTGGAATACCCCGAATTCTATCTGCTCACCTGCTACACGCCGAACGCGCAGGACGGACTGAAGCGGCTGGACCACCGGATGCAGTGGGAGGACGCCTTCCGCGCCTATCTGCAAAGTCTCGACGCGAAAAAGCCCGTCATCGTCTGCGGCGACCTGAACGTCGCGCATCAGGAGATCGACCTCAAGAATCCGAAGTCCAACCGCGGCAACGCGGGCTTCTCCGACGAGGAGCGCGGCAAATTCACCGAGCTGCTCGCCGCCGGCTTCACCGATACCTTCCGCGCCCTGCACCCCGACGCAACGGGCATCTACTCGTGGTGGAGCTACCGCTACAACGCCCGCGCCAACAACGCAGGCTGGCGTATCGACTATTTCCTCGTCTCCGACCGTCTGCGCGAAAGCATCGTCGAAACGCCGATCTACTGCGACATTTTCGGCTCCGACCACTGCCCCGTCGGCCTTACGCTTACCATTCCGACAGAATAAAGAAAGGAACGGATCCCGATGAAAAAACGTATCATATGCCTGTTCGTCTGTCTTGCCCTGCTCGCCGCCTGCCTCCCCGCCGCCTCGGCGTACCATAACGTCAGCTCGTGGGCGCAGGAGGCGGTCGACTCCATGTCCAGCCTCGGCTTCCTGCCCGACAGCCTGAAAAACGCCGACATGGGCAAAAACATCACCCGCGGCCAGATGTGCCAGATGGCCGTGCTGGTCTATAACCAGCTCATGGGCACGCCCGACGTCGGCCCGGACTCGACCAGCAACTTCACCGACACGTCCGACCCCGCCATCAACTACGCCTATGAGCAGGGCATCGTCGGCGGCTACGGCGACGGCACCTTCAAGCCCAACGACCCGCTCACGCGGCAGGACTTCTTCAAGATCACCTACAACCTGATGGCCACCGCCTTCTGGAATCCCAGCGACATCGAGCTCGACTCGCTCGACCGCTTTGTCGACGCCGGGTCCGTCAGCGACTATGCGCTCATGCCCACGCGCGTGATGGTCTCCATCGGCGTCGTGCAGGGCGCGGGCAACAAGCTCGAGCCCAAGAGCTACACCACGAGCGAAGAGGCCATTTTGATGTTCTTCCGCGCCTATCTCTATATGTGCGACTGGATCAACGCGCAGACCGAGGCCAGCAAGAATGTCGAGATCCTCGCCCAGGGCTATTCCGGCATCAGCACCTGGGCCATCCGCGAGGTGCAGGAGATGCAGCAAAAGGGCATGATTCCCTCCTGCCTCGACGGCTGCGACATGGGCAAGCCCATCACCCGCGCGCAGATGTGCTCCATCGCCGTGCTCGCCTATAACAAGGCCACCGGCCTGAACTACACCGCGCAGGGCAGCGGATATTTTAAGGACTCGAACGACCCGGACGTCAACGCGGCCTACGAGTTGGGCATCGTCGGCGGCATGGGCAACGGCAAATTCGCGCCGAACGAGACGCTGACGCGCGAGCAGTTCTTCAAAATCATGGCGAACTTTATGAAGGCCATCGGCTATCCGCGCGAGGACTCCCGCGCCGTCACCCTCAGCCGCTACGACGACGGCAACAAGGTCGCCGACTGGGCGCAGGCGCCCACCCGCCTGATGGTCTATATCGGCTCGGTGCGCGGCGACGGCAAGAACCTCAACCCGCAGAACGACACGCAGATTCAGGAGGCGATCGCCGTCTTCCTGCGCTGCTACAAATACACCGTCGCGTGGAAAAACGACCATCCCGACGGCGAGGATCCCAACGAGCAGCCCAGCGTGATCGACGACCTGCTCTCCTTCGCCCGCAGCTTTGAGGGTTATCCCTACGTCTACGGCGGCAACGGCCCGAACAGCTTCGATTGCTCCGGCTTCGTCCTGTATGTCTACAAGCACTTCGGCTACAGCTTCTCCCGCGGCGCGCAGGAGCAGTACAAGGACGGTATGCACGTCGATATGGACGAGCTGATGCCCGGCGACCTCGTCTTCTTCAGCAGCTATTCCAACTGCAACCCGAGCAACAGCACCTTCCGCAGCATCACCCACGTCGGCCTGTACTTAGGCAACGGATACTTCATCCACGCCTCGAACCCGACCCGCGGCGTCGTCATCGACACGCTCTGGAGCGGCTATTACAACAGCCACTTCTGGGCCGGCTGCCGCATCATCACCGAATAAAGCACAGCGCCGCCTCAAACGAGGCGGCGCTCAGTCATTTCGCCTGCGGCGAAAAGTGATGCGAAGCGTTTCGCGTTCAAAACATCCGAAGGATACTTCACTTGCGAAGCAAACTTCACTGCCCGAAGGGCAGCTTCACGTTTCGCGGCGCGAAACACTTCGTTGAAAAAGACCTGATGCGATCGCATCAGGTCTTTTTCTGGCGGAGAGGGCGGGATTCGAACCCGCGAGACGCTTTTAACGCCTACACGATTTCCAGTCGTGCGCCTTCGGCCAGCTCAGCCACCTCTCCAATTCAGCCGAT
>CAZVSJ010000038.1:0-17088 GCA_964629755.1 uncultured Oscillospiraceae bacterium | reverse complement strand
CCCCGATCGCTTCCCTCGATAAATCCGAGGACAAGAGCGGCACGGAGTATGACTACGTCTTCTTCAACAATTACGCTGTGGATAAAGAAGGTAACAACCAGCTTACCGACTACGCGAACATCACCGCGGGCAAGATCGTCTTCGTCTCCAGAGGCGACTCCTCCTTCTCTGAGAAGCACATGGCGGTTGAGGAAGTCGGCGGCGCAGCCTGCATCGTCTGCAACAACGCCTCCGGTGTGATCAACATGGATCTGTCCGACTCCACCGCGACCATCCCCTGCGTTTCCATCACGATGGACGACGCCAAGGCAATTCTGAACGATTCCGAGATCGTGACGAATGATGCCGGCGACTTCCTGTACGCTACCGGCAAGATCACCGTTTCCGGCAAGACCACCACCGGTATCGTCAGCGATACCTACACGATGAGCGACTTCAGCTCCTGGGGTGTTCCCGGCTCCCTGCAGCTCAAGCCCGAGATCACCGCACCCGGCGGCAACATCTACTCCGTTGGCGGTGCCTTCATCAGCTCCGAGAACGGTCAGCTGACCTACGGCGACCACGTTTCCTATGAGAGTATGTCCGGCACGTCGATGGCCGCTCCGCAGGTCACCGGTATGTCCGCCCTTGTCATGCAGTACATCGAAGAGAGCGGCATTGACGCCTCCGCCTACGGCATGACCAAGCGCGCTCTGGCGCAGTCCCTGCTCATGTCCACCGCCGTTCCCGTCATCGAGGAAGACAGCGGCTACTACTACTCCGTGATGAAGCAGGGCGCCGGTGTCGCCAACGTCGGCAACGCCGTTTCCGCCGGGTCCTTCATCAAGGTCGACGGCCAGGACGACGGCAAGGTCAAGGTCGAGCTGTATGACGACCCCGACCGCACCGGCGTTTACACCGCCTCCTTCAGCATCAACAACCTCACCGAGGACGCGCTGACCTATAACCTCTCCGCGGACTTCTTCACGCAGGACATCTTCGCCTATGACGGCGCCCTCTATCTCGACACCTCGACGGCAGGTATGGATACCTACACCTCCTGGAAGGTCGACGGCGTGACCGCTCTGCCCACCGCCGAGATCGCGCAGTATGACTTCGACGGCGACGGCGACACCGATGTCGACGACGCCTCCGTCCTGATGGATCTCATCACCGGCAAGGTCACCGAGATCGAAAACGAAGAGTTTGCCGACGTCGATGCTGACGGCGAGGTCGCCACGGCTGACGTCTACACCCTGCTCAAGCTCGTCTCTTCGACCAAGGTCACCGTCCCCGCGGGCGGCTCCGTCCAGGTCGAGCTGACCTTCGCCCTGAGCGAGGATCAGAAGGAATTCTTCGACGCTTACTATACCAGCGGCGCTTATATTGAGGGCTTCATCTATGCAACGCCCGACGCAAGCGTTGAGGGCGTCGAGGGTGTTGAGCACTCCATCCCCGTGTTCGGCTTCTACGGCAACTGGTCCGATGCGTCCATGTATGACGTCGGTACTCTGGCGGAATTCTGGTACGAAACCGAAACCCGCTTGCCCTATCTCCCGGACAGCCAGAACCGTCCCGAGACGCTCACCAACTACATGACCATCACCTATGCCGGCGACAGCGACGAATACTTCTACTTCGGCAACCCGCTGGCTGACGACGACGAATACCTGCCCGAGCGCAACGGCTTCAACAACATGAACGGCGATATGCTCTACAAGTATTACTTCTCTGTCATCCGTAACGCCGGCATGGGCAAGTACGTCATCAGCGACGCCGAGACCGGCGAAGTCTACATGGAGCAGAAGATCGGCGCGGTGGATTCCGCCTTCTACTATGCCAACGACGGCGCATGGCGCAACACCCAGTACAAGCTGAACCTTGGCTGGCGCGGCACGGATGCCGAGGGCAACAAGCTGCCCGAAGGCACCACCGTCAATATCTCCCTTGTTCTCGCTCCGGAATACTATGTCAACGAGGACGGCAGCTATGATTGGGACGCTCTGGGCGAAGGTGCATACCTGACCACCATGACGACCATCGACAACACCGCTCCCGAGCTGACCGGCGTTTACCGCAGCCTGCAGGACAAGAAGCTCATCATCTCCGCTGTTGATAACGAGTACATCTCCACCATCGCTGTCTATGACATGACCGGCGAAAAGGTTCTGGGCTATGCGGTCCCGAACCAGATGACGCCGGGCGAAGAGCAGACCGTCGAGATCGACCTGAACGAGGTCGAAGACGAAAAGCTGATCGTCGCGGTCTATGACTACGCGATGAACATGACCACCTACAAGCTGATCTACAGCAACGACAACCCCGCTGACGAAAAGACCACCTCCGTCGAGCTTGACCCGACCGAGATCGAGATCCTCGCCGGCAACACCGCGAAGATCACCGCGACCGTCGAGCCGTGGATCGTCAGCGATCCGCTGGTCTGGACGTCCTCCGATGAGACCGTCGCCACCGTCAGCGCCAACGGCGTTGTCACCGCTGTCGGCAAGGGCGAATGCGTCATCACGGCGACCTCCGTCCTGTCTCCCGAGATCTCCGCGACCTGCGACGTCACCGTTGAGACTGTGGATTACTCGATCCTGGGTCTCCTGCAGGACGAGGACGGCAACCCCGTGTCCTTCGAGTGGGACCTCGCCGAGGCTACCCGGTGGACGAAGATCGCTGATCTCGAAGACAGCATTTGCAGCGCAACGCTGTCCCGGAATAAGGACGCGCTCACCGCTTATGTGATGGACTCCACCGATTCCCTCACGATTCGCGAGATCAACGTAAAGACCGGCGAGACGATTGCCACCGGCGGAAGCTCTCCGCTCCCGTACTGGGATATGGCAACGTCCATCTTCGGTGATGCCGATGGCAACGATATGGTCAACGCCATCTATGGCTACTACGTCATCCCGTGGCAGAATCCGATGGCACCCGACCGGAACGCATGGGATGTCTCCAACGCGCTTGCAAAGTATAGCGGCGCGAACTATCTGGTCGCCGTTGCCTCTGCGGGCTACTACTATGACGAGGAAGATCAGGCCCATGCTGAGCTGCTCTGGGCGCTTGATGATGCCGGCTATGTCTGGCTGTTCGAGCAGACCGCAGCCGGTAAATTCTACCTCTTCAACTTCTTCTCCACGGATCTTGAGGTCGACTTCCCCGGCTACAGCAGCTTCATGCAGTGCTCTATGGTCGAGGGCGACAACGGTCTGTTCCTGTCGCACTTTGACGGCGAGACCAACGTGATCTATATGCTCGAGCCCGTGGTGAACAACGGCCGTATTGCCGGCTTTGCCTCGACCCGCGTCGGTGACGTCGGCCAGGACGTCTGGCCCGCCCCGCTGCTGGCAGTTGAGCCCAATGCGACGGATATCGAGGGAGAACCCGTCGGAAGTATTGCGGATCTGATTACCGCCAACACTACGCCGATTGCCGTTCTGACTGAGAAGGAATCGGCTGTTCAGCTTGCTCCGTTCGGCGTTGCTCCCGCGAAGGGCAGCACCAACGCGGTCACTGTTGACGTCGCCGCCGGCGAGAAGCCGACCGACCCCGACACCGCGACCGTGAAGATCACCGCCGACGAGGCTGTGAACCACGGCCTGTACACCATCTCCTACAACGCGGACGAGGTCGAATTCGTCTCCGCCGAGAGCAACGCACAGGTCTTCAGCGTCAACGCCACCGAGGGCAAGGTCGTTATCGGCTTCGCCACCGAAAAGGCCATCGAGAAGGACGGCCTGATCGCGACCCTGACCTTCAAGAACAAGGACGACGTGAGCAGCAGCGAGCTGACGATCGAGGAGCCCGAAAAGGACGGCGAGACCGAGGATCTGCTGATCACCTTCGGCCCGGATGTCTGCTACTTCGAGACCTTCACCGACTGCACCGACGCATGGTACCATGAGGCTGTCGACTTCGCGGTCGCCAACGGCCTGATGGGCGGCGTTGGCAACGGCCAGTTCGACCCGAACGGCAACATGACCCGCGCGATGATGGTCACCGTCCTGTACCGCATGGCCGGCAGCCCGGCCGTCAGCGGCCCGTCCAGCTTCACCGACGTGCCGGAGGACACCTGGTACTCCGACGCCGTGGCTTGGGCGCAGGACAACGGCATCGTCCTCGGCGTTCTGGCGCACAAGTTCGCTCCGGACGCATTCGTGACCCGCGAGCAGATCGCAACGATCCTGTGGCGCTATGAGAACCAGCCGAAGGCCGAGGCCGACCTGTCTGCCTTCGCCGACGCTGACAGCATCAGCGACTACGCGGTCGAGGCGATGACCTGGGCAGTTTCCGAGGGCATCTTCAACGGCGACAACGGTAACCTCAAGCCCACCGATTGCGCCACCCGTGCGGAATTTGCCTGCATCGTGATGCGCTATCTCGAAGGCTCCTACAACTGCGCGAACGTAGAATGATCCCATAACAAATCCCCTCTGCGGCTTGCCGCAGAGGGGATTTTCGCCGCCGAGGCGGTGGCTGATCTGTAGGGCGGGGACATGTCCCCGCCGGTGCAGGAACTACCGAATCCGTACATACTTGTTCGTCTGCACAGTCCGCCGCTTCGCGGACGGCACGCCCGGTGGTCGTGCCCTACGCCGAGGGTGCGTTCGGCGGATCGTAGGGCGCGACGACTCGGCGCGCCGGTGCAGGAACTCCCGGTATTGCACATTGCCCTTGGCAGATGACGGTGCAAAAAAAACGACCCGGAAAACCGGGCCGTTCGCATTTTATCGCGTGATTGGCAGGGCGGCGATGCCGAACACCGTCATCAACAGTCCCGCAAGCAGCGTCAGCACATTGAGCAGCAGAAGCGACACGTCAAAGCCGCCGGAGAGGAAAAATGCGTTGAGCAACAGCAGCAGCACGCTCAGCAGCAGCAGACACACGCCGAAAAATACCTTCAAAACCTGCCGGATCTGTTTCCAATCCATTGTATCGTCCCCCAACCTGTTTTTTGTATTATAATTCCTCTGCCGTCGCTTGTCAAGCGGCGCGGGAATAAAAAGGGACTGCCGCATCTGCGGCAGTCCTTTTCACCGATCGAAGCGGTTTCAGTCGAGAATATCGACCGTGACGCGCTTTCCGTCGCGCTGGGCGACGGCCTTGACGACAGTGCGGATCTCTTTTGCAATACGACCCTGTCTGCCGATGACCTTACCCATATCTTCGGGCGCAACGCGAAGCTCCAGCACGGTAGCGTCTGCGTCCTCTCTCTGCGTAACCGAGACCGCGTCGGGATGATCGACCAGTTGCTTCGCCACGTAGAGCAAGAGTTCCTTCATCGTGCAGCTCCCTTCCATCAAAGGACGTTAGCCTTTTTCAAAAGAGCCTTCACGGTGTCGGTCGGCTGAGCGCCGTTCTTGATCCACTGCTGTGTCTTCTCGGCGTCGACAGTGATGGTGGCCGGTTCGGTCAGGGGATCGTAAGAGCCGATCTCTTCGATGCAGCGGCCGTCGCGCGGGCTGCGGGAGTCAGCAACAACGATGCGGTAGTAGGGAGCCTTCTTCGCGCCCATTCTTCTCAGTCTGATCTTTACCATGGGGTTTCACCTCCAAAATAATTTCAAAAAGTTTTGATTTATCGTCAGACCCTGCGGTCTAATGATCTGTTACATACCCGGAATGCCGGGGAAGCCGCCCATTTTGCCGAACAGCTTGCGCTTTTTGCCCTTGCCGTTCATCTGCTTCATGATCTGCTGCATCTGCTCGAACTGCTTGAGCAGGCGGTTGATGTCCTCGACCTTCTGTCCGCAGCCGAGGGCGATGCGGCGCTTGCGCGAGGAGTTGAGGCACGAGGGATTTTCGCGCTCATAGGGCGTCATGGACTGGATGATCGCCTCGACGCGGACGGTGGCCCGCTCGTCGATCTGCATATTCTTCATTGCGCCCATGCCGGGGAGCATTCCCAGAATGTCCTGCATCGAGCCCATGGACTTGAGCTGGACGAGCTGGTCGTAAAAATCCGCAAGCGTGAACTTGTTCTGGCGCATTTTCTGCTCCAGCTCCTGCGCCTTCTTCTGGTCGAGGGCCTGCTCGGCCTTTTCGATCAGCGTCAGCACGTCGCCCATGCCGAGGATGCGCGAGGCCATGCGCTCCGGGTGGAACGGCTCGATCATGTCGAGCTTTTCGCCCGTGCCGATGAACTTGACGGGCTTGCCGGTGACGGCCTTGACAGACAGGGCAGCGCCGCCTCTGGCGTCGCCGTCGAGCTTCGTCAGCATCACGCCGTCGATGTCGAGCCATTCGTTGAACGACTGGGCGGCGTTGACCGCGTCCTGACCGGTCATGGCGTCGACCACGAGCAGAATCTCGCTCGGCTCGACCTCGGCCTTGATGGCCTTCAGCTCGTTCATCAGCGCCTCGTCGACGTGCAGGCGGCCGGCGGTATCGAGAAATACCATGTCGTTGCCGTGCTGCTGGGCGTGACGGATGGCGGCCTTGGCGATCTTGACGGGGTTTTCCTGCCCCATCTGGAAGACGGGGATGTCGAGCTGGGCGCCGACGACCTCAAGCTGCTTGATGGCGGCGGGACGGTAGATGTCGCACGCGACGAGCAGCGGACGTTTGCCCTGCTTTTTAAACAGGCCGGCGAGCTTTGCGCCGTTGGTGGTCTTGCCCGCGCCCTGCAGGCCGACGAGCATGACGACCGTCGGGGACTTGGGTGAGATGGTGATGCGCTGGTTTTCGCTGCCCATGAGGGCGATCAGCTCTTCGTTGACGATCTTGACGATCATCTGCGCGGGCGTCAGGCTCTCTAAAACATCCTTGCCGACACAGCGCTCGGACACGGACTTGACAAAATCCTTGACGACCTTATAGCTGACGTCCGCCTCCAAAAGGGCAAGGCGGATTTCGCGCATTGCCTCCTTAATGTCGGACTCGGACAGACGTCCCTTGCCGCGCAGCTTTTTGAACGCGGCGTTGAGCTTGGCGGTCAGACCTTCAAATGCCATAGTTTACTCCTTTACGGATGACAGAGCGGCAAAAATGCGCCCGGCGCATTGCCGCACGGTGGGGTCTTCGTGGTGCAGCAGCGGCTGCGCGGCAGCTTCGACCTCGGCGCACAGACGGCGCATCGCTTCGGCCTGCCGGAGGCAGCCGGTGGCTTCCTCCATGCCGCGCAGGATCGCTTCGGTGCGGGAGATGGTGTCATGCACGCCCTGACGGGAGATGCCCTCCTGCTCCGCGATCTCGCCGAGGGAGAGATCCTGATTGTAGTACAGGTCGAAGTAGGTCTTCTGCTTTTCCGTCAGCAGCGCGCCGTAATAGTCGAGAAGGAGGGACATCGTGAACGCTTCCTGTTTCATCCCAACGCCTCCCAAACGCACATTGCCCGGATATTGTACAACAGAATGCCATACTTGTCAAGAGAAAAAACTTGACACCTGCGATTTTTTATTTCGCGGCGGTGAAGTCCGAGCAGAACGGGCGCAGGGGGCATTCGCCGCATTTCGGGCTGCGGGCGGTGCAGACGTCGCGGCCGAACAGCACGATGCGGTGGCAGAAATCGGAGCTTTCCTCCGGCGGGAGGATGGCGCGAAGCTGGGTTTCGACCTTT
The DNA here is from genome assembly GCA_964629755.1 of uncultured Oscillospiraceae bacterium. Classification (GTDB taxonomy): domain Bacteria; phylum Bacillota; class Clostridia; order Oscillospirales; family Oscillospiraceae; genus JAZOXB01. Next base: position 9,546 of record CAZVSJ010000038.1, on the reverse strand, counting down.
TCCGGCTCCTTGCCGGAGGCGAGGCCGAGGCGGTTGGCGATGCGGATGCAGTGCGTGTCGCAGACGACGGAGCCGGGACGGCGGTAGATGTCGCCGAGCAGGAGGTTTGCCGTCTTGCGCCCGACGCCGGGCAGGCGCAAAAGCGCCTCCATCGTGTCGGGCACCTTGCCGCCGTGCTCGTCGCGCAGCATCCGGCACGCCTGCACGATGTCTTTGGCTTTCTGGCGGTAAAAGCCGCAGGAGTGGACGTAGGTCTCGACCTCCGCGACGTCAGCCTCCGCGAAGGCGTCGAGGGTGGGGAAGCGGGCAAAGAGCGCGGGCGTGATGAGGTTGACGCGGGCGTCCGTGCACTGCGCGGAGAGCCGCACCGCGATCATCAGCTCGTAGTCCTTGTCATATTGCAGGGCGCACAGGGCGTCGGGATAGCGCTCCTTCAGCGCGGCGATGATCTCGTTGATGTATTCCATAAAAACACCTCTTTTCGACAATTATACCACAGCTTTGCCCCAAAGGGAATTGCCTTTTCCTGCAAAATCCGATATAATTGGTGCGGGTGATCGTATGAATTTGGAAACGCTCGGCGCATGGCGGCCGCTTTTGGAAAAGGAGCTGTCCGCGCCTTATTTTGAGGCGTTGGCTGCCCGCGTGGACGCGGCGCGGCAGACGCAGGAGGTCTATCCGCCCGCCGGGCGGGAGTTTTTCGCGCTGGAAAAGACGCAACCGCAGGCCGTGCGCGCCGTGATTTTGGGGCAGGACCCCTACCACGAGCCGGGGCAGGCGATGGGGCTGGCCTTCTCGGTGGCGCGCGGGACGGCGCTGCCGCCGTCGCTGCGCAATATCTATCAGGAATTACAGGGCGATCTCGGCCTTGCACCCGCGCCGCACGGCGACTTGACGGCCTGGGCGGAGCAGGGCGTGTTGCTGCTCAACACCGTCCTGACGGTCGAGCGCGGAAAGGCGAACAGCCACGCAGGCTGGGGCTGGCAACGTCTGACCGACGCGGTCATTGCCGCGACGAACGCGCTTTCCCAGCCGGTCGCCTTCGTACTCTGGGGCGCGCAGGCGCAAAAAAAGGCGGCGCTTGTCAAAACGCAAGCACCGCGCTTGTTGCTCACCGCGCCGCATCCGAGTCCGCTGTCGTCCTACCGTGGCTTTTTCGGCAGCCGCCCATTTTCCAAGGTCAACGCCTTTTTGCAGGAAAACGGCACAGCGCCGATCGACTGGGAACTCCCCCTGTAGGGCGGGGACATGTCCCCGCCGGTGTAGGAACTACCAAGTACGTACAAATTTGTTCGTTTGTACTGTCTGCCGCTTCGCGGACGGCGGGGACATGTCCCCGCCCTACAGAGGCGGTGTTTCATTGTGATGACAGCCCTTACGGGGCATTAGGGGATTGCAAACAGGCGCTTGGCGTTTTCGGTGGTGATGTTCCCGGCCTCGTCGGGGGTGATGCCCTTGAGCTCCGCGATCTTCGCCGCGACGAGGGGGACATAGCGGCTGTCGTTGCGCCGTCCGCGGTAGGGTTCCGGCGCCATGTAGGGGCAGTCCGTCTCGACTAAGATCCGGTCGAGCGGCAGCGCCTGCACCGCCTCGACGGCTCTGCGTGCATTCTTAAATGTCACAACGCCCGTGAAGCCGATGTACCAGCCGCGCTCGACCAGCCACAGCGCCAGCTCCTTCGAGCCGGAGAAGCAGTGGAACACGCCGCGCACGTCCGGGTGGCGGCGGACGATGTCCATCGCGTCGCCGTGCGCCTCGCGCTCGTGGACGATGACGGGCAGCTTCAGCGCCTCGGCCAGCTCCAACTGCTGCTCAAAGGCGATGATCTGCTGCGCACGCGGCACGTCCTCATAGTGATAGTCGAGGCCGATCTCGCCGATAGCGCGCACCTTTTCGTGCCCCGCGAGAGCGCGGTAGCGGTCAAGGAGCCTGCCGTCTACATAGTCGGCGTCGTCCGGGTGGCTGCCCACGGCGGCGTAGACGAAGGGATAGCGCTCCGCCAGCGCGACCGACCGCTCCGAGGAGGGCAGGTCGCAGCCGACGTTCATGAGTAGCCCGACGCCGTGACTTTTCAGGTCGTCCATGATCCCGTCACGGTCGGCGTCGAAGCGTCGGTCGTCCATATGACTGTGTGAATCAAAATACATTATTCTTCCTCAAATCTGCGGCAGGTGAACAGGATCACCTGTCGTTTTTCTGCCTCCGCGCGCAGCACGCGCAAGGCGGTGGCGGCGCGGTGGGCGTCAAAATTGACCAGCGCGTCGTCCAGGATCAGCGGCGCGTCCTCCGGCAGCAGCTTGCGGCACATCGCAAGGCGCAGCGCAAGGTACATCTGATCCGCCGTGCCGCAGCTCATCGCGGCGGCGGGACGCATGACGGCGCCGTTTTCCTCGCGCACGGAAAGGCGCATATCCGGCGCAAGCAGGAGCTTGGGGTACTTGCCGTCCGTCAGCTCCGCGAGGATCGCGCCGGCCTCGGCGGTGATCTGCGGAGCAAAGCGGGAACGCAGCGCGGCGTCCGCCTTTTGCAGCGCGTCGAGCGCCAGCGAGATGGCCTCACTCTGCTCATTCGCGCGGGCAAGCGCCTCCGCGACGCGTCCGGCCTCGGCCTCCAAGGCGGCGGGGTCGCCCTTGGTGGAGATCGCGCCGCGTAAGGTGGCAAGACGCGTGGTCAGCTCGTGCAGCCATTGCGTCGCGCGGCGCTGCTCATAGGCGATCTTCGCCTCGTCAAGCGTCAGCGCCTCGGCGTCCTCGGCGGCGTCCCCGGCCTCCTGCGCCAGAAAACGCAGGGATTCATACTGCCTGCGCAGCCCGTCGAGCGCGCGGCGCTCGCTCAAATGACGCTCGTGCGCGCGCAGGGCGGCGGCGATGGCCTCGCGGCAGTCGTCTGCGGTGCGGCAGTCGGGCGCGAAGCGGGCGACGCGTTCGATCTGCGCGTCGACCTGCGCCTGCGCCTGCGTGAGCGCCTGAGCAAGCGCGGCTTTCTTTTCCTCGGCCTCGGCGCGCGCGGCGTCATAGCCGCGCATCTGCTGTGCGTAGTCCTCCGCGAGGGCGTCGAGCGCCGCGCAGTCCTCGACACCGTAGCGCGACAGGATCAGCTCCGCGCGGTGGGCGCTCTCCCGCGCGCGCGTTTTGCGCCGCACAATATAGATATAGGTGCCGGCCAGCAGCGCCGCGCCGCAGCCCGCCACGGCAAGCCCAAGCGGCAGCAGCACGAAGCACAGCCCCGCGCCGCCCAGCACGAGCAGCGCGGCGATAAGCAGCAGGGGAAGCGCCCTTGCGGCCTTGACGGAGCGCAGCTTTTGGTATTCCCGCGCGGCATCTGTGGCCTTTTCCCGCGCGGTGTCCGCGTCCATGCCGGCAAAGCACGCCGGGGCAGCGGGCTTCGGCACCTCGCTGACGCCGAAGGCCGCCTCCATCTGCGCCGTTTGCAGGGCGCTCTGCGCGGCGTCCAGACTGCGCCGCAGCGCGTGCAGCTCGTTTTCCTCCGGCAGGGTCTCCACCGTGCGCGAGAGCCGCTCGCAAAGCTGCTCCTGCGCCTGCAATTTCTGCGCGGCCTCGTCAAAGGCGGCGCGTTTTTTTGCGTTCTGCGCGCGGGCGATGCGCGCCTGCAGAGCCGTCAGCCGCTCATTTTCCTCCGCGGCCTCACCGCACTGCGCGGAAAGGCGCAGTGCCTCGTCCTGCATCGCGTGCAGCTCCGAAAGCGTCTTTTCCAGCGCCTGTTCCTGCGCGGTCAGCTTCGGGATGCGTCCGGCACGGCCGGTGAGCTGATTTTTCAACCCGCGCAGGTCTTTTTCCAGCTCGGAATAGGACTTTGCGCCCTCCTCGCCCGTGGAGACCATCGCGTTCAGCCGCTGTTCCAGCGCCGCGTCACCCGTCACGGCGAGGCCGAGCTGGCGGATAAAGGCCGTGCGCTCAAAGACCGAGCGCTCGACGCCGCACAGGACGCGGCCGCAGCCGTCCGCCGTCAGCTCCGGCACGTCCGCGCCGCTGTCCGTCTCGTAGGCGCGGAACACGCCCATCGGGACGCGGCCCTTCGTGGTGCGCTCGATGGTGATGCGCCGCCCGTTCCACAAAAGCTCGACCGCGCCCTCCATTGCGCTGCCGTCCCACGGCTTGTAGCGCTCCTTCGCGGGCAGGCCCTGGTTGGCCGCGCCCGCGCGCTCGGAGGTGTCGATGCCGTAGAGCATGGCGGTCAGGAACGCGCTCCACGTCGATTTTCCGGCCTCGTTCGGCAGACACAGGCAGTTGAAGCCCTCCGAGAGGGTCAGCTCGCCGTGCAGCTTGCCGAAGGAGGCGCGCATTTTGAGAATTCTCACAGCTCGGCCTCCCTTCCGTCCATCAGGCTCGTGACGAGGCGCGCCGCCAGCGCGAGACTGCGCTTGCGCGCTTCGTCGGCCACGTCATATTCCTCTTTTAATGTCTGCAAAAAGTGTCCGCGCAGGGTGTCCTCGCCGGCCTTTTCCCAGAGCGACTGCTTCGGATAGGTGCGGTCGCGCACGCTGAGGCTGAAAAATTCGGGCGAGAGGACGGCCTCTAAAGCGTCGGTGTCGGGGCGGTCGGCCTCGCCGGTCAGGTTGATGCGGTAGCAGTCGTCCTGCGTGTTTTCCGGTAGGGCGGCGCGGATGGCGGCGAGGGGATCGTCGCCCGCCGGGACGGAGAGGATCTCATACCGCCGTGTGCGGATCGGTACGAACTCCGTCCGGCAGTCCGCCTTGCCAACCTCGGCGCGCAGCGCGCCCTTCTGCCCGCATTCGTCAAAGCCGCGCCCCATCAGGCAGCCCGGCATGGCGCAGACGGTCTGCCCGAAGCGCCGCACGAAGCCTGCGTGGACATGGCCGAGGGCGAGATAGTCCAGCCCGGACGCCGCGACGTCCTCCGGCGCGATGGGATCATAGGGCGAATTCGGCTGCAGGTCGCCGTGCAGCACCATGAGATTCACCCGCTCCGGGTCGCGCACGGCAAAGCCGCGCAGCAGGGCGGGCACCTCCATGGCGGTGAAGCCCGCACCGTAAACATCGCAGTTCAGCGCGTCCAAATGGACGCATTCAATCTCGTTTTTGGTAAAAATATGGACATTTTCGCCCCAATCCTCCGTCAGGTAGGGCGAACCGCCCGCCACGAAATCGTGGTTGCCGGGCGCGATGAAGACCGGCGCGTCCAGCGCGGTGAAGAACGCCTTGAGCGCGTCGAGCGTATCGCGGTAGACCCGCGCGCTGTCGAACAGGTCGCCCGCCAGCAGCACGAGGTCGCACCCGCGGCACCGTTCGGCAAGCCCGGCAAGCGCCTGCCGCTGTTCGGCGCGGCGCTGCACGGCAAGCTCCGCCGGCAGCGCGGAAAACGCGGAGTCCAGATGCAGGTCTGCCGCGTGCAGGAGCTTAATCACTCAGTCTCACCCTTTCCGTTTTCAGGCACCGCCCGGTGGCGGCGTCGACCGTAAAAATGCAGCCCTCCAGCTTGCACGCGCCGGGTGCCGGCTCGTAGCGCCCGGTCAGGTCGCCGCGAAATTTCTTGACCGACAGGTCCGGGCGGATGCCGAGGACGGAGTCGCGCGGGCCCGTCATGCCGAGGTCGGTCAGGTAGCCCGTGCCCTGCGGCAGGACGCGGTCGTCCGAGGTCTGCACATGGGTATGCGTGCCCCAGACGGCGCTGACGCGCCCGTCGAGCATCCAACCCATCGCGAGCTTTTCCGAGGTCGCCTCGGCGTGCAGCTCGACGAAGATCAGCTTTGTTTCAAGCCTGCTCAGAATGCGCTCGACCTGCAAGAAAGGGTTGTCCGGCGTGTAGTCCATGCCACAGCGGCCGATCAGGTCGATGACAGCGACGTCGCCGAAGCTGCGGCGGTAGACGCCCCAGCCGCGACCCGGCTGCTGCGGCGGGAGATTCGCCGGGCGCAGCACCTCACGCGAGCGGCTGAGATAGGGTACCAGCTCGCGCCGGCCCCAGGTGTGGTTTCCCATCGTGATGACGTCCGCGCCGGCGTCCAGGATCTCGTCGGCCTGGCGCGGCGTCAGGCCGAGGACGGCGGTGTTTTCGCCGTTGACGACGCAAAAATCAATGCCGTGTTCGCGCTTGAGCGCGGGAAGGTTGGCCTTGAGGTAGGCAAGGCCGCCGTCCGCGACGACGTCGCCCACGGCAAGCAGTTTGAATTCCATGTTGTGTTCCTCCCAAGGGGTATGGCGGGCAGCGCCGCCTTTACAATATTATACCGAAAAAAGCCGCGCAGTACAAGCGCGCGTTTCATCATTTTTCGGCAGGTACGGCGCGGATCCCGTATTTCCCGCGTATTTCCCAAGATGTTGTGGGCGGGAAATAAAATAATCGCAATTTCTTGTGGTTGACGGCCTGACTTTCGCGGGTTTTCGCGCGCGTTTGGCGTAGAATAGGACACGGGGAGAATCACCGGAAAGGAGGAGTTGGGGTGAGAAAGAGCCGTGGACTGCTCGAAAACGGACGCGTTCTTTATCTGCCGGTCGAGCGCCTCCGGCCAAATCCGTCGCAGCCGCGCAAAATTTTCGACCCCGAGGGCTTGCGGGAGCTTGCCGCAAGCATCGAGCAATACGGGGTCCTGCAGCCGCTGACCGTGCGGCGGCGCGAAAACGGCTATGAGCTGGTCGCAGGGGAGCGGCGGCTGCGCGCGGCAAAGCTGGCCGGCTGCGCCGAGGTGCCGTGCATCGTGCTGACGGTGGACGAGGAGCAGTCGGGCATGGTCGCGTTGGTGGAAAACCTGCAGCGGCGCGACCTGGACTACATCGAGGAGGCGCAGGGGCTGGCGCGGCTGATGCGCCTGTACCACCTGAGCCAGGAGCAGGCGGCGGCGCGGGTGGGCAAGAGCCAGAGCGCCGTGGCCAACAAGCTCCGTCTGCTGCGCCACAGCCCTCAGGTGCTGGACAAGCTGCGCGAAAACCACCTGTCCGAGCGGCACGCCCGTGCGCTTCTGCGCCTGCCGACGGACGAGGAGCGGCTGGAGGTGCTGGGCGTCATCGTCAAGCAGCAGCTTAACGTTGCAAAAACGGAGGCGTACATCGAGGCGTATCTGGAGAAAAAACGCACGCAGGAGCCGAAAAAGGGGATGCGCAAGCTGATCGTCCGGGACGTGCGCCTGTTTCTCAACAGCGTGAATCACTCGCTGGAGCTGGTGCGCAGCGCGGGCATTGACGCCAGCGCCCGGCGCGAGGAGACGGACACGGAGATCGTGCTGACCATCCGTCTGCCCAAGCGGGCGGGGTAAAGAACGAAGGGGACATTCCGGGCAAGGGGAAGCGCTTACGCCGCAAAAATACCATATTTTGCCGAACTTTTCCGCCCCGCTGCGCGATTTTGCGCGGCCGGGCGGTGATTTTTTTGGTTTTTCGGACGGAGACGAAATTTTTCTCCCGATTTTTTGATTTTTTTGCGGAAAATATTTGCAAAACCGGAACAGATGTGGTATACTTTGTGCGCGATAAAATCTAAACATAAAAAACAATGCTTGAAACGGTCGTGAAATGCCGTTTCCAAAACACGAAAGGGGTTAACAAAACCATGCACAAGTATGTCTACCTGTTCTCCGAAGGCAATGGCTCGATGCGTGAGCTGCTCGGCGGCAAGGGCGCCAACCTCGCCGAAATGACCAACCTCGGTATGCCTGTTCCGCAGGGCTTCACCATCTCCACCGAAGCCTGCACCAAGTATTACGAGGACGGCCGCAGCATCAACGAAGAGATCAAGGAACAGGTCTATGAAGCTCTGGCGAAAATCGAAAAAATCAACGGCAAAAAGTTCGGCGATCCCAAGAATCCGCTGCTCGTCTCCGTCCGTTCCGGCGCTCGCGCTTCCATGCCCGGCATGATGGACACCATCCTGAACCTCGGCTTGAACGACGAGGTCGCTGCCGGCCTGATCGAAGGCAACCCCACCCCCGCTTTCACCCGTTTCGTTTACGATTCCTACCGCCGTTTCATCCAGATGTTCTCCGACGTCGTGATGGAGCTGTCCAAGAAGACCTTCGAAGTCATCATCGACGAGGTCAAGGAAGCCAAGGGCGTGAAGAACGACATCGACCTTGACGCCGATGACATGAAGAAGCTCGTCGTCCTGTTCAAGGAGCACTATAAGAAGGAAAAGGGCGAGGACTTCCCGACCAACCCCGCCGACCAGCTCATGGAGGCCATCAAGGCCGTCTTCCGCTCCTGGGATAACCCCCGCGCCAACGTCTACCGCCGCATGAACGACATCCCCTACTCCTGGGGCACCGCCGTCAATGTGCAGCCGATGGTCTTCGGCAACCTGAACGACAAGTCCGGCACCGGCGTCGCCTTCACGCGCGACCCCGCCACCGGCGAAAAGGCGCTGTTCGGTGAGTACCTCATCAACGCGCAGGGCGAGGACGTCGTCGCCGGCATCCGCACGCCGAGCAAGATCTCCAAGCTCGAAGAGGATATGCCCGGCGTCTACAAGCAGTTTGTCGACATCGCGACCCGCCTGGAAAACCACTACCGCGATATGCAGGACATGGAGTTCACCATCGAAAACGGCAAGCTCTATATGCTCCAGACCCGTAACGGCAAGCGCACCGCCGCCGCCGCGCTGAAGATCGCCTGCGACCTCGTCGACGAGGGCATGATCTCCCGCGAAGAGGCCGTCATGCGTGTCGAGCCGAAGCAGCTCGACGCCCTGCTGCACCCGCAGTTCGACGCCGCTGCTCTGAAGGCAGCCGAGGTCGTCGGCAAGGGTCTGGCTGCCTCTCCCGGTGCCGCCTGCGGCCGTGTCGTCTTCACCGCTGAGGACGCAAAGGCCTGGGCAGCCAACGGCGAAAAGGTCGTCCTGGTCCGTCTCGAGACCAGCCCCGAGGACATCGAGGGCATGGCAGCCGCGCAGGGCATCCTGACCGTCCGCGGCGGCATGACCTCCCACGCGGCCGTCGTCGCCCGCGGCATGGGCACCTGCTGCGTCTCCGGCTGCGGCGAGATCGCCATGCACGAAGAGGAGAAGTACTTCACCCTCGCCGGCAAGACCTACCGTGAGGGCGACTGGATCTCCATCGACGGCTCCACCGGCAACATCTACGGCTGCGCCGTCGCCACCGTTCCCGCCAGCATCAGCGGCAACTTCAACCGCCTGATGAAGTGGGCCGACAGCTTCCGCACCCTCCGCGTCCGCACCAACGCCGACAACCCCCGCGACACCGCGCAGGCCGTCGCGTTCGGCGCAGAAGGCATCGGCCTGTGCCGCACCGAGCATATGTTCTTTGAGGCCACCCGCATCAAGGCGATGCGCGAGATGATCGTCGCCAAGACCGTCGAGGCCCGCAAGGAAGCCCTTGCCAAGATCCTGCCCTATCAGCAGAGCGACTTCGAGCAGATGTACCGCGAGCTGCAGGGCCGCCCGATGACCGTCCGTTACCTCGACCCGCCCCTGCACGAGTTCCTGCCCACCAAGGAAGAGGACATCGCAGAGATCGCTGCCGAGCTGAACGTCTCCACCGAGGAGCTGAAGGAAGTCATCGCCTCCCTGCACGAGTTCAACCCGATGATGGGTCACCGCGGCTGCCGTCTGGCCGTCACCT
>CAZVSJ010000037.1:0-17090 GCA_964629755.1 uncultured Oscillospiraceae bacterium | reverse complement strand
GTGCAGAATACGCAGAGGTCTATTCCGACGGGAAACTGGTCGTCCGGCTTGATCTGTCAAAGGACACCGAATACCGCGTAGATTTCGGCGGCGGCTGGAATCTGCTCACCGTGCGGGACGGGAAGATCGCAGTCACCGACGCCTCCTGTGCTTCACGGGACTGCGTTCGGCACGCGCCGGCCGATCACGGCGCGCCTATTGTCTGTCTGCCCAATCATCTTGCGATAAAATTTACAAATTCTTCCGATTATGACGCGTTAATCGGCTAAATTCGCTTGCGTTCCCGTTCTTTTTATGTTACAATAATTACAGATTGTAATTATTTGTTGAAAGGACGGGATTCTATGCTGCGCCGAACGTACAAAAGCGTGCTCGTGTTTTTCCTTCTGCTCTCCCTTTTTGCCGCGATAGTGCCATCGACCTTTGCGGGCAAAGCCGAGGAGCTTCAGGATGAGATCGACCGGCTGGAAGAAGAAGCCGACCAGCTTGCCGCCGAAAAGGAGGCGCTGGGAGCGGAGCTTTCCGAAACCAACGCAAAGGCTCAGACCTACGCGGAGGAAAAGCAGCGCATCGACCGCGAGATCGAGCTCTGCCTGCGCGAGCGCGATCTGCTGAACGAGCAGATCCATCAATATAATCAGCTCATTGCGGAAAAACAGGCGGAGCTGGACGAGCTGGAGGCGAAACAGGCAAAGCAAACGGAGCGCTATCAGCTTCGGATGCGCACCATGCAGGAGTCCGGCGAGATCTCGGTCTGGACGGTTCTTCTGACCTCCGAGAGCTTTGCCGATATGCTCTCGCGCCGCGTGATGGTGGAGGAGATCGCCCGCGCCGACCAGAAGATGCTGCAGGAGCTGCGCGAGACCTCCGTGGAGATCCTCCATGCCAAAAACGAGCTGGCCGAGAAAAAGGCGATGCTGGAGAAAAAGAAGCAGGAGCTTGCCACGCTGGAGACCGAGCTGGGTGAAAAGCGCGCACGAGCGGACGAAATGCTCGCCGAGCTGAGTGCGGACAAGCAGCGGCTGCTCGAAGAGATCACCCGCGTTGACGCGATGGAAGCCGATCTGATCGCGCAGATCGCCCAGCGACAGGCTGAGCTCAACGACCTGCCGAAAGATCCCGACGATCCAATGCCACCCACCGAAAGCGGCTTCCTGTTCCCGGTCGATCCGAGCGGCTTTGTCTATCTCTCCTCGCCCTACGGTTTCCGTATCCACCCGATCACCGGCATCTATACAATGCACACCGGCGTCGATCTTGCGTCCTATCAGGGTACGCCCGTCTACGCCTCCAAGAGTGGCGAGATCGATATTGCAGTATACGGCTACGCATTGGGGAACTATGTGGTCATCGACCACGGTGACGGCTTTTCGACCCTTTATGCACACATGACGCATTTTGTCGTGGGTGTCGGTGACTATGTGACACAGGGCCAGGTCATCGGCTATGTCGGCTCGACCGGTGCTTATTCCAACGGGCCGCACCTGCATTTCACCGTAATGTATGACGGAAATACCGTCAATCCGATGAGCTATATCTCTCTCCCGTAAACGCATAAATAGTTGAATTCCCGGCAGAATGCAGGTTTTCCCTGACTTCTGCCGGGATTTTTGTCACAGTCTTTTTGTGTTCTTCGAGATCTCACCGAGCGCCTCAGCCGCCTCCGTCGTATAGTCGTGGAGCCTGGCGACGTCTCCGAGGCTGACCATGCCAACGAGCTTGCCGTCCTCCTCCACGGGCAGCCGCCGCACCTGCCGCCGCGCCATCAGCGCCGAGGCGTCCTGAATGCTCTCCTGCGCGTCGACGGAGTAGATCCTCCGCGTCATGATCTCCGACACCTTGACGCTTTGGGCGTCGTCGTCGGCAGCAACACAGCGCAGCACGATGTCCCGGTCGGTCACCATCCCGCGCAGGCGGCCGTCCTTGGTACAGACCGGAAGCGCACCGACATTGAACCGCGACAGCAGCCGCGCCGCGACTGCCGCGCTCTCGTTCGGCTCGACGCAGATCACATTGGTTGACATAACATCTTTTACCTTCATAACACTATCCCCTTTCCGTAAAAACACGCCCCCGCCGACGAAAGCCGGCAGGGGCGTTTGTCTTATGGAAGTATGGGATAAAACGGAAAAAATTATACCTTATTTCCGGAAGCTCGCGTCGATGGCCGCGGCGGCCTTCTTGCCGGCGCCCATGGCCAGAATGACGGTCGCAGCGCCGGTAACGGCGTCGCCGCCGGCGTAGACACCCTCACGGGTGGTCATGTTTTCCTCGTTGACGATCAGGCAGCCCTTCTTATTCGTCTCAAGGCCCGGCGTGGTCGAGCGGATGAGGGGGTTCGGAGAGGTGCCGAGCGCCATGATGACGGTGTCGACGGGCAGCTCGAATTCGCTGCCGGCGATCTCGATCGGGCGGCGGCGGCCGGAGGCGTCGGGCTCACCCAGCTCCATGCGGATGCACTGCATCGCGCCGACTCTGCCGTTGCCGTCGTCGAGGATCTTCGTGGGATTGCACAGCGTGCAAAGCTCGATGCCCTCTTCCTTGGCGTGGTGCAGCTCTTCCAGACGGGCGGGCATTTCGGCCTCGCCGCGGCGGTAGACGATGTAAACGTGCTCGGCGCCGAGGCGCTTTGCGCAGCGGGCGGCGTCCATTGCGACGTTGCCGCCACCGACGACCGCGACTGCCTTCGAAACGATCACGGGCGTGTCGCTCTCTTCGTTGTAAGCCTTCATCAGGTTGATGCGGGTCAGGTATTCATTTGCGGACATGACGCCCTTGAGCGCTTCGCCCTCGATGTGCATGAACATCGGCAGGCCGGCGCCGGAGCCGACAAAGACGGCCTTGAAGCCCATCTCAAACAGCTCGTCCACGGACAGCACCTTGCCAATGACCATGTTGGTCATGACCTCGACACCCATCGCTTCGAGCTTCTTGATCTCGTTGGCGACGATCGCCTTGGGCAGACGGAATTCGGGGATACCGTAGACCAGCACGCCGCCGGCGGTGTGCAGCGCCTCGAAGATCGAGACCTCGTAGCCCTTCTTGGCAAGCTCGCTCGCGCAGGTCAGGCCGGCAGGGCCGGAGCCGACGACGGCGATCTTGATGCCGTTGGATTCGGGCTTTTCGGGCATTTTGTTGACATTCTCGCGGTACCAGTCGGCGACGAAGCGCTCAAGTCTGCCGATGGCGACCGGCTCGCCCTTGACGCCGCGGACGCACTTGCACTCGCACTGGCTCTCCTGCGGGCAGACGCGACCGGACAGCGCGGGCAGCGCGTTGGTGGAGGTGATGATCTCGTAAGCTGCGAGGAAATCGCCCTCGGCGACCTTCGCAATGAATTCGGGGATGCGGATATTGACGGGGCAGCCGCCGACGCACAGCGGCTTCTTGCAGTTCAGGCAGCGCTTGGCCTCCTCGACTGCCATCTCGGCGGTGTAGCCGAGGGAAACTTCCTTGAAGTTCTTGTTGCGGACGTTTGCCTCCTGCTCCGGCATGGGAGTTTTGGTCATTGTCATATTTGCCATGGTTCTTCCTCCCTTACTGAATCAGCGCCTTGCCGATCTTTTCGATGCGGCACATATGGCCCTTTTCGTCTTCGGATTCCTGGTCGCGATAGACGCCGTTGCGGTTCATCAGCTCGGCAAAGTCGACCTTGTGGCCGTCAAATTCCGGGCCGTCCACGCAGGCGAACTTGACCTCGCCGCCGACCGTGACGCGGCAGCCGCCGCACATACCGGTGCCGTCGACCATGATGGGGTTCAGCGAGACCATCGTCTTGACGCCGAACGGCTCGGTTGTCTTGCAGACGAACTTCATCATGGGCACCGGGCCGATGGCCAGCACCTCGTCATACTGCTTGCCGGCTTCGAGAAGCTCCTGCAGCTTGACGGTGACGAAGCCGTGCTCGCCATAGGAGCCGTCGTCGGTCATCAGGTAGAGGTTGTCGCTGCACGCGCGGAACTCGTCTTCGAGAATGACGATGTCCTTGTTGCGGAAGCCGACAATGACGTCGACCTCGCAGCCGGCTTCCTTAAACCCCTGCGCGGAAGGCAGTGCGATCGCGCAGCCGACGCCGCCGCCGACAACGCACACGCGCTTCACGCCTTCCATCTCGGTGGGTCTGCCAAGCGGGCCGACAAAATCGCTGATATAGTCGCCCTCATTGAGCGCGCCGAGCATCTTGGTGGACAGGCCGACCTTCTGGAAGATGATCGAGACGGTGCCCTTCTCGCGGTCGTAACCGGCGATGGTCAGCGGTACGCGCTCGCCCTTTTCGTCGACGCGGAAAATGATGAACTGACCCGCTTTTGCCTTTTTGGCGATGAAGGGAGCTTCGATCTCCATCAGCGTGACGGCGGAATTCAGTTCCTTTTTGCGGACAATTTTGAACATGAAATTCACCCTTTCGTGCGAATACAAAGATTTCCGTTTCAAATTATAACATAGATTCGGAATAATTCAACAGGAAAACTCAAAAATCGGCTGGAATTATTACCGCTTCCCTGCCGATCTTCTCCCAGGAGAAGGCTGCGGTCAGCTCAGCCGCGCTGACCGGCGCATCTGTCTCTGTCAGACCGGCCAGATGCGCGATTCTGCCGAGGAGCGCCTGTGGGGTATGGTTTTGGCGCAGGTGCGCCATGTCGAGGCTCCTTTCGCGCTTGCTCAGACGTTTTCCGTCCGGCGCGACGAGCAGCGGCACATGGTAAAACTGCGGCACGGGCAGGCCGAGCGCGCGGTAAAGAAAAATCTGCCGCGCGGTCGAGCCGAGCAGGTCACTGCCGCGCACGACCTCCGTCACGCCGCCGTAGCCGTCGTCGCAGACGACCGCAAGCTGATAGGCATAAACGCCGTCGGAACGGCGGACGATAAAATCGCCGCACTGCGTCGCAAGGTTTTCGCTCTGCGGGCCGAAGACGCCGTCCGTAAATTGAACCGTCTCGTCCGGCACGCACACACGCCAGGCAGGCTTACGCTGTTTTCGTTCGCGTTCGGCCTGCGTGAGATTCCGGCAGGTTCCGGCGTAGAGGAACGTGCCGTCGGAGGCGTGCGGTGCGGAGGCGTCGTGCAGCTCGCTGCGGGTGCAGTAGCACGGGTAGGTCGGCAGCTTCGCAAAGGCCTCGGCATAGGCCGCCGCGCGGGTGCTTTGCAGCGGCATCTCTCTGTCCCAGTCCAGCCCCAGCCAGCGCAGATCGTCGCGCAGCGCCTCGATGTACTCCCCTTTGCTGCGCTCCGGGTCGAGATCCTCGATGCGCAGCAGCATTTCCCCGCCCTGACTGCGCACGGAAAGCCACGCTAAAAGCGCGGTAAACACGTTGCCCAGGTGCATTCGGCCCGACGGGCTGGGCGCAAACCGACCGACCGTCACGGAAAGCTCACCTCATTTTTCAGCGGCTCGCCTTGCAGGTAACGGCGCAGATTCTCCGCGCAGATCGCCCAGATCTTTTCCTCGGTCTGCGGCAGATGGCCGAAGCTCACGCCCGCAACGTGCGGCGTCACAACGGCGTTCGGCAGCGTCCAGAGCGGATGCCCCTGCGGCAGCGGCTCCGGGTCGGTCACGTCGAGGCCGACGCCGAACAGGCGTCCGCCCGACAGCACCGCCGCCAGCGCATCCGTGTCCGCAAAGCTGCCGCGCCCGACATTGATAAAAACCGCGTCCTGCTTCATCAGCCCAACGCGCGCAGCGTCAAGCCAGCCCGCCGTCTGCTCGGAATGCGGCAGGGCGCAGAGGACAAAATCCGCCTCCGGCAGGAAAAGCTCCGCGCATTCCATGGTCGTGAGCACGTCAAAGCCCTCGCGTCTGCGCCGCGCCTCACGGCAGACGCCGACGGTGTGCACGCCAAGCGCCTTCAGGCGTCGCGCAATGCTCCCGCCGAGGTCGCCGCTGCCGAAGATCAGCGCCGTCGCACCATTGACCTGCTTTTCGCAGCCGAGGTCGTTCCATTGCCCCGCGCGGACATAGGCCGGGATACGGCGGCACAGCGCCAGCAGCATCGCAAGCGCGTGCTCGGCGATCGTCTCGCCGAACGCGCCGGAAGCGGTCGTCAGGCGCACGTTTTGCGGGAAATGACCGCCCAGATACCGATCCGCGCCCGCCCACGTCATCTGCACCCACGCCAGCGCTCCGGCGCGCGACAGCTCCTCCGTCGTCGGATTTCCGAAAATGATCTGCGCCGTTTCGATCGCCCGCAGGCGGTCCGGGTCTGACGGATAGAGCGTCGTGACGCCCTCGATGGGACAGACACGCTCGTCTTTCGTCTCCGCAAGATAAATCATCTTTTGCATGGCGTTTCCTCTTTAATAGGCAATATCCAGGTCATCCCAGTCGATGTCTCGCTCGTAGGGATTGAAATACTCATTGATGAGGTCGAGATAGTCACCGTCCGCGTCGATGGCAACATAGTCGCCCGTCAGATAAAACGGCACAGTGGTCATAAACATATCGTCCGTCCCGCAGAGCACGACCGATTCCGCCAGCCACAGCAGATTCCGCGTGGACAGGTCGGTCAGCGCATACTTGCCGAAAAGGCGCAGCGCCTGCGGCAGCTTGAACACATTCTTCACCGAGGCCCACTGCCCGATCGCCGCAAGCATGAAATCGCGCTGCACGCTGACGCGGCCAATGTCCGCGTCGGCATAGCCGTAGCGGAAGCGCACAAGGCCCATCGCCTGCTCGCCGTCGAGCGTCTGGACGCCCTTGTTCAGATGGATATACAAATCCTGCGAGGGGTCTTCATAGTTCATATCCATCGGCACGTCGAATTCCACGCCGCCGAAGAGGTCGACCAGCTCGATAAACACGTCCAGCTCCAGAAGCACATAGCCGTCCGGGCGGAAGCCGATGCAGTCGGCCACATAGTCCATCAGGCTGTCCATGCCCTCTTCGCCCTTGCCGTTGACGCCGTAGGCGCTGTTGATCTTGTGGGGCACATAGGTGGAGTTGACCTTCGTGTCGCGTGGGATGCTCATCAGGCTCATGCGTTTTTCCGCCCGGTTGATGTTCAGGAGCATGATCGTATCGGTACGGTCGCCGGATTCGTCCGTGCCCGCAAGCAAAATCGTCGTGCAGCCGTCCTTGCGTGCGCGGTCATTGTCCGCCATCGGTTGGCTGGCGAGGAAGTGCGCCGCGCCGATGAGCACGCCGAGCAGCAGAACGATAACCAGCAGGATCTTGCCGAAAGTACGCAAAACGCGGTGCTTTTTCTTCTTTTTTGGCGTATAGCTCTGCTGCACCTGACGCTCTGCCGCGCTCGGACGCGGCTGCAGCGGAGGCTGCGGCGTCTCCTGCATATAGTCATACTGCGGATCGTCGGTATAAACCGGTTCCTCGCAGTCCTCATAGAGCTTATCCGCAAAGCCCCGCTCGTAGGGGTCTTCCTCCTCGAACGAGTGGTCGTTTTCATAATCATAGGGTTTCATGGTTTCACCGCCTTCGCCGCTCATTATACCTTATTTTCCCCTTCTTGTAAATAGCAATGCTCCCAAGGCGAAAAACAGGCAGAATATTTTCCCGAAAAGTGGCGTTTCCTGTTGACAAAAGCGGCGCTTTCGTGTATGCTTAAGCACGGGATACTATATCTTGTGTTTTCTCTATTTTGAGCCACAAGATAATCTACTATTTTTTGAACTTTTTTCGGAGGTACGATATGCGCATCGGTGGGCTGCAAAAGCTGACACTGCTTGACTTTCCGGGTCATGTCGCCTGTACGGTTTTTCTGCAAGGCTGCAACTTTCGGTGCCCGTTTTGCCACAACGCCTCGCTCGTGCTCGGCACGGACGTCATCAGCGAGGATGAAGTTCTTCGTTTCCTGAAAAAGCGGCAGGGACTTCTGGACGGCGTTGCGATCACGGGCGGCGAACCGCTGCTCTCTAAGGGGCTGGACGCCCTGTTGGAGAAAATCAAGGCGCTTGGCTACCGCGTCAAGCTCGACACCAACGGCAGCTTTCCCGACCGACTGCGCGACCTGATCGACCGGCAGCTTGTGGACTATGTTGCGATGGACGTCAAGAACTCGCGTGAAAAATACGCGCTGACGGCAGGCGCCGACGGTATGCTTCCTGCGGTCGGGGAGAGCGTCAGAGTGCTCCTGCAGGGCCTCGTCCCCTATGAATTCCGCACGACCGTGGTCGACGAGCTGCACGAGCCGGAGGATTTTTCCGCCATCGGCCGGTGGCTCTCCGGCGCGCAGGCATATTTCTTGCAGGCCTTCGTGGATTCCGGCAACCTGCTCGGCGCGGGAATGCACGCCGCTTCCAAAGAGAAAATGGAGCTTTGCCGCGCGGAAGCCGCAAAGCATCTTTCCAATGTTCAGATCCGAGGATTATCGTAAAAAAGAGGAGAATTCATCATGTACCAGGTAGTAAAGCGAAACGATAAG
The DNA here is from genome assembly GCA_964629755.1 of uncultured Oscillospiraceae bacterium. Taxonomy (GTDB): domain Bacteria; phylum Bacillota; class Clostridia; order Oscillospirales; family Oscillospiraceae; genus JAZOXB01. Next base: position 8,715 of record CAZVSJ010000037.1, on the reverse strand, counting down.
GTCGTGGATTTCGACCTCGGCAAGATTGCCGAGGCCATCCGCAAGGCGTTCGACGCGCAGGAAAAGCAGTATAACGACAGCGTGATCGACTTTCTCGCGCTGAAGGTCACGGCGGATTTCGAGCCGAAGATCAAAGACGGCAAGATCGCCGTCGAGGACATTCAGGACAGCGTCGAGTCCGTCCTTATCCGCGCCGGCTATGACGACGTTGCAAAGGCATACATCCTTTACCGCCGCCAGCGCGAAAAGCTGCGCAACATGAAGTCCACCCTGCTCGACTATAAGGAGCTGGTGGACAGCTATGTCAAGGAGCAGGACTGGCGCGTGAAGGAAAATTCTACCGTCACCTACTCCGTCGGCGGTCTGATCCTCTCCAACTCCGGCGCGATCACGGCCAACTACTGGCTCAGTGAGATCTACGACGACGAGATCGCCAACGCACACAAGAACTGCGACCTGCACATCCATGATATGTCCATGCTGACGGGCTACTGCGCCGGCTGGTCGCTGCGCCAGCTCATTCAGGAGGGCTTGGGCGGCGTGCCCGGCAAGATCACCTCAGCGCCCGCGAAGCATCTTTCCTCCCTGTGCAACCAGATGGTCAATTTCCTCGGCATCATGCAGAACGAATGGGCGGGCGCACAGGCCTTCTCCTCGTTCGACACCTATCTCGCCCCCTTCGTCAAGGTGGACAACCTCAACTTTGACCAGGTGAAAAAGTGTGTCGAATCCTTCGTCTACGGCGTGAATACCCCCTCCCGCTGGGGCACGCAGGCGCCGTTCTCCAACATCACCCTCGACTGGACCGTCCCGGACGACATGGCCGAGCTGCCCGCCATCGTCGGCGGCAAGGAGATGCCCTTCAAGTATAAGGACTGCAAAAAAGAGATGGACATGGTCAACCGCGCCTTCATCGAGGTCATGATCGAGGGCGACGCCAACGGCCGCGGCTTCCAGTACCCCATCCCCACCTATTCCATCACCCGCGACTTCGACTGGTCGGAGACGGAGAACAACAAGCTGCTCTTCGAGATGACCGCGAAGTACGGTACGCCCTATTTCTCCAACTACGTCAACAGCGATATGCAGCCGAGCGACGTGCGCTCGATGTGCTGCCGTCTGCGCCTTGACCTGCGCGAGCTGCGCAAAAAGTCCGGCGGCTTCTTCGGCAGCGGCGAGTCCACCGGCTCGGTCGGCGTCGTGACGATCAATATGCCGAAGATCGCCTACCTCTCTGCAACGCCCGAGGAATTCTACAAGCGGCTCGACCACCTGATGGACATTGCCGCCCGCAGCCTGAAGATCAAGCGCACGGTCATCACGCGCCTGATGGCGGAGGGCCTCTACCCCTACACCAAGCGCTATCTCGGCACGTTCGATAACCACTTCTCCACCCTCGGTCTGATCGGCATGAACGAGGTCGGCCTGAACGCGAAGTGGCTGCGCAAGGACATGACGCATAAAGAGACGCAGGATTTCACCATCGAGGTGCTCAACCATATGCGCGAGCGCCTGTCCGACTATCAGGAGCAGTACGGCGACCTGTACAACCTTGAGGCGACGCCTGCCGAGTCCACCACCTACCGTCTTGCCAAGCACGACAAGAAGGACTACCCCGACATCATCACCGCCGCCAAGGAGGGCGAGACGCCGTACTATACCAACTCCTCCCATCTGCCCGTCGGCTATACCGAGGACATCTTCTCGGCGCTCGACGTGCAGGACGAGCTGCAAACGCTCTACACCTCCGGCACGGTCTTCCACGCCTTCCTCGGCGAGAAGCTGCCGGACTGGAAGGCCGCGGCAAATCTCGTGCGCAAGATCGCGGAAAACTACCGTCTCCCCTACTACACCCTCTCGCCGACCTATTCCGTCTGCCGCGAGCACGGCTACCTTGCCGGCGAGCAGTACACCTGCCCCATCTGCGGCAAGACGACCGAAGTATACAGCCGCATCACCGGCTATTACCGTCCGGTGCAGAACTTCAATGACGGCAAGGCGCAGGAGTTTAAGGACCGCAAGGTCTACGACATCGGTCTTTCCATGAACCGCCGCTTCGGTCAGGGCGCCGACGAAAATATCTGCGTCTCCGAAACACCCGCGCAGCACGAGGCGCAGGGACGACTCGTCCTCTTCACAACCAGCACCTGCCCGAAGTGCGTCATGGCGAAAAAGTTCCTCGCCGATGCAGGACTTGCCTATGAGACGGTTATCGTCGATGTCGACCCGGAGGCCGCCCGCAAGTTCGGCGTGCGTCAGGCGCCGACCCTCCTTGTGCTCGACGGTGAGCAGGAGGTTGACCGCGTGGAAAATCCCTCCAACATCCGCGCCTTTGCGGAAAAACACGCAAAGTAAGAGGACGCAGGATCATGTATGACATCATCATCGTCGGCGCAGGCCCCGCCGGCCTTACCGCCGCGATCTACGCCCGCCGCGCAGGAAAAACTGTCCTCGTACTGGAAAAGGATACCTTCGGCGGTCAGGTCACCTTCTCCCCGAAGCTCGAAAATTACCCCGGCTTTCAGGAGATCAGCGGCAACGAGCTTGCCCAGCGGATGCTGGAGCAGGCGCTCTCTCTCGGCGCGGACATCGACATGGACACCGTCACCGGCGTCCGTGCCGGTGACGTCAAGACCATCGTCGGCGAATCCGGCAGCTATGAGGCAAAGAGCGTCATCATTGCCGCCGGTGCAAGGCATCGCAGGCTGCACCTGCCGAACGAGGAAGCACTGATCGGCAACGGCATTTCCTTCTGTGCGGTCTGCGACGGCGCGTTCTATCAGGGGCAGCACGTTGCCGTCATCGGCGGCGGCAACACCGCCCTGCAGGAGATCGCTCTCCTGTCCGACGTCTGCTCCCGTGTGACCGTTGTGCAAAATCTCGCAGCCCTGACCGGCGAAGAAAAGATGATCCGCAGCCTCGCGGCGAAAACCAACATTGATTACCTGTATCAGACGATCGTCACAGGCTACGAGGGAGAAGACGCTCTGACCGCCTTGCAGCTTCTGAACACGGAGACGAGCGAAACATCCCGCCTCGTGGTCGATGGCGCGTTTCTTGCCATCGGCACAGCGCCGGACAACGGCGCGTTCGCCGACGTTGCGGAATTGGACGGCGCAGGCTATATCGTTGCCGGAGAATCCGGCGAAACGAAAACACCCGGTGTCTTCGTCGCGGGCGACTGCCGCACAAAGGCTTATCGTCAGGTCGCGACCGCGATCTCCGACGGCGCGGCCGCAGCGCTTAATGCCTGCCGTTATCTTGATCGTATCTGAGCGTAATTGATTTCTTTTGAGCGCTTATGATCTATAATGCGCGATACTGAGCGAAAATGATCGTCTCTGCCATCCCAAATTGTGCCAATTTCTATAAAGCCAGCCGCAAGCATCTGTAAATCGCAGATGCTTGCGGCTGGCTTTCATCATGTGTTCCGTTTCGCGTCAGGGATGCAGTCCATAAAATAAGCGCCGTTTCCCACAGGCTGTTCTCACCGAGGGCGCGTCAGCCGCATCCTATCAGTGGTTCCGCTGGAAATTGCTCCAGATCTTTTTCTGAATGCGAATATAAGCCTCGGCATCCTCGGGGCCAAGGTCTTCCAGCATCGCAGAGACATATGAGATTGCCTTTGCGCGAACGTTCTGAATTGCTTTCTTTCCCTCGTCCGTCAGCACGACGACGACCTGTCTGCTGTCCTCCGGGTCGGTGTAACGCCAGATCAGCTGCTTCCCTTCCATATGATTCAGCAAACTGGCGATTCGCGCGGTCGTAACCGCCATTTTTTCGCTCAGTTCCTTGGGGTGGACGATACTTTTGTGCGTGATCAGATAGTTCAGGACAAACATCTCGCCCTTCACCATATGAGAAAGCTGCTGGCTTGCAGGGACCTGCAGCAGATTTGCGCGAACGCCCAGCAGTTCATTTGCCAGAGCAGAGTAATCCATGGTCTTCCCTCTCTTTTCCCGACTTCATTCGTGACGAAAGCGGTCGTTTCCGCAGACATTATTATAGTTTCTGTGGAAACGGATGTCAATATATCACAGCGCAAAAAGCCGGCGCAGATGCGAGCTGTCTCTCTGCAATGTCAGTTGTACCAGCGCTTCGCCGCACTGTTGAGCATTCTTTCCCGCTCAAACGGCGCAACGCACTCTTCCGCGAGCACCTCGTGGACATTGAAGTTAGCAAACATATCGTCAAGAGAAACTCCAAACAGCTTGCTCAGCACCAGACACTGGGAAATATTCGGCTGCACCGTGCCGGATTCCCATTCGTCGATCTCCGCAGCGTCGCAGCATAGATAACGCGCCAGCTCCGCCTGCGAATAGTTTGCGTCTGTCCTGCTCTTTTCAAGCGCAGAGCCAATTGAATTATTTTTCAAAAGAATCACCCGATTTCTGAATTGATGAGAAAATCACCGAGCTGGCATCCGCCATACCTTCCGTCCGGTCAAAAATCAGACGTTTCGGGAATCTCACCGAGCCAGCACTGCGTTTCGTCCACCGTCTGCGTGAAGATGCGGCCATTGTCCTGCGCGTACTTAGCCTGATGGTATTTGAAAAGCATCCGATCAGAGCCGGTCTTGCCCAGAATCTCGATTTTTCCCGTGGGATGGGACATTGCGTAGCGGACGCTCTTGGCCTGACCGTTCATCTGCTGCTTTGCGCTCTCGACGATCTCGATCCCCCGCAGGAGCGGGAGCTGGAACTGATTCTGCACGCCCGCCACCGGCCGGCACTGGAAAATGTAGTACGGGATCACGCCGTAGGAGACCAGCTCGTTCATCAACTGCGCCAGCACATCCGCGTTATCGTTGACGCCCTTCATCAGAACGGTCTGGTTCCGAACGATGCATCCCACCGTCCGTAGCATCTTGAGCGCCAGCGCCGCATCGGGGGTAAGCTCCCGGGGATGATTGAATTGGGTCACAATGATGATCTGCTTCTTCTCGCCGTAGCTCTCTAAAAGCCGCAACAGCTCATCGTCCTGAATAATCCGCTGGGGCAATACCACGGGAATTCTGGTTCCGAAGCGGATGAAATCCAGCGTGGGGATCTCGGTAAAGTACCGCAGATACTTCTCAATCGTCTCATTGGAGTTCATCAAGGCGTCACCGCCGGAAATCAGCACATTGTTGATCTCCCTGTGCCTGCGCACATAGTCCGCCATGGCGGGAAGCTGCTGCGCTATCTCGTCCGAAGCTGCACCGACCATGCGCTTGCGGAAGCAATGTCTGCAATACATCGCACACTGATTGGTGGACAGGATCAGCGCGGTCTGCCTATACTTATGCTGCATTCCCTGAATCACCGTGTTGTCCGCTTCGCCGCTGGTGTCGGCTTGTCCGCCTTTGGAAAATTCGTGGATCTCCGGGACGCACATCTTCCGGATCGGATCGTTGGGGTCGTCCTTGTTGACAAGGCTAAGATAATAGGGATTGACGCAGAGCGGATAGCGCTCGATGATCCCGCGCATTTGTTCGGTCTCTTCATCGCTCAACGGCAGAAATTTACGCAGCTCGTCCACGTTCCGAATGCTGTGTTGTAGCATATCCTTCCAATTTTCTTCCATATCAAAAATCGCTCCTTAAGCAATCAATATACGGGGGAAATTTTGCTAACTTTATTAGCTGATAAAGAAATAGGAAGCTATGGCGTAAGCCATAGCGCATTTTTACTAACTTTGTTAGTTATTATATCGCCAACAGGCATATTTTGTCAATGTCGAAATTGTAAACATTTTGTGTCGTTCTGTAGCGGACACTTCTCTGTGACTATGCAACCCACGGCGCTTCGTCCGCCTTGCGGGAGGGCAATATTCCTGTCAAACTCGTTCAAATACGCCGCACCGCTCCTTATATGAAATTGGCAGGCTCCTGCCATCGCAGGGGCCTGCCGATTATAGGTGAATCACATTTCGTCTCTTTCCTGAGATGCGCCGTTTTGGGTAATGGTCCACGTGGTCAGATAGTCCGGATCGACGACGACCTCGCCGGTCGAGCGCAACCGGTACTCACCCGGCCGCGCTCTCTGCGTGGAGGACAGATCGGGTGGCAAGCCGAACAGCTCGCCGTTACTCAGCCGGACACAGATCCGGGCCTCATTTGCTTCCGTCACAGTTCCCCAGTATTGCTTCTGTTCAAGAAAAACATTTTCAGCCGAATAATACGTTAAACCGATCAAAATGGTTTTCCCGACAAGCTCTGAAAAGGTGATATTCTCCATTGTGTCCCTCCTCAATCTATGCGGCGTCGTTTCGTGGCGGTTTTGCCGCGACCCCGGAGCGTTATCCCAAAGCCGTCACCTTAAAAAGCAGTATAACGGTGCGTAAATGCAGGTGAAAAAACGATGACGTTCTTTCTTGTATTCGTTCCTCCGAAACTGAATTTGTCATTTATTTCCCCTGTATTTTGCAGCCATTTCTTCATCATGCCCATGAAACAGTTCCATCGCCCGATGCTGGATTGCCGAAAGGTTCGTTTGATCGATATGCGCGAACTCTTTTTTTAGCCGTGCGGAAGCAATCGCATGACTATCGTTCGATTTTCTTTCATCCGCTTCCGATAAAAACTTTTGCAGCAATCCCACATCATTGAAATAAATCAGTTCCACGAGCTTTGCGCGGTATTCCAGCTCCGAAGCTTTGATGTCCGGAAATTGCTTCATATCCACCGTGTGCTGCGCCTCGTGTTTTAAGAGGGCAATCTGAAACCGATCACTGTCAAAATCATAGGCCTGCTCAATGCAGTTGATCGTGCCATCGGGCGAAGCCCAGCCGCGTGTCCCGAACCTGCCGAAGGTCAGATAATCCATCCAACTGCGGAATACAAAGCCTTTGAGAATGTTGACTGTATATTCCGCCGTTCCGCCCGGCAGCTCCACACGGTAGACGGTCGAAACGGTATCCCGCCAGATATACGGGCCGTAATACCCCTGGGTTTTCCCGAAAAGCGCATGATAGCCCTTCGCTTCAAACACCGATTGAAGCTGCTCAGTCAGGAGCTCTTCCTCTGCATCCGGCAGATTTAGGAGCGCTTTCATCTGTGTTAGCAGCTTGTCGGCCGCCTCTGTCTCCGGCAGACCGCAATAAAAAACATCCCGATAATATACCTGATACAGCAGCAGTATTTGGTTTAGAAATTCCGGCACATCATAGTTGCGGTATTCGCAGTTTTCAAAAATAGCGATGTAAGCTGGGAGGATGTCCTGAAATTCCTCGTGTTCACGCATATACGCAATGGCGCCCTTCATGTCGCCATTTATGAAAAAGTCCTGGATTTGCATGGCTGTTTCGTCACTCCTTCCATGATTCGCATTCTACAGCCGATTAAGAACGCAAACCGCTGTTAATGTTCTGAAAAGCCGGTCCCAAAATATACGAGAGTAGAGCAGTGTTGTGCGCGTCGTTTGTGATAGCGTTTAGATGTAGCGGCATGATCATCTTTCCTTTCTGGTTTTATTTTATTATGTGACATCGCTCATTTTAGTTATTTGCCGGATGTCCGGCATCGATGTGCTTTGTGTCAAAATTGTTCGCAGACGCCAACCGAAAGATATTTTCTCAATCAAAGATAGCCGCCTTAGCAACAGGATTCTTTACATCTACCGGAGTTTTACAGTCGGGCAACTTCCCACCGTGTTCTGTTATCAATAATATGCAAAGACCACTTTTCTCCGCGACCCTCTACATTGGACAGACAGAACGTAAAATTCTTATGGTTTTTCAAATCGCTGATCTTAAAATTCTCCCAGCCGTAATCCCAATAAAGCATAGCCTTCTCAAATACAGTAACCGGAACTTCTCCCTTATTTGTTTTGGCTCCATGGCCAAAATATACAAACCAGCAGTGAACGAATGCATCATACTTCCGCCGATCATATTGGTTAAAAGCGTCAAACATCACGTCGAAATCCAGCGAGTCAAAGAGTCTTTCTCCATCAACAACTAAATCGGGGTTTCCGCCGTGCTCCAAAAGAAGATTGAGCGTATCTGCTCCGACATACGCATTATCAATATGAGGCAGCCACAGCATAATATTATCATCGTCAAATATCGCATTGGGGTCCAAACCGAATTCAAGAAGAAGCTCAACGATTTCATAAAGGCAGGTGCTGTGCCGATTTGGCAGCAGGATGGGTTCGGAAAAGCGGTGCATTTCAAAACAATACGGGGCTTCACTTTCATCATCGAGATGCTCTGAAGTGCATTCATTTGACACAAAGCGTGTTCCTGCGTAGGAAACCTCTTCCGGGCTGTAATGGCCGTTTTCGAGCTCCGTGCGGATTCTTTTGAAATCAGGAGGAATTTCTTTCAGCAGTTCCAGAAGCTTTGCTGTCTTTTCCTTAAGTGTCGCTATCTTCGTCAAAGTGCATTCACCTCACAATTTCAAAATAAGTGGCGGATGCTCCTTCCGGAGCTTCGACGAAAGGAATACTTGGATGTCCTTCTTGCACTACTATCACCTCGCAAGGTCACACAATAATCAACCGCTATAAGTGTAAAAAAGTGTCGAACCTCCCCTTATTGCTTAAAAATGACACTCGCCTTTGCCATCACCCATCTGTTGATTCAAGTATATCATAAGTTGTGTCCAAAAAATCGTACTGCAACATAAAATTTTTCGTCAGCAGCAGTTTTTTGATTATTCTTTTAGCGCAGTACTGAAAGAATCGTATCGGCCTTGGTTGTTTCCGGTGTACTTGGAGCAGTCTGATATCATCC
>CAZVSJ010000036.1:0-17352 GCA_964629755.1 uncultured Oscillospiraceae bacterium | reverse complement strand
TCTCGCCTCAATGGCAAGCTCCATAAGTTCAAAGGGTGTCATTTTCGGTTCCTCCAATAAATAGTGTCAACAGGTAGGGCGCGACGACCCGGCGCGCCGCGATTTGAATCCGTGCGCGAAGCGCACACCGCAGTCATTCACTCTTCGTCCTTAGCCCTTAGTCATTTAGATTGCACACGCAAGGGGTACGCCGCATCCGTAAGGCGGCAAAGCCGCCAACGGCTGCGCAGCCACGTCGGGCTGACGCCCTCCTCGCAATGACAAACTCGGTGGTGCCTGTAAGGGCGCGTCAGGGATGCCGCGCGCTACGGGCGCTAAAGAAGTGCCTGTACACAAGCGGCTGTCAGGGTGCCGGGACTTGGTCCTGCAGTCCGGCTTGCAGGCACCACTGATACAGCTCCAGCGCGCGGGTGCGGCAGAGCTCATAATCGTAATTTGCAAGAGCGCCGCTCTTTGCCGAGCCTGCGCCGTAGATCGCCGCAGTCACCTCTTCCTCGTCGGAAAGCGCCGTGGCATAGTAGGCCTCCCAGTCGGCCTGCGACTTCTCGACACTCTCCGCGACGCCCTCCAGCTTCGAGCCGAGCAGGGCGTTGTAATACTGCTGCGTCAAGTCATTCCATTGATCCCGCGCGGAAGTGACAGCCTCTGCACTTTCTGCATTGGAAAGCTCCTGCCCGAGCTGCTCGTCAAGCGCCCGGTCGATCGCATAGGTGCGCGAATCTTCCTCCGCGCTCCCGGCGGCCTCCGAGGCCTCAGCCTTGGCGACGGAGCAGCCGCAAAAAGCACCCAGCAGGATACAAACGAGCGTCAGGACGCCGGCTGCTCTGCGGAATGGAACACGATACTTTTGAAACATGATTGAACCTCCCAAGCAATGTGCAGTCTTCCAGTGAACGGGCGCAGCAGGCAGTGGAAACGAACAGATTTGTACAGGTTTGGCAGTTCCTGCACCGGCGGAGGCATGCCTCCGCCCTGCATTTGGATGGTGCGAAGCACACCACATCTGTTCCCTATTCGTTATTCACTGTTCACCGGCGTTGCCCCTATAGGCGGGTCCTTACAGGATCTCCTTTGCGAAGCTCTTGCCGGGGGTCTGATAGTCCACGCCGAGCAGCTCCGTCACGGTCGCGGCGATGTCCGCGAAGCTCGTGCGCGTGCCGAGGTTGACGGGCTTGACGCGCTTGCCCGCGATCAGCAGCGGCACATATTCGCGGGTGTGGTCGGTCGTGGCGGTATAGGCCGGGTCGCAGCCGTGGTCGGCGGTGATCATCACGATGTCGTCCTCGCCCAGCTTCTGCATGAATTCGGCAAACCACGCGTCGAATTCCGTCAGCGCGGCGGCGTAGCCGTCGATGTTGCGGCGGTGACCGTAGAGCATATCAAAATCGACGAGATTGATGAAGCACAGACCGTGGAAATCGCGGTCGGCATAGGCCATGGTCTTGTTCAGGCCGTCGGTGTTGCCCTTGGTATAGGTATACTCCGTCGTGCCGCGGTGGGCGAAGATGTCATAGATCTTGCCGACGCCGATGGAGTCGAGTCCGGCGGCCTTCACCGCGTCGAGCATCGTCTCGGCGGGCGGCTCAAGGGAGAAGTCGTGGCGGTTGGACGTGCGGGTGAAGCCGTCTTTCTCGTTGCCGACGAAGGGGCGGGCGATAACTCTGCCCACGCCGTGCTTGCCGACAAGGAGCTTGCGCGCGATGCGGCAGTATTCATAGAGCTGCTCCGGCGGGACGAGCTCCTCATGCGCGGCGATCTGGAAGACGGAGTCGGCGGAGGTGTAGACGATCAGGTCGCCCGTGCGCAGGTGCTCCGCGCCGTACTTGTTGATGACCTCAGTGCCCGACCACGGCGCGTTGGCGAGGACGCCTCTGCCGGTCGCCTCGCGGAAGGGCTTGAGAAGCTCCTCCGGGAAGCCGTTGGGGTAAGTGGGCAGCGGATCGGGCGAGACGAGGCCCGCGATCTCCCAGTGGCCGATGGTGGTGTCCTTGCCCATGGACGCCTCCTTCAGACGGGCGCAGGCGCCGGTCTGATGCTCCGCCTTGGGCAGGTAATCGACATTGTCAATGTTGCCGAGGCCGCAGGCGAGCATATTCGGGATGTGCAGCTTGTCGGACGTCGAGCAGCTTTTCAGCGTGTTGACGCCGTAGTCGCCGAACGAGGCGGCGTCGGGCATCTCGCCGCAGCCGCAGGAATCGAGAACAAACAAAAATACGCGTTTCATAGGTTTCTCCTTCTGTTTTTATTCCGCGCGGAGGGCTTTTTTTCGCCCTCCGCAGAGGTCAGCTTAGGGGCGGACAAGCGCCGTCCGCCCCCAAGCATGGTAACCGAATTATTTTTCGAGCTTGACTGCCGTCTCCAGCGCAACCTCCATCATCTCGCGGAAGGAGGTCTGGCGTTCCTCGGCGGGCAGAGCCTCGCCGGTGAGCATATGGTCGGAGATCGTGCAGATGCACAGCGCGTTCTTCTTCCAGCGGGCTGCGGTCATGTAAAGGCCGGCGGCCTCCATCTCGCAGGCCATGACGCCCATCTTGCGCCACGCGGGAACGGTCTGCAGCACCTCGGGCAGACCCTCGTCGTCGTTGTAGAAGTTGTCCGTGGACAGGACGTTGCCGACATGGTAGGTCGCACCGACCTGTTCGCAGGACTCGACGGCCTTGCGCATCATGTCGTAGGAGGCGATGGGTGCGAAGGTGCCGTCGATGTGGTACTGGTGCAGGAAGTTGGTATCGGTGCAGGCGCCCTGCGCGATGACGATGTCGCGGACGTGGATGTCGGGGTTGATGGAGCCGGCGGAGCCGATACGCATGATGTTCTGCACGCCGAAGGCGTTGTACAGCTCATAGGAATAGATGCCGATGGACGGGATGCCCATGCCGGAGGCCATGACAGAGACTTTCACGCCCTTGTAAAAGCCCGTGTAGCCCTGCACGCCGCGGACGTTGTTGACGAGCTTGGCGTTTTCCAGGAAATTTTCTGCGATGTACTTGGAGCGGAGGGGATCGCCGGGCATCAGGACGGTCTGGCCGAAATCCTCGGGCTTGGCGTTGATGTGGGGAGTCGGGTAGTTCATAACGGTTCTCCTTTCAGATCTATGGGTAAATTATTGTTTACTTTACTTTGCGGTGCTCGCGGATGTTGCGCATCCAGCACTTGTGGCACATGGCGATGTAGCGGTCGTTGCCGCCCACGAGGATCTGCGCGCCCTCGGTGACGATGTAGCCGTCCTCCCCGACGCGGGCGTTGGTCGTGGCCTTTGCGCCGCAATCGCAGATCGTCTTGATCTCGGTGATCGTGTCCGCGACCTCGAACAGGCGGCGGCTGCCGGAGAACAGCGTGCTGCGGAAATCCGTCCGCAGGCCGAAGCACAGCACGGGGATATTCACCTCGTCCACGATTTCGCGGAGCTGGTCGATCTGCTCCGTGGTCAAAAACTGGCATTCGTCAACGATGACAACGTCGATATTCTCCTGTCGGTCAAAGAGCGTGCGGATGTTCTGCTCCGGGGCGACGACCTCCGCCGGAGCCTCCAGCCCGACGCGGCTGCGCAGGATGATCGCGCCGTCGCGGTCGTCCGCCGAGGGCTTGATGAGCCAGACGCGCATCCCGTTCTCTTCATAATTATATTTGGTGATGAGCGCCTGCGCCGTCTTGGACGAGCCCATCGCGCCATACTTGAAATACAGCTTTGCCATGGCACTTCCTCCCGTTTTATATCTGTATATTCTTATTATACAGGACGCGCGGCAGGAATGCAAGCGGCATTTACAGCCCCGGCGCGGCAGTTGGGTAAGTTATATTATATACGCCGCGTCGGGAAATCGCAAGAAATTTTTGTGAAATTGCACAAAAAGAAACAGCTTTTTGCCTTCCCGTTTCGGGATACGCACAATTCCCCGCAACGGCAGCCTTGCAGACGGCTGCGGGTTTGCCCTGCCCCGTCGTTTTTTTCTGCGTTGCGGGTTGACGCGGGTGAAAAGAGATGGTATTATATATGTTACGCAGACGCTTATCCTCTACGCCGCTGTGGTGGAATAGGCAGACACAAGGGACTTAAAATCCCTCGCCCTAAAAAGCGTACCGGTTCGACCCCGGTCAGCGGCACCAGAAAAGAAACCGCTTTTGTCTGCCAAGACAAAAGCGGTTTCTTTTCAACGAAATAAATCCCTTGCGGGATTTGTGAAATGCCCTTCGGGCGTGAAATATGGCTTCGCCATGTGAAATACCTGCGGGCGTGAGGGGATTTATTTCATTTCACTTTCCGCGCAGGCGGAAAATTTCACAATGACCGAAGGTCATTATTTCACATCCGAAGGATATTTCACTTCACAATCCGTCTTTTCTGCTGTATAATCAGTTCAATAAACTTGAATTTGACGAGGTAATTGGTTATGGATGTATGCCATTTTATAAAGGCTGTCTTGGCTCAAGATGAGAATACAATCAGAAACTACTTTCACAAGGATGCGTATGTGAATTGGCATTGTTCCAACGAACACTTTACTGTTGATGAGTTCATTATTGCAAACTGTGAATATCCAGGTGATTGGGATGGAACAGTTGAACGAGTTGAAGTGATAGGCGATTTATACATCACTGCAACGAAAGTTTATCCCCAAGATAGAAGTGCATATTTCCATGTGGTGTCATTCATAAGAACAGTAAATGATAAAATTGTGTCGATGGATGAATACTGGGCTGATGATGGAAATCCTCCACAATGGAGATTGGATAAGCATATAGGCTCACCAATTATCTAAATTCCAATTTGTCAAGCAGAGCAGTCACACTACTTTTGCTTACTTTTACCGCAATTCCGCTCCGTTTGGTTACTCTTTCGCACGAAAGAAACCTCTTTTGTTCACCATGGCAAGAGAGGTTTTTCTGTTTGATATTTCTGTGTCTTTATGGTAAAATGAACGAAACAAAATGGAATTCGGGGAGAAACGATATGAAGACTATAAGCACTTTGAAAAAAATCAATCATCTGCTAACGGAACAGTTTGCGATTGACTATGGATGTACAGTTGAGGATTTTTGCAGCAAAGAAACCCTGGTCACAGAACTGCGCCCCAATGATCGGGCACGAAAGCGTGAGGAATTAGGTGTTTTGTCCATGCTGTCCTTTCACGGAAAGCTGGTGATTGCCGCCGCACCGGAGCTTATGGATTGGAGCAGATCCGTTTTGGCGAAGCATTGCAGCGCAGAATGGTGCTTTGAAGCAGGTACGCTTATCAGCATTGATCGCAAATTACAGGAATTTGGCTATGAGATTGATCAGGCGCACTTGTTCTTTACACCCAGATTCTTGATTCCCTCGCCGGTACACCCGGTACGATTCCTGCACAGTGCGGAAATAGCAGAGCTTGGAGACGACGAACGCATTGATGAAGCCTTTCTGTTTGAAGACTATATTGAAGATGTTCTGGGTACCGCAATCTATGATGATGCAGAAACGCTACTGGCTGTAGCGGGCGCAACGGCAAACAGCGAACGGATGTGGGAAATGGGCGTCAATTCCTTTGCCGAGGGCAAAGGCTATGCTGTTTCAGTCTTGTCTGCCCTCACACAGGAGATTCTGAATCAGGAAAAAGTTCCTTACTCGGGCACGGCGCTCTCTCATACAGCGTCCCAGAATGTATCTCTGCGGGCAGGTCTTGTTCCGACTTTTTGCGAGTTAACAACAAAAAAATCGACCTGATCCGCTTGGACAATCTCCACCTTGCTGTGCGAACTTCGCACTGCTTTTGCTTACGATTACTTCGATTCTGCTCGGTTTGGTTACTCTTTGGCAGAAAAGAAACAACCTTTGTCTAACGGACAAAGGTTGTTTCTTTTCAACGAAATAAATCCCTTGCGGGATTTATGAAATGCCCTCCGGGCGTGAAATATGGCTAACGCCATGTGAAATGCGCTGCGGCGCGTGAGGGATTATTGCATTTCACTTTCCGCGCAAGCGGAAAATTTCACAATGGCCGAAGGTCATTATTTCACATCCGAAGGATATTTCACTTCACAATCCGTCCTTTCTGCTGTATAATCAGTTCGATAAATAAGAATTTGTATAACTGAATTACGTCCGTACCTGTTCAAAAATATAGGAGTTGATTTCATGTTTCCAGCAGAATTGGATAATGCAAAGGTTTTATACTATACACCGCAAGATGACTATGGGGTAATTAGATATCCGAGCGGAGAAGTTGCTGATTATTACCGTTATCTTGCAATATGTACATATTCCAGAGATGGTGAATATTATTTGTTCTGTTGCAATGAGAATTATGAGGTAGTCAGCGATTGGCCTGAGCATAGTATTGAGAAGTGCATGGAAGTAGCAGCTTCGTCATATAAAGAGAATATCCAATGGATTAAAGCCTATTAGACAAATTCCAATTTGTCGAACAGAGCAGTCACACTACTTTTGCTTACTTTTACCTTGATTCTGCTCCGTTTGGTTACTCTTTCGCACGAAGTGTTCCGCTTCTGCGGAACGTGAAATGTGCTTCGCAAGTGAAATCCTATTTCCATCTCATTCTTCGCAACATTGGGATAAGTTCAACAACCATCACTACGATAAATACGCACAAAATGATCGACCCAATGATATACGGCAGCGTTGACGTTTCATTCTGTCCCCGCTCTTCAATCATTGGCACCGGCGGTTCTTCCGTCTCAACGGGCGCTTTTTGGATGCAATCCAAGACCATATGGCTTCGCGGCAAATAGTTGATCTCTACGTTCATTCCTTCCTCCAACCCTTTGGCCGTTAGGAAGTAGTACTCTCGGTCTTTCACTGTCACCAAACTGGCAAAATAGACCTGATCGCCGTTATTGATGTAATACCGCGGCGAATCCTTGACCGGTGAGATTTCCTGAATGGCCCCCGTGACTGTAACAGCGTCCGCTTCTGATTCAAACGGCAGAAACACGCTGTATTTCAGTGTTCCCCAAAGATGCGGCATCATCATAACGACGACCAGGATCGCGCTGATCGGCGTTATCCAGAATTTCGTCTTCTCTTCCGACGTCATAAATTCCAGTTCCCATTTCTGCGTTTTCAGTTTGACGATCATGCGGATGAGCGCAATCACCGCAGTCAGGATCACAACGGCGAGAACGATCAACATCATCACAGTCATTTTTAGACCACCATAGTCCGATTTTTCAAAATGAAGCTGTACCATGTGGCCCTCTCCTTTGTCATCCACTGTAGGTCTGTTCACAGCCCAAGGCCATGAACCTTGGGGAGAGATAACAGATTGTGCCGTACATCTTCTGTGTTCGCCTTTTGGAACACAAAAACGTGGGAAAACGCAACACGCACAAGACGATAACCCTGTAACGCAAGCGCGTGCAGTTTTTCCTCAACAGATGCCAGGTTCCAAGAGGGAAAGAAAAACATTTTTTTCATAATCACACATCAATAAAGCAACTTTTCTGTTGATTGCCGGTCGATGCCGTCGATTGGACGGTCAGGGATCACTTCACAATATCATCGTAGGTAAAGATGAATTCTTCTTCCCCTTCGCATTGGATAAGATAGTCCTTAGGAAGCCCATTTGGAACCCAGAAAAACTGGTCATAAGCGTATGCCTTAAAACCGCTCCCGTCATCCTCGAACACGATCGCCGGTTGCCCGAAATTGTCTGTGCAGGGATACTCGCACAGCACCTCGATCAGCACGCCGTCGTCCAGAAACAGCGCATACATCGCTGCGCCACAGGGCTCGTTATCTTCATCCACGCTGCTCCTTGCCAGCATACTGTCGAAATCAAGGGTCGGAAAGCGATAATAGGTTCCGAATGCCGACTCTACCCCGACCGCACGGAGAACATAGTCGCCGGACGGGAATCGAACTTTCATGGTCTGCAAACGGTATGGCCCGATGGCAGTTTCCCCCACGTTCTGGTCGACGAATTCATATTCCACCTGATTTCTCGCAGTAAGCTGGTGGAAAAAATCTGCAACAGAAGCAAAAGAATAGTTTGTCCCGCTGCGGAAGCCCGCGAATTTAACACCGAGCCAGAGCGCTAACAATGCAAGCACCACGCTTGGCACAAGGATCATCAGTCGTTTTGTTGCACGCTTCATACATTTTCCCTTTCTCTTTTTATATTTCATTTCCGGGAAGTCCGTCCGCTGCGAGGTATTTCCCGATCAGTGCGGTAAACTGGTTTTCATCAAACATACTGAATCCAGCATAATAAACGAGACCTCTTTTTTCCGTATACTCTGTCTGTCCGTTACAGTCGATCAGCTCATAATCGCCGTTTCGGTACTCGATCTTCACGACGTCTGTTCCCTCGGGCGCGGGTTGTAGTCCAATCGGGTCACCAAACCAGACATAACAGTCGACGTTCCGGAAGTCCACAAGGAAGGCATCCACATCGTCGATGACCACGCGGCATGTCTGCACCAGATCATCCTCTTCGCTCAGATACACACGCACGATGGAAATTGCAGAGATTTCTTCCTCATTGTGTAGGAGCCTATAGGTTTCTCTGACATCGCAGGAGGTCAAGAGCGTCATCGGCAGCAGGAGCGATAGCAGAAGCAGCGTCTTCTTCATCCGAATTTTCTCCCTTCCGTTTTGCACAGGGCGGCAAGTGGCCAAAAACGCCTGTCTTCCCATGCGGCATTTGGCTATTGTGGTTTATCATTCTATATAATAGTGGCTCTCCAGAAGCGTGCCGTCCTGATAGAGCATTGCCGTCCAGTCGTTGAAGCAGACGAGATAGCGGTTGCCCAGCTCGTCCGTCAGCTCGACGGCAAGCTCGTTGTATTTTTCCCGGTCGCCCTGCGTGGCAAGCGTGGGGTCGGGGTGCTCCACGATCTGCGCGGACACAACGGGCGCGTCGGGGACGTTGACCACCCATGCGCTGTATAAAAAAGCCTGCGCAAACTCCTGCGCGACCGGGCGCTGGCGCAGATCGTCGCGCAAAGCGCTTTCGGAGAGCTGCGCAAAAATCAGGTCGGTCAGCGGCGAAAGGCGCTCCATATACGCCCGGTATTGCAGGCTGTGCAGCCGCAGAACTTCGTCCCTTTTTTCCTGCGGAAGCGTATCCCACTGCTCCAGCGACGCGCGGTAAACGTCCACCGGCTGCGGCGCTTCCTCCGCGCAGCCGGCAAACCCATGTACGAGCGCAAGGCACAAAAGCAGGGCTGCGGCTCGTTTGGCGGTCATACGGAATCCTACCACGTTCAAGTCCCCTCCCGGCTCAATGGATGATGCTTGTATTGCAGCTTGCCAGCAGCTCGCCGTCCCGGTAGAGCAGCGCCGTCCAATCGTCAAAGCAGACGAGATAGCGGTTGCCCAGCTCGTCCGTCAGCACGATGGCAAGCCGGTCGTATTTCGCCCGGTCGCCCTGCGTGGCAAGCGTAGGGTCGGGGTGCACCACGATCTGCGCGGACACAACGGGCGCGTCGGGGATGTTGGCAGACCATGCGCAGCGCAAAAAGCCCCGGGCGAAGTCATCCGCCACGGCGCGGATGCGCAGCTCAGCGCTCAGGTCGCTCTTCCCGAGCCGGGCAAAGATCAGGTCACTCAGCGGCCGGAACCGCTCGTTGTAAGCCTGCATATGCAGGCGGTACGCCTCCTTCAGCGCCTCGGCAGCGTCGGGCGGCAGGCGGTCCCAGAGCATCCAGCTCGAACGGTAGATGTCCACGGGCGCAGGATCGTCCGGTATGTCCGGCTTCTTCCGGCCGCACCCGGCGGGCAGAAGAACCAGCAGGCAAAGAAGCAGCGCTCCGAGCCGTTTGTACGTCATGGCCGGTTCCTCCCTTCGCCACGGTCTTGCATGAACATTCGTTGTTTATGGTGACAGTATACACCTTATGCTTTACACTGTCAAGACGACAGGCATAGAACACACCCTCTTTTGCACCGGCAAAAGAGGGTGTGTTCCTGTATCAGCCGTCCGGCGTCCCAAGCAGGCTCGGCAGGGTGGCAGAAGCATCGCTCCGCTGCGGCATTTCTCCGCCATGCAGCGCCAGCGCGGCGACCTCGCCCACCAGAATGACGGCGGGCGAGGCGACGTGGGCGGCGGCCTGCGCGATGCACGACAGGGGCGCGCGCACGACGGAAGGATTGGGCGAATTGCCGCCGGAGATCACCGCCGCCGGCGTATCGCCGCTTTTCCCGGCCTCGGTCAGCCGCCGCACGATCTGCGGCAGCTTTTGCAATCCCATCAAAATGACGAGCGTGCCCGGCAGGGCGGCAAGCTCCGCGGGCAGGCCGTCATCCATATCGGCTGAATGCGCGGTGACGATGTGCACGGCGCGGCTGACGCCCCGGTGCGTCACCGGGATGCCCGCCTCGGCCGGGATGCCGATGGCTGAGGGGATGCCCGGCACCTCCGTGCAGGGGATCCCGGCCTCGCGCAGCGCCTGCATCTCCTCTCCGCCGCGGCCGAAAAGATACGGGTCGCCGCCCTTGAGCCGCACGACGCGCAGCCCGCTGCGCGCCAGCTCGATGAGCTTCCGGTTGATCTCGGCCTGCGGGGCGGAATGCGCGCCGCTGCGCTTGCCCATCGCGATGCGCAGCGCGCTCTCCGGCGCGGCATCCAGAAGCGCCGGGTCGATCAGCTCGTCATACACCACCGCCTGGCATTGCCGCAGCAGCCGCAGACCGCGCACGGTGATAAGATCCGCCCTGCCGCAGCCCGCGCCGACCAGCGCCACGCTGCCCACGGTTTCGCCGCCCAGGCAGCGCCGCGTCTCCTCCAGCGTCAGGGGCGCATCCTTGGCAAGCGCCGCCTCCAGCAGCGCCCGCAGAAGACGCGCACGCTCGCTTTGCGTCAGGTTTTCGGCCTTGAGCGCCTGCCGCTCGCCTTCCAGCCACGAAAGCAAGTCCTCCAAGCGCTCCGGCAGAAGCGCCTGCAGGCGCTCCTTATAATACGCCGCCGCGACGGGGCTTGCCCCGCCGGTGCAGAAGCCCGCCGTAAAATCTCCCCGCTGGCAAAGCGCCGGAAAGAGAAAGGTGCAGGCCGCGGGGTCGTCGACGACGTTGACGGGAATGCGGTGGTTTTTGCACAGCATGGCGATTTTGCGGTTCAGGCCGCGCTGATCGGTCGCGGCGATGACCAGCGCGGGGCGCGGACGCAGATCCGCCGCGCAGAACGCCCGCCGGCCCACGCTGATGTCCGCAATTTCGGCGATCTGCGGCAGCACCTCCGGCGCGACGACGCAGATCGAAGCGCCGAAGGGCTGCAGCTTTTGGATTTTGCGCAGGGCGACGGCGCCGCCGCCCACGATCAGGGCTCTTTTCCCCTTCAAATTGACAAACATCGGAAAATGCGGCATCGTTCAATCCTCCGCGACACAATAATATTGTTTGCCGTGCGGCGTGTCCGCGCAGTGTACCTGCACGCCAAAGGCGCGTTCCAGCACGCCGCTGCGCAGGACGTCCTCCGGCGCGGCGCATTGCAGCAGCCGCCCTTCCAGCATCACAGCGATGCGGTCGGCAAAGCGCAGGGCCAGCGCAATGTCGTGCAGCACCGCCACGACGGTCTTGCCCTCCCCTGCCAGACGCCGCGCGGTCTGCATCGTCTGCATCTGGCGGCGCACGTCCAAAAAGGTGGTCGGTTCGTCCATGAAGACCGTCTGCGTATCCTGCGCCAGCGCCATGGCGAGATAGACCGCCTGCCGCTGGCCGCCGCTCAGCTCGCTGACATTTTCGTGTTCCAGCGCGTCGCAGCCGGCGGCCTGCATCGCCGCGCGGGCGATGTCGCGGTCGCGTTTGGAATACCGCCGGGGATAGGAAAGGTACGGAAACCGCCCGTGCAGCACCATGCGCAGCGCCTGAATAGACGGCGTGCTGCGGCTTTGCGTCAGCAAGGCTGCCTGCTGCGCGATCTGCCGTTGGCTGAGGCTGCGGATGTCCGCGCCGTCATACAAAACCGTGCCCTGCATCGGCGGCAAAAGTCCCAGCGCCGCCTTCAAAAGCGTCGATTTGCCGCAGCCGTTCGGGCCGAGCAGCGCAAGCACCTGCCCCGGCCGGAAATCGAGGCTCACGTCCTCGATCACCGCCCGGCCGTAATACCCGGCGCTCAGATTCTTCGTCTCGATCATCCGTGACCCTCCCTCCGCCGCAGCAAAAGCCACAGGAAAAACGGCACGCCCGCAAAGGCCAGCACGATGCCGACCGGCAGCTCGAAGGGCGAAAACAGCACACGCGCCAGCACGTCGCACAGCGTCACGAAGCCTGCGCCGCCCAGCGCCGAGGCAACCAGCAGCGGCAGCGCCTCCTGCCCCGTAAAGCGGCGCACCGCGTGCGGCACGATCAGGCCCACGAAGCTCAGAAGCCCCGCAAAGCTCACCGCCGCACCCGCCAGCGCCGCCGCCAGGACCAGCAGCACGCAGCGCACCGCGCCGACGGAAAGACCGAGGCTGCGGGCGACGTCGTCGCCGAGCGACAGGACGTTCATCTGCTGCGAAAGCGACAAAACCAGCACGAGCGCCAACGCGATCACCGCCGCCGCGGGCGCCAGCCGCGCCATCGTCACGCCCGTGAAGCCGCCGATGCGGAAGTCCGACACGCCGCCGAGGGCCTCCGGCACGACGGTGACGACGGCGTCGATCCCGGCGCTGAACAGGCCGGAGACGGCGACGCCCGCCAGCACGACCTTCATGCGCGAGGCGCCGGTGCTCTTCGACAGCCCCATGACCAGAAGCGCCGCCGCCACCGCGCCGAAAAAGGCCGCAAGCGGCGCATATTTTTGCGCTGCGGGAACGGCCGCGCACAAAAGCGCCACGGCCAGTCCCGCGCCGGAATTGACGCCGATGACGCCGGACGAGGCAAGCGGATTGTCCAGCACGTTCTGGATGACGACACCGGCCACAGCCAGCGCCGCCCCCGCCAGCAGCGCCGCGCAGGTGCGCGGCAGGCGGGTATACAGGACGATCCGCGCCGCGGCGGAGGTGGTGTCGCGGCCAAGCAGCGCCGAAAAAATATCGTGAAATGACAGTGTCACGGAACCGGCGCAGATGCTCAGCGCCGCGACCGCCGGCGTCAGCAGCCCCAGCAGCGCCCAGAACAGGCGCTTACCCCGCCGGGTAGAGGATGTCCGCAAGTCGCTCATAGGCCTCCCCCCATCTCGCATTCGGTTTCATATTATAAAGGTTCTGATCCATCAGATGCACGCGTCCTTCGCGCACGGCGGTCAGCGACTGCCACGCCGGATCGCTCAGCAGCGTGGTCTCCAAAATCTGCTGCGCGTCGGTGGGGTCGGAGCCCTGCAGCACGAGGAAGATATGCTGCGGGTCGGCGGCGAGGATTTCCTCCATGCTGAGCTGTTCGAGGCTCGTGTCCCCCACGTCTGCGATGTTGCGGCAGTCCATGGCGGCAAGCATCTCGCCCAGCACGCTGCCCTCGCTGTTTTTGACCTTGTAGCCGCTGCCGGTGACGCGGATATACAGAACCGTCGGCTGCGAGCCGTCCGCGCGGGCGACGGCAGCGTCCACGCGCTCGCGCACGGCGGTGCCGTACCGCGCATAATTCTCCGTCTGCCCCGTCAGCCGCGTGCAGACGTCCAGCATCCGGAGATAATCGTCAAAGCTGTCGACGGCGAAATACGCCACGTTCAGCCCCATCTCCGAAAACGCCTGCTCCAGCTCCACATTGCGGTCCGTGCCGCAGCTTGCCAGCACGAGATCCGGCTCGCAGGCCAGAAGCTGCTCAAGGTTCAGGGTCTTGGCCGCGCCGAGGCGCACGACGTCCTCGCCCAGCGGCAGGTCAAAATACTTCCATGTGGCGTCCGTCGCCGCCACGACGCTCTCCGCACCGCCCGCCAGACACCAGATGTCGGCAAAGCTGGCTGTCAGGCAGGCAACCCGCTGCGGATTTTCCACGACGACCTCCCTGCCCAGATCGTCCGTGAAGCGCACCGCGTCGGGCGCTTCCGGCTTGGAAATCTCCTGCGCGGCGCAGCCCGACAGCACAAAGCAGCAGAGCAGTATTGCAACTATCACTTTTTTCATGTCTTTTGTTCCTTCCCAAACAAAAATAACCGGATGCAGGGGGCAAAAGGGCATACGACTCCCTTCCCATGCGGAAAGAGGAATCGTTTCAAAGCCCTCCATCGCCCGATGCGATCCGGCAGATTCGTCTTAACGATTCCATTTTATCAGTGCGGCGGCGTTTTGTCAACGGAAATCGCTTCCTTCGACGGTTTTCCTGAAAAAAGCGCTGAAAAAATTGATTTTCCCACGCATCCATGCTATACTGTTTGCAGAAATTTACGCAAGGAGTGGTACATATGAAATATCTCATCCTCGGCGGCGTCGCCGCAGGCACCAAGGCGGCGGCCAAGCTCCTGCGCGGCGACCGCAGCGCGGAGGTCTGCGTCTGCACCAAGAGCAGCGACATCTCCTACGCCGGCTGCGGCCTGCCGTACTACGTCGGCGGCAGCATCGAAGACCGCAGCGAGCTGATCGTCAATACCCCTGCCAAATTCTCCGCCCTGACCGGCGCGCAGGTGCGCACCGGCATGGAGGCCGTCGGCCTCGACGCAAACGCAAAGACCGTCTCCTTCGCCAACGGTGAGGTGCTCGGCTATGACAAGCTCATCATCGCCACCGGCGCAGCACCCTTCGTCCCGAACGTTCCCGGCACGCAGCTCCCCGGCGTCTTCACCGTCCGCACACCCGACGACGCCATCGCCCTGCGCGACTACGCCGAGAAAAACAACTGCCGCAGCGCCGTCGTCGTCGGCGGCGGCTTCATCGGTCTGGAAATCGCGGAAAACCTGTCGGCCAAGGGTCTGCGCGTCACCGTGACGGACATGGCCGGGCAGGTCATGCCCAACCTCTTTGACCCGGAGATGGCGGATTATCTGCGCCGCAAGCTGCAAGCTGCCGGCATCCGCGTCGTCACCGGCGCAGCGCTGGAGGAAATTCTCGGCGACGACCGCGCCACCGGCATCCGCACCGCCGTCGGCGCGTTTGAGGGCGACCTCGTCGTCCTCGCCATCGGCATCCGCCCGGCCACGGCCTTCCTGAACGGCTCCGGGCTGGAAATGGACCGCGGCACCATCCTTGTCGACGAATACCAGCAAACCAATCTGCCCGACGTCTACGCCGCGGGCGACTGCGCCGCCGTGCGCAACCGCATCACCGGCGCGCGGCAGTGGTCGGCCATGGGCTCGACGGCGAACATCACCGCCCGCTGCCTTGCCAAGACCCTCACCGGCACGCCCACCGTCTACGGCGGCTGCATGGGCACCGGCGTCGTCCGCCTGCTGGACGGCCTGAACGCCGGCCGCACCGGCCTGACCGAGGCACAGGCCAAGGCCGCCGGCTTCGATGCCGAGAGCGTCACCTGCGTCACGGACGACAAGGCGCACTACTATCCCGGCGCGTCCAGCTTCGTCACCAAGCTGATCGCCGACCGCGCCAGCGGAAAGCTGCTGGGCATTCAGGTCGTCGGTGCGGGCAGCGTGGACAAGATGGTCGACATCGCCGTCACCGGCATCGCCATGGGCGCAAAGGTCGCGGACTTCACCACGATGGACTTCGCCTATGCCCCGCCCTTCTCCACCGCCATCCATCCCTTCGCGCAGGCGTGCTGCATCCTTTCCAACAAGCTCGCAGGCGAGCTGGAGAGCTTCACGCCCGCCGAATACGCCGCCGGCGCCGCCCGCGGCTACAAGGTCATCGACGTGCAGCCCGCGCCCTCCATTCCCGGCGCGATGTGGGTCGACCTGACCAAGGTCACCGGCCCCATCGAGGGTCTCGCGCAGGACGAAAAGCTCCTACTGGTCTGCACCAAGGGCAAGCGCGGCTACTTCCTGCAAAACCGCCTGAAGGCGTTCGGCTACACGAACACCCGCGTTTTGGAGGGCGGCGTCTTCTTCAACACCGTCAAGGTGCCGCGCACCGGCGCAAAGCTCAGCCCCGCCGAGATCAAGCGCGTCAAGGGTCTCGGCTGCCTGCAGGACAAGCGGTATGACGACGTGTTCAACGTCCGCGTCATCACGCGCAACGGCTTCATCACCGCCGACGAGCACCGCACCATCGCGGAGGCCTCCGAGAAATTCGGCTCCGGCGCCGTGACCATGACCTCCCGCCTGACGCTTGAAATTCAGGGCGTGAAATATGACAACATCGAGCCGCTCATCGCCTTCCTCAACGAGCGCGGCCTGCTCACCGGCGGCACCGGCTCGCTGGTGCGCCCCGTCGTCTCCTGCAAGGGCACGACCTGCCAGTACGGCCTGATCGACACCTTCGATCTGAGCGAGAAGCTCCACGACCGGTTCTATCTGGGCTACCATGGCGTCACCCTGCCGCATAAGTTCAAGATCGCCGTCGGCGGCTGCCCCAACAACTGTGTCAAGCCCAATCTGAACGATCTGGGCATCGTCGGCCAACGCGTGCCCATGGTGGACTACGCCAAGTGCCGCGGCTGCAAGAACTGCCAGGTCGAGGCAAGCTGCCCCATCAAGACCGCCAAGCTCGAAAACGGCAAGATCCGCATCGACCCGAACGAGTGCAACAACTGCGGACGCTGCAAGGGCAAGTGTCCCTTCGGCGCGCTGGAGGAATACCGCAACGGCTTCAAGGTCTATATCGGCGGCCGCTGGGGCAAGAAGGTCGCCCACGGCATCCCGCTGACCAAGATCTTCTCGACCGAGGAGGAGGTCATGGACGTGGTGGAGAAGGCCATCCTGCTCTTCCGCGACGAGGGCATCTCCGGCGAACGCTTCGCCGACACCGTCGACCGCCTCGGCTTCGACTATGTCAACGAGAAGCTCATCAGCGGCAGCATCGACAAGTCCGCCGTCCTGAACAAGACCGTCAAGGGCGGCGCCACCTGCTGAGCGGTGTGCGCTGCCGCGAATGATGAAAACTCTGTAGGTTGGGGACATATCCCCGCCGTGTGCAGAAACTACATAATTCGTACAAATTCGTTCGTTTGCACTGTCTGCCGCTTCGCGGTCGGATGGGGCGTGCCCCATCCCTACAACCGTCTATCGCAGCCCTCTGTAGGGACGGCTATTAGGCGCCCGCGTGCTGGCGTCCTCGAGCGCGGCTTGCTTTTACAATGACAAAACGACAGCTTTCCCGGCCGAATGGGCAGGCACGGTGTTTCGCCGTGCCTGCTTTTTTGCGCCGGGCCGATTCTATGCTGATAAATTGTTGAATCTTTGGGAAAAATATGCTATATTTTAGAGTAGAGAATTTTGGGCACAGCGTCCAAAGAAACAAGAGGAATCAATATGCTTGAAATCAAACACCTGTCCTACCGTGTTACAGACGACGCAGGCGAGATCGACATCCTCCGCGACGTCAGCCTGACCGTAGAGGACAAAAAATTCATCGTCGTCACCGGCCCCAACGGCGGCGGCAAGACCAGCC
>CAZVSJ010000035.1:0-17494 GCA_964629755.1 uncultured Oscillospiraceae bacterium | reverse complement strand
CCAACACCCTTGATGTTGCAAAGCGAGAGAACTGTATTGGCGTCCTCGTCGGTAACGCACTTCAGAATGAGCGTCTGATCGCTGTTGACATACTGTGTCAAATCGTAGTACAGCTCGGTTCTGGATTTTACTACCTCAACCGTTTGCCATCCAGGCTCACTAACTCCACCCTCATCATCCTTAACCTGATGATCAGTGTAGGCCATCAGGGTCGCGGAGGTACCGAACGGGATCTTGGCGCTGATCTGAATGTGGGCATTCTCGCGCACCTTGAAAGCAAGGCCCTGCCCATCCTTCAGATAGACCTCGTTTTCCGGGCCTATCGCGTCGTATTTGTTCTCGTAGCAGTAGATTTCCAGCTTGCTGAGCTGGCCGCGGTTGAGCTGAACCGGGCTGCCGTCCTTGTCGTAGTAGAACGCCTTGCCCACCAGAACTTCGGAATGCTCGGGGTCATAATAATCCGCCACATAGACATCCGCGCCATCATACTTAATACGCTGGTTTTTATTGTCAAGAACATAGGTCTTTCCGCTTGCTTCGTCGGTCTGGGTATTGATCGTGCCGGCTGCGCCGAGGCACATGACGGTCTGCTCGTCGAAGACATCCTGCGCATTCGCGCTTTCATCGCGGGACGCAAGATAGAGAATACCTTCGACCCCAGCGATCGCGTTTGCCCATCCGGGCGTATTTGCCGCGTCAATGACGGTGTCATTGATGTTGACAAAGACCGGATTTTCCTCATTCGCCGCGTGGTATGCGGTATAGGCGATGCCGTCGTCTGCTGACAGCGGGCCGAGCGGATTGTAAATGCGGACGGCGTCGACGTAGACATTGTACTGTCCGTAGACCGCATCGGGCGCCGTGCCTGTCTTCGCGCCGCTCAGGTCGACGCTGTGCATATCCAGGCAGACCAGCTCGGTTTCCGCGTCCAGGCCGAGCAGCGCACGGACGCGAGCATCCGAGACGGCGGTCTTTGCGGGATAGTTGTGGTCGAAGATCTCGTTATAGAAGGCACGGAGCTTGACGGTGTAGGTTCCGTGGTTCGCCAAACGGCACATGATGACGGGGATCTGATAGTAAGTCTTATTCGCTAGATAGGTGTCCATCAGGATGACCTTCACGCGGTTGCCGTTCGTGTTCTCGCCTTCGTAGACCTCTGCCACGATGACGCCGCTGTTCGGGCCGCACTCGCTGTAAAGGTCAAAGCCGGTGCCGGTGAAGGTGAAATAGCCGTTTGCTTCCTTCTTATCCGCAGAGACGGTCACGCTCTTTTCGTTGCCGTTGGAGTAGGTATCCGTCTGCTCGAATGCGTCATATGCGGGCTCATAGCCGTGGCGGAGCAGATTGTTTGTGTCCTGCTCTCTGGTATTGGACACGCCTTCGTCCGCCCAGCCCTGACCATCGGTAAAGGAAATAAAGTCCTCCTCAAAATAGACGTTGTTGGCCGGGATGACGGTGACCGTAGCGGTCACATCGTCGGCAAGCTGGTTGTAGGCGTTTGCGGACATCGCGACGGAGTACTGATAGACGCTTACGCCGTTGAAATTCGTCGTGCTCGGCGTAAAGGCGAATGCGTTGCCGTCCGAGGTCATTGTGCCGTATTCCTTTTCACCGGCTCTCGGAGCAAGTTCGCTGACGGTCAGCTCAGAGTCCAGTGTGATGTCTTCGGCGATGCAGACGTTGCTGCTTCTACGGTATTCCCTGCGCTGCGTTGTCAGGCCGAAGTCCACAACGATATACTGGCTCTCGACGGAATAGACTGTTACCTTGGTCGGGGCAGAGGTCATGGTCAAATCTCCGACTGTCTGCTCGACCACATAGTAGAACTCGTAGACCGAGCCGATGCCTTCCTCACTCTCCGGGGTCTTGTAGGTGATGGTGCCGTCCTCGTTAACCTTAAGCTCGGTCAGCCCGACGGCCGCTGCATCGATCACGTTGCCATCCTTATCTGTGAGGGTGACTGTTGTCGTCACACCGTCACCGGTGACGATGCTGTCGTTCCAGAGAACGTTGATTTCCTTTGCCTCGCCAGCCTTGACGACGTCGGCGTCATTGACCGTGGGAAGATCCGTCACGGTGACTTCGACCTTCGTTGCGCGGGAATAGACGGTGGTTTCCGTGCCGTCCGGTGCGCGTACCGTTGCCTCCACGACATAGTAGAAGGTATGCAGGCCCGGCGTCAGCGTATAGAAGCTGACGGTCTGGCTGTTTTCGTCGACATAGGCGTCGAACTCGTCGTCGGTCTGCGGATTGACGGCGTCGTAATACGTCTTGTCGTTTCCGTCTTTGTCGGTCAGGCGGATCTTATAGGAGGTGAAGGTGTAGCCGCCCTCCGTCAGCCAGCCGAACAGATCATTGTACGTAACATCGATCGAGCGGTCGACGCCGATTTCAGCCGAGAGCTCGTCATCGACGGTCCACGCGACGACACTGACCGCCGGCTTGGCGAAGTTGCCCGTGGTTTCCGTACCGGTCAGAATGTCGGTGTAGGTAAAGGACGCGGAGGTGTTGGTGAACACGCTGCCGACGCCGCCGCCATGGTATTCGATCTCGTATTTCAGATCGGAGCCCTTCGCGTCTGCGACAACGTTGTCCTTCGTGATCGTGGTCGTGTGATCCGCGTTTTCCGTAACCGTCCAACCGGCAGCCTCCAAAGTTGTTTTGCTGGCATCCGTGAGCTTGAAATCCGCCGGGATCGTGTCGGTGAGCGAGCCGGTGATGTAGCTGTCTGCGACTGTGGTATAGGCGATCTGCTTGAAGATGTCTACCAACTCAGCGGCAACAGAAGCACTATCACTTCCGGTTACAGGGAAATAGGCATCTGCATAAGAGGTGCTGTCCGTCCAAAGTGAACTGGTATTAACGTCAGCAAGAATATCAGACACCGTTGAAGAAGTACTGGTGTATTTTTTGGGAACCTTATCCAGAAGATAGCGCGCGAGAGTACGATCATCGTCGGTATATTCACTTCCCCCAAGAAGTGCAACCGTATAAATGTGCGCTTTTTCCGTCCCTACAGTGTTACGAAGCTGCCGCGCGAGCTGTAATGCGTAATTATATTCGTAGTTAGAAGTCTGTGCACGACCCTCAGCGGCAGTACCATCATAAACCATATCAAATTGGATATAACCGTCACTGACATCATAGCGGCAAGTAGGCTCACCGTCTGTGAACATAATAACCACGAGATCACGATTAGCAATCGTTGTTTCAGAACGTGTTTCTGCAACAATTTGCGCCATGAGGAAACCGCCCATAGTATTTGTTGCACCATCAGTATTGACCGTGGCTTTTGTGAGAGCAGCAGTGACCGCTGTATTTACCGCCGTTCTGTCCGACATAAAGCAGCTATCCTCTGTAAGCTTACTATGGCCTCCTCCGTATTTGATAAGCTCTGTTCCGTTCCACGCACTTGCATATGTGTTGTATTGGACGACGGCAACACGATTGTTGGAATCCTCTCCGAGCGCGACATCCAAAAACTGGCTGATTGCCTCTTTGGTGATCGCCGCGTTGTTAATGGAAGTCGTGTCGCCTTCCGCAGGGAACATACTGTTGGAATCGTCAAGGACGAGAATGATGTCCGTCGGCTTGGCTGTGGTGTAGCCCGGGATCATGTCAGAGGACTCGACGTGAAGATTCACTTTAAATGTCTGCTTCACGTTGCCGTGCTCATCCTTGTTGTTCTCCGCGCCCGAGAACGCGCCGATGCCGCCGTTGCTCGTGCCGCCGTTCGGCTTACCGGTGAGGCTCGCGTCCGGCGTGGTCGTCTCCGTCGCGGTCTTTTCCAGCTTGACAGCCGTCGTCAGGAAGTACAGATTGATCGTATCGCCGTTGCTGATCAGGATGGGGTCACTTACGGAGGTGTACTCGGCGTCGCCGTTGACCGCCTTGCTGAAGGTCAGGTCAGCATATGTACGGCTGGTTCCGTTGACCGTAACAGACCGGGACAGGTCGACATTGTAGTATTTGTCCTCCACGGTGAGGCCGACCGTTTCCTCCAACGTATTGTTGACATAGTATTTGACCGTGATCGCGTTGTTGTAGACGATTTTTTCAAAGGTCGCAACGACATCAACGCTCTGATCCAGCTCGTTGACGGTATAGGTATTATAGCTGATCTGAGAAAGGATGTCTTTTCCGTTCAGTGAAGCGCTCTTCAGCTCATAGCCCTCCGACGGGGTAAAGGTGAAGCGGATCTGGCTGTCCTTTGCCTGCACGGAGCCGGAGGCGACGTTGTTGCCCTTTGTTACGTTGTACGCCGTCACCGCGCCGCCGCCTGTCTTGCTGTAGCTCACGGTATAGCCGTTGACATCGGCTTGGTAAAGGACGGGGGGATTTCCGGTAATGGTTCCGTCGGTCTTACGCGCATAGGCACGGAACTGCTCATTGCTATAATTGAAGCGTAGCTCTCTTGTCGTATCTTTTACATGCGTGATCGTAGCGGCGCCGGTCGCGCTGTCGATGGTAACTGTCCAATGAGCCTCTTCTTTATCCTTGGAATCGACGGTTTTCAAGTCGTTATCGGACGACCAGGCGAGATACTTGTCGTTCGTAGCACCGCACATACGGATAGTATAGTAATTTGCTCCCGCAGCTTTTTCAAAGTAGTAGAGGCATTGGGTACTCAGACCGTTCATTGTATAGGGAGACGTATTTTCAAGTGTGATGCCGAGATCGCTCAGCAGAACCGCCGCGGACTTCGTGCCCACAACGTTGCCGTCTGCAAGTGTATTGTCACCGTAAAGCAAAAAGGTTTCCGCAGCCTCGTGTGCATTGCTCGCCGGTACAGTGGTGGTACCGGTGATGACATAATAGCCGTCAGAGATTTCGGTTGCCTGCACAGCGGTGATGCCTGCGCCCGGTCTTCTGGGCAGGAAAGAGACGTTGAAATATACGGACTGTTTCTCCGTGCTTTCCGTTACGACATATTGATAGGAATATGCTCCGTTTTCATCAAACGCTGTCCATTGATCGTTTCCGACTTTTCCACCGCCTTGTTCAAGAACGGCGACACGGTATCCCTGTTCAGGCTTCATTACGACCGTCAGGACGTCCCCCTGAGCTATATTGGTCTTAGAGGCGTTTGCATCACCCGCCTTATTGGTCGAGGCGATGACGGCGCCATTGCGCAGCACATAGGCCGCACCTTCGCCACAGCGGATATTGACGGTCATCGGCACAACGCCGGTGGAGCTGTCTGTCAGCCGATAGAGATAAACGGGGTTTTGCACCGTGGTGTAGGAGGAGAAGATCGGCGTTTCATTTCCCGCGTTGTGGTTCAGACGGATGTGATAGGTGGGATAGAGCACGTTGTCGATCTGGGCGGCGGAGGTAACGTTGCTCCCGATCGTTTCCTCATAGAAGGAGATATTCCACTCGTCGGAACGCTCAGCCATCGTCGTCGACGTGCTATAAGCATAATTAGACAGACGGAGGACATTCTGCGTATCAGTATCATTAGAGGTGCCCTTGTAAAGATAACCATCGCCGTTGGTCGCGCTGAACTTCCATGTGCCGCCGGCGTCCTCAAGCCGGAATTGGTAGACATTCTGCGCGGTCGCCTGCGGGATCGTCAACGTCTGAGGCGGCGCGCCTGTGCCAACCGAGACGCTCGGCAGGTTTCTCTTCTCTGTGGCATTGCTCGCCGTGCTGACAAGCGTAGAGGTATACAGATTGCCGTCCTTTTCATCATAAGCGACAAGCAGATAATGCCCGCCGGCAAAGAGCTCGTCAACAGAGGTCACGAGCGTGGCGACAACATCGCCTTCGGCAATATCAACTTTCGTTAACTTGTAAATCGTAAACGCGTGCGGATATTTGCTGAGATTGCCCTCTGCATATGCCTTATATGTAGTGGGGTCGGCGCTTGTTCTGCCGAGAAAGCGGCCATCTAGGTTTGTATCACTTGATTTGTGTTGAATCAACCATGAATCAGAATAACTGAAGCTCCACGCTGACATTGATGGTACTAAGCTGAGCGAGGTAGAACTTGTATTCTTCAGATACGTTCCTGCACTATTGGATTTTATATAATACTGATTGTCAGTGCCAGATGCCTCCAAAGTCCAGACATAGTTTTCTGAACCCGATAGACCAGTTAAGTCAAAACTTGCAACGGATTGTAGTGCAGAATTACTTGTTGCGCCGATCAATGCGTTGTTGTTTTCAACGAAAATGTACATACCGCCAACGACAATATCTTTCACATTGGTAATCGGTGTTGCGGTATAAGTCGCAGCTGCGCTCGCTGTCAGGCCAAGGGACGGCAGCATGGAAAGCACCATGCACAAAACGAGAACTGCGGATAAGAATCGTTTACTGCGTTTCATTGATAGGACTCCTTTCCTTCAAACTCTCTCAGGACGAGAACAGATTATTTACGCTTTCATAATAGCAACCGTTGAAATCGGTCCCGCCGTGCGTACAGCTTGCCCATTTCTCCGCAAAAATCGTATATCCAAGACCGTCGGGATCGTAGGCACACTGCTCGATCTGTGACGGCAGCGGATTAGAGACCGCACACGCGGCGATGGTGCTTTCCAGAGTAAACTCCTCTTTCAGCAGCATCGGTTTTTCGTACTTTCGTTTCATTCTTCCCATTTGCTCCTTTCCTCCGCCGGGAAACGTGGCGGACTATATCTCAACCGGTACAAACTGCCGTCCCGGACAAGGCTTACTGAGTTTCATTATGCAATCAACGCCGCCAACGCCTGAACCGCGCTTTCGTCGGGCAGACATTGCAGGTGGAACACCGGCACACGCGCGGCCAGTGATGCCGCAAGATCGACCAGCAGCGGCAGATCCTGCGAGAATTCTGGTGGCAGATACGTCCCGGTCAGCAGGGGCTTCACCGCGGCAGCCGCACGCAGCCGCGTGACGCGATTCTCCTTTGCCTGCGAGAGGCTGACGATCGCGGCAACCGGAGCCGTGACGTTTTCGCAGTCCGGCGAGGTGCCGGAGATCGGCAGGCCGTAGGCCGTCGCAACGCCGTCCTCCAGGCCGAGGGCGGCGCGGTCGCCGTTGATGATGCGGCTGCCCATGCAGCGCTGCCAGAGCGTCGCCTGGGTCGTTTTGCCCGTACCGCTCGGCGCGGTGAACAGGATTGCCCGACCATTGTATATTATGTAGGCACAGTGCAGCAGGAGCTTTCCCTGCTGCGGCAGGCGGCGCGGCAGGCCGTACTGCACAAAAAGATCCGCAACGTCCGTGCCCCACGGGAGCAGAGCCTCCTGTACGGCAATTTCCCAACAGGCGTTCTCCCCTTCTTGAACCGCGACTGTCGGCTTTCCCGTGACGCCGTCGATATAGATCCGCGATTGCCGTCCATTTTCCTCGAAAACGCGGACCCGCCCGTTTTCAAAGAGAAGACGCCCGGAGAGCTGCGGCAGCTCCGGCATATGGCGAACGCGGTAGCGGAGCGCGGGCCGGACGGAGGTTGTCTCAAAGAGCCGCCATTGCCGGCTT
The DNA here is from genome assembly GCA_964629755.1 of uncultured Oscillospiraceae bacterium. Classification (GTDB taxonomy): domain Bacteria; phylum Bacillota; class Clostridia; order Oscillospirales; family Oscillospiraceae; genus JAZOXB01. Next base: position 10,027 of record CAZVSJ010000035.1, on the reverse strand, counting down.
ACCGCCATCGGCCGGTCGGAGCTGACCTCCATAGCAACGTTCGCAACGAGAAAATACCGTTCCACGATGGCCTCGCTTTCCAAATTGCCTATACTAAAAAAATTAGTTTACATTATATATCCTCTGATGGAGAAAATCAATAGAATTATGTTAATTAACAGGAAAAAACTTGCAAAATTTTCCACCATATAGTATACTAACTAAAATAGTACGGAGCGGAAAGGATTTGAGCGCGAATGGCACAAAACGGATACCTGCAATATGTGCTGAATAAGGCATACCGCAGCAAGATCGCCGCCTCTGGCACGCTGGAGCTGACCGGGCGGTGCAATCTCTCGTGCAAAATGTGCTACATTCACAAGGCGGAAAACGATGCCGAAGCGCTTGCAAGGGAGCTACCCACCGAATTCTGGCTTGACATGGTGCAGCAGGTGCGCCAGGCCGGAACGCTGACTATGCTGATCACGGGCGGTGAGCCGCTGCTCCGCCGCGATTTCCGCGAGATCTATATGGCGTGTAAAAAGGCGGGCTTTCTGGTCTCCGTCAACACGAACGGAACGCTGCTGCGTGACGAGGACATTGCCTTCTTCGCGCAATATCCGCCGGTGCGGCTGAATATCTCCCTGTACGGCGCGTCGGAAGCGACCTACGCCTCCCTTTGCGGCATCGGGAAGATGTATACCCGTACGGCAGAGAACATCCGAAAGCTCCGCAAAGCCGGCGTTGTCGTAAAGATCAACTATACCGTCACGCCGTATAACTGTAGTGATGCGGAGGCGATCTTTGCCTTTGGCCGGGAGGTCGGCGCGCCGGTGCAGCACGCGACCTATCTTTTCCCGCCTGTGCGCACCTGCGATGGCTGCTGCGGCGAGGCCTCTCGCCTCTCCCCGCGCGAGGCGGCGGAGAAGGAGCTGATCTGTACGCGTGAAAAGCTCGGTGCGGAAGCCTTTGCGCGTCGCCGCGCGGAGATATTGCGCGGCACGGAGGGCGTTACCGTCGCCGACGAGGACGGCACGCGCGACCCGACAGAGCGCATCTTCTGCCGCGCCGGAACAAGCTCCTACTGGATCACCTACGACGGAAGGCTCCTTCCCTGCGGGATGCTGCAGGAGCCTGCCGTTTCGCTGATCGGCCGCTCGTTTGCCGACGCTTGGCACGATGTGCAGAGGGCAACGGATCGCATCATGCTGCCCGCGCAATGCACCGATTGTGCCCTGCGTCCGCATTGTGAGATCTGTGCCGCCGTTTGCTATGGCGAGAACGGCCAATTCGACCGCGTCCCGCGCTATCTTTGCGAAAAGACGCAGCAGACGCTCGCGCTCTACCGCGAAACGGAGGGAAACGCATGAGAAGGAATCCAAATTTTATCCTGCGCGAGGTCGCGGACGAGTATATTTTGGTGCCGCTGACGGGCGATCTTGCGCTGAACGGCATTCTCGCCCTGAACGGTCTCGGTTATGAGATCTACACGCGAATTGACGAGGCAGGCTCCTTTGAAGCGCTGGTCGACGAGCTTTGTGCGCTCTATGACGCGCCGCGCGAGGTCATTGCCGCCGATGCCGCGGAGTTTTTGGAACAACTCAAAGATGAGAAATTGATCATCGAATGAAAAATCGGCCGGAGCTGCTTGCTCCGGCCGACTCATTTTTGGGGGTTAGCGCATCATTTCGCACACGAGATCGGTATATGCGGTCGGGTCCTCCAACGGCAGGTTCGCCATCAGAAGTCCCTGGCAGTACAGAAGCTGCGCATACTTCTTCGCCTTTTCCCCGTCGGCCTCGATGCTCGCCTTGAGCGCCTGCAGGGCGGGATGCTCCGGGTTGACCTCCAGAATCCTGCCGCAGTGATAGTCGGAATTCGGGTCGAGGGAGCGGAAATACTTCTCCATCTCGAAGCTCATGCCGCCGTCCGGCACCATCGTGACCGGGTGGCCGCCGAGGTCGGACGAGACACGCACCTTCGCGACTTTGTCTCCGAGGGTATCCTTGAGGAAGTCGAGGCAGGACTTAAATTCCTCCGCCTTTTCCTCCGCAGCCTTTTTCTCTTCGTCCGTTGCGAGGTCGAGGTCGTCTGTCAGGATGTTGCGGAACTCGTGTTCATCGAAAGTGCGCAGCGTCTGCGGGATGAATTCGTCGACCTGCTCAGTCAGCAGCAGCACGTCAAAGCCGCGGTCACGCAGCATCCTGGTCTGCGGGAGCTTGGAAAGCTGCTCGGCGCTGCTGCCCGTTGCGTAGTAGATGTGCTTCTGCGATTCGGGCATCGCCGCGCAGTATTCCTTGAGCGTGACGAGCTTGCCCTCCTTGTCCGAGCGGAATTCGACAAGATCCTGCAAAAGCTCCTTGTGCATTCCGTAGTCGGAGACGAGGCCGTACTTGAGCTGTCTGCCGAAGGCGGCGTAGAATTTTTCGTACTTCTCGCGCTCGTTTTCCAGCAGGCGCAGCAGCTCCGCCTTGATTTTCTTCTCAAGGTTTGCGGCGATGGTCTTCAGCTCGCGGGTGTGCTGCAACAGCTCACGGCTGATGTTGAGGCTGAGGTCCTGCGTGTCGACCACGCCGCGGACGAAGCGGAAATGCTCCGGCAGCAGATCGGCGCAGTTTTCCATAATGAGCACGCCGGAGGAATAAAGCTGCAGACCGTGCTTGAAGTCCTTGGTGTAGAAATCATAGGGCGCTTTGCTGGGGATGTAAAGCAGCGCCTTGTAAGTCACCGCGCCCTCGACGCTGACGTGGATGACGCCCGCCGGCTTCTCATAGTCGAAGAACTTCTCACGGTAGAAGCTCTGATATTCTTCCTCGGTGACGTCCTTTTTGTTCTTCTGCCAGAGCGGAACCATCGAATTAAACGTCTGATCCTCAATGACCGTCTCGTATTTCGGCTCCTTGCCGTTGTCCTTGTCCTCTGCCTCGTCGGTCTCCGGCTCCTCCACGGGGCGCTGCTCCTCGACCTCCATCTTGATCGGGTAACGGATATAATCAGAGTATTTCTTCACAAGGCTGCGCAGACGGTAGTCGGACAGATAATCGCTGTAGCGCTCGTCGTCCGTATCCGGCTTCAGGTAGAGCGTGATCACCGTACCGGCGTTTTCCTTCTCACACGGAGAGATCGTATAGCCGTCGGCGCCGGTGGACTCCCACTGCCACGCCTCGTCTGCGCCGTACTTCTTCGACACGACCGTGACCTTCTCCGCCACCATGAACGCGGAATAGAAGCCCACGCCGAACTGGCCGATGATATCGATGTCGTCCTTCTTTTCCATCTCGGTCTTGAATTGCAGCGAGCCGCTGTGGGCGATGGTGCCGAGGTTTTCCTCCATCTCTTCCCTGCTCATGCCGATACCGTTATCGGAGACGGTCAGCGTGCGTGCGTCCTTGTCCACCGCGAGTCGGATGACGAAATCGCTGCGGCTCAGGCCGACGTTTTCGTCCGTCAACGCCTGATACGCCAGCTTGTCGATCGCGTCCGACGCATTGGAGATCAGCTCACGCAGAAAGATCTCCTTGTGGGTGTAAATTGAGTTGATCATCAGGTCCAGCAGCCGCTTGGACTCCGCTTTAAACTGTTTCTTTGCCATACTTAATCAGCTTCCTTCGTAGAATTGGCACTCTAAGTGCCTGAGTGCTAAAACCAATTATACCGCGGATTTTGTTTTTTGCAAGCCCTTGTTACAATTTATTTACACATTACCGAGGAATGTGCATAGTGCATAAAATTCTGATAAAATTTTGTGCATTTTGACGGTTATTCCGTTCAAGCCAGTGGTGAAATACGGAAATATTCCGTCTTGCAACTTGGCGCTTTTCACTGTAAACTGGTGCGGGTTATAAAGGAGGCGCTTTTATGGCAAAAAGTACCGTAAAAAATCTCACCGTAGGCTCTCCGATGAAGCTGATCGTCGGTTTTCTCGTTCCGCTGCTCGGCGGACTGCTGTTCCAGCAGCTATATAATATGGTCGATACGCTCGTCGTGGGGCGTTATCTTGGCGTAGACGCGCTGGCAGGCGTCGGCTCGACCGGCTCGATCAACTTTCTCGTGCTTGGCTTCTGTATCGGCATCTGCAACGGCTTTGTGATCCCGGTGGCACAGAAGTTCGGTGAGGGCGACGAGGGCGGATTGCGCAAATACGTTGCAAACGGCTTCTGGCTCTCCGCGATTTTCGCCATAGTTATCACAACAGTCATCTGCCTGCTCTGCACGCCCGTTCTGCACTGGATGGACACGCCGGACGAGATCTTTGACGCGGCGCATGACTATATTTTCGTCATTTTTCTCGGCATTCCCGTAATTATTCTTTATAATTTGCTCTCCGGAATCATCCGCTCGCTCGGCGATTCCAAAACGCCGATCTATTTTCTGATTCTCTCGTCCATCATCAATGTCGCGCTGGACTTTCTCTCGGTCGGCGTGCTGCATATGGGCGTTGCCGGCCCGGCGTGGGCGACGGTCATTTCGCAGGCGATTTCGGGGCTGCTGTGCCTGTTCATCATGTTCCGTCGCTATTCCGTCCTTCGCATGACGGGCAATGATCTGAAGCCGCGGGGAAAATATATGCTGCGCCTTTGCTCCATCGGCGTTCCGATGGGACTTCAGTATTCGATCACGGCGATCGGTACGATCGTCATTCAGGCCGCGGTCAATACGCTTGCGCCTGCCTATATTGCGGCCGTTACGGTCGGAAACAAGCTCAACCAGCTTTTCGGCAGTATGTTTGACGCGATGGGTACCACGATGTCGGTCTATGGCGCGCAGAATTACGGCGCGATGAAGCTCGACCGTCTGCACAAGGGCGTCGGTTCGTGCGTGCTGCTCGCGGTCATTTATTCGCTCATGACGCTTCCTATTCTGATCTTCTTTGGCGCAGACCTTTCGATGCTCTTTATTGACGCTGCCGAGCCGCTTGCCACGCGGCTGCAGATCGCGTCCTACGCGCGGGAATTCATGATCTGGAACGGCGCGTTCTATATTTCCCTATCCCTTGTCAACATCCTGCGCTTCACGATCCAGGGTCTCTCCTTTACAAAACAGGCGATCTTTGCAGGCATCTTTGAGATGATCGCGCGGTGCGTGGTTGGCTTCTGGCTTGCCGATCTCTGGGGCTATACCGCCATCTGCTTTGCCAACCCGGCGGCATGGATTCTGGCTGATCTCTTCCTGATCCCGGCATATTTCCACAGCGTCAAGGTGCTCAAGCGCCGCCGCGCGCAGCGCGTTCCGGCATAGAATTCCCTCTTTATTTCTCCGGCCGGATATGGTACACTATCCGTAAGAAAAATATGAGGTGAATACAAATGATTACAGTCAGCGATCTTGCGCTGCAGTTCGGCGGGACTTACCTGTTCCAGCACGTCGATCTGCAATTCACTCCCGGCAACTGCTACGGCGTCATCGGCGCGAACGGCGCGGGTAAATCCACGTTTTTAAAGCTCCTTTCCGGCGAGTTGGAATCGACCAAGGGCGAGATTTCCATCAAGCCCGGTTTGCGGATGTCCGTTCTGAAGCAGAACCAGTTCGCCTATGACGAGTACACCGTGCTCGACACCGTTATCATGGGCAACCGCCGCCTGTACGATGTCATGAAGCAGAAGGATGCGCTCTACGCCAAGCCCGATTTTTCCGACGAGGACGGCATGCTTGCCTCGGAGCTGGAGATCGAGTTTGCGGAGCTGAACGGCTGGGAGGCGGAATCCGACGCAAGCCGCATTTTGCAGGGACTCGGCATTCCCGTCGAGCTGCACGGCGACAAAATGGCCGATACCGACGGCAGATTGAAAGTCAAGGTGCTTCTGGCGCAGGCACTTTTCGGCAACCCGGACATCATCCTGCTCGACGAACCGACGAACAACCTCGACATTGAATCCATCAACTGGCTGGAAAACTTTCTCCTGGACTACGAGGACAAGGGCACGGTCATCGTCGTCAGCCACGACCGACATTTCCTCAACACCGTCTGCACGCATATCGTTGACATCGACTACGGCAAGATCAAAATGTACGTCGGCAACTACGACTTCTGGTACGAATCCAGCCAGCTCGTGCAGGCACTTATCCGCAACAAGAACAAGCGCAACGAGGAAAAAATCGCTGAATTGCAGACCTTTATCTCCCGATTCGCCGCGAACAAGGCAAAAAGCAAACAGGCCACGGCGCGCCGCCGCCTGCTTGACAAGCTGACTGTCGAGGAAATGCCCGCTTCCTCCCGCCGCTATCCCTTTGTCGGCTTCACCCGCGAGCGCGAGGTCGGCAAGGACATTCTGTTCGTCACGGATGTGTCGAAGACCGTTGACGGCGTCAAGCTGCTCGACAAGGTCTCCTTCATCGTCAACAAGAACGACAAGATCGCCTTCGTCGGCGAAAACGAGGTCGCACAGACGACGATGTTCAAGATCCTCATGGGCGAAATGGAGCCGGATGAGGGAACGGTCAAATGGGGTATTTCCACCTCGCAGAGCTATTTCCCGAAGGACAATTCCGCGTACTTCGACGGCTGCACGGACTCGCTTGTCGACTGGCTGCGGCAATTCTCCGCGAAAAAGGACGACGTCTATCTGCGCGGCTTTCTCGGACGGATGCTGTTCTCCGGCGACGACGTCTTCAAGCCCGTGAACGTCCTCTCCGGCGGCGAAAAGGTGCGCTGTATGCTGTCGAAAATGATGCTCTCCGGCGCAAACGTCCTCCTGCTCGACCAGCCGACGAATCACCTGGATATGGAATCCATTCAGGCGGTCAACAAGGGTATGATCGCCTTCCCCGGCAACATTCTCTTTGCCAGCCATGACCACGAGCTGCTGCAATCCGTTGCCAACCGCATCATCGAATTCCGTCCGGACGGGTCGATCTGTGACCGGCTGGGCACCTATGACGAATACCTCGCCTTCCGTGCGGAAAGAGAAGGATAAACTGCAAAAAGGAACAGCAAGACGGGAAACCATCTTGCTGTTCCTTTTTTATACGGATCAACCGGCTTTGTACAGATAGAGCTTATAGGTCGTCGAGGAGGTGTAGCAGCGGAACATTTTTGCCGAGGCGTTAAAGCCGAGGAAGTAGGAGGTTGCGCTGCGGTTTTTGAGCTTTGCTGCGCCGGACGAGAGCGAAATGCTCCACTGCGCCGTCGTACCGCTGTAGCTCGAGGAGGTCGTCAGACCCTTGGCCTGATAGGTCAGGTAGTTCGACGAACCCTTCATCTTAAAATAGTAGTAAGAGCCGGTCTTGCCGCAGGTATAGACGTACTTATCCGAGACGCCGGAGAGCGTGTTGCCGCTCATGGTGATGCCGGCGGCGGAGAGTGTCTTCGCCGCGGAGGCAGAGCCGGCGCTCGTGCCGGTATAGGAACCGGAGGCGTCGAGGACATAATACGTCGTGCCGGATTTGCCGACGAGGACGTAATTGCCGCTCCAGTCACTCGGTGCGGAGGTTACGAGCGTATAGGTCGTGCCGGAGGTCGTTGTGCCGCCGGAGGAGCTGCCGGACGAACCGCTGGAAGAGCCGGCGTTTGCCTTGCCGGAGGGCGTGGTCATACCGGTCGGAACGCTCTTGCCAAAGATCAGCCAGGCGTATTCGGGATAGTCGATAAAGACGTTACGGTTGCCCTGAATGCCCTGGACAACGTCGTTGCGGCCCATTTCCCAAGTGTCAACGGGGTCGGACTTGCACCAGCTCAGGAGGACGTCCGTGCTCTGAATGACGTCCGTCAGATTGGTTTCACCCCAGCGGACATAGCAATACAGAAGGATACGGGCAACGTCACCCTTGACGTTGTCAAGGGGCTCAAAATAGCTGGAGGTATAGTAGCCGCCGACCGAGCCGGAGGACGTTGTAGCAGTCTTATAGCTGCTGCCGCTGCGGACAATGCCATAGGGCAGGTTGTTGCGTGTGGAATTGATCCTCGGGTCAGCGGGACGGAGGTGGTGCAGGTCGGCACCGCAGTTGGAGGTGGTAAACGTGCCGAGGCTCTGCGGCCAGACGTGCTCGCGGTTCCAGACCGTGCTGTCCCATGTGCTGCTGACGGAATTGGAGGTATAGAACAGCGTCATCTTGGAGCTGCTTCCGGCGGTGGCGTCGGAATACTTGGTATAGGTCTTCAGGTTCGTATAGGTTGTCAGCGTGGTGTGGGTATTGGTCATCAAAGTTTTAAGGCTGGATTTCACGGTTGATGCGGTTTTCGTCGAAAGTGTGTCATAAGTATAGGAGCCGGTATAGTATGCCTGTGCCTTGGAGCTGAGAGAGGTGCATACGACGCCGCGTTTGCCGGTGTTGTAGGAGAAGGTTGCGGCGCTTGCGGTTGGGATCGTTGCGACCAGGGAGAAGAGCATTACGAGCACGAGGAAAAGGGACACGAGTTTCTTTGTATACTTTTTCATTTTCATGTCTTGCGCTCCTTTTTTGGAAGATGCGACCATTATAACAAGGCATAAAAAAGAATGCAAGAAAAATTATTGTGGCGGAATTGCTAAAGCTATTCCAAAATTTCTGGACATTTTAAACAAAAGTTAATATACAGAAACTGTATATTGGCTGCAGCTTTATTCTAATAATAGAGAGAAGAAGCAGGGCGCACCGACCGGTACGCCCTGCTTTGGTTCAGATATTAGTTGTCAGCCTCTTCGCTTTCCTCGGCAGCCGGCTCGAGCAGAGCGCGGATGGAGAGGGAGATACGCTTGCGGTCGGCATCGACGTCGATGATCTTGGCCTCGACCTCCTGTCCCTCGGACAGAACGTCGGAAACCTTGTCGACGCGGTGATCGGCGACCTGGGAGATGTGGATAAGGCCGTCCACGCCGGGCAGGATCTCAGCGAATGCGCCGAAGTCAACGATCTTCACGACCTTGACGGTGGCGGTGTCGCCGACGGAATACTTGGCGCAGAACTGATTCCACGGGTTCATCTCAGGGGTCTTGTAGCCGAGGGAGATCTTTCTCTTCTCCGGGTCGAACTTGATGACAAAGACCTCGATGGTATCGCCGACCTTGACGACCTCGTCGGGCGTCTTGATGCGGCCCCAACTCAGCTCGGAGATGTGAACCATGCCGTCCACGCCGCCGATGTCGACGAATGCACCGTAGCTGGTCAGGGACTTGACGGTGCCGGTGTACTTCTTGCCGACTTCGATCTCGCTCCAAAGCTTCTCAACGGCGGCCTTGCGCTCCTCGCGGGCGATGTCGCTGATGGAGCCCACAACTCTGCGGCGGGCGCGGTTGAACTCGGTGATGCGCATCTTAACGGTCTGGCCCTTCAGCACGGAGAGGTCGCCGCCCTTGGCGATACCGGTGCGGGAAGCGGGGATGAACACACGGACGCCCTTGACGTTGGCCACGACGCCACCCTTGTTCTCTTCGGTGATGACGCCCTCGACAGGAGTCTTGTTCTCGCAAGCTGCCTCGACGTCGTCCCAAACCTTCATGCCCTCGAGCTTCTTCTTGCTCAGCTGGACGGTGCCCTCCTGATCGTTCACGCGGACGACAAAGACCTCGATCTCGTCGCCGACCTTGAGAACGTCTTCGGGCTTCACGGTGGGATCTGCGCTGACTTCATCATACGGGATGTAACCGGCATGCTTTGTGCCGAGGTCCACTTGAACTTCGTTCGTTCCGATTGCGGTAACGATGCCGAGCACCTTATCTCCTGTATTTAAAGTCTTGATGGAGTTTTCGAGCAGTGCCTCAAAGCTCTCCTCTGCAACAGCATCAACGTTAGTAATTTCGCTCATAGTCTGATTGACCTCCTTTATAATCCACGCAGGCGTCGAAGCACCCGCTGTGATGCCAATGTGATTCATGCCCCGGAAGGCGGACGGATCAAGCTCGTCCGCGCAATCGACAAGCGAAACGCATGGGCAATGCTCCGCGCAGATATGCGCCAGCCGCCCGGTGTTGGAGCTGTTGCGGTCGCCGACGACGATGACCGCGTCGCATTGTGCGGCGAGTATCGCCGCCTCGCGCTGCCGATTCTCGGTTGCTTTGCATATTGTATCAAAGATTTCGTGATTTGTACACACTTTTTTTATGATTTTCTTGCAGGAATCCCATAAAAATTG
>CAZVSJ010000034.1:7709-18073 GCA_964629755.1 uncultured Oscillospiraceae bacterium | reverse complement strand
AAAAACGATATGCTGGCAGAGCTTGCAGCGCCCTATCTGGACAACACCGTCAGCGACCGCAACAAGGCAGCGCTTCTGGAAGAGCTTATGGGTGTCGATTCCCTGACGGTGATCGACGTCGGAGCGCAGTTTTTGCAGGCGTATACGCCGGAAGAGCGTATGGCGATGTATTACCGGACAGATTTTCACTGGAACGACCGCGGGGCTTTCCGCGCGGCGGAGTATATCGCACGACAGCTTTCGACAAGCGGCCTGCTGGATGGTGCTCTCGTCCCGGCGGAGACGGATTTTCTCTGGCAGGAGCTTGGCGATGCGCACCTGTATCAGGGCGATTTGAACCGCCGATTTTCCAACCTGTTTTCCATGCGCGAAGCCATCCCCTATTACTGTCTGAATGACACCGCGGAATTGCAGTATTATCTTTCCGCTGACGATGCAAAGCCGGCCGCGCGGGAGGAGATCATCTCTACCGGGCTTGCGGAGGATACGCTGACATATAACACAATCTCAACGAACAACCTCGGCTTCTATCGCGTCGTGAACCCGAATGCACGGACGAGCCGGCACATTCTGATCCTGAAGGATTCCTTTCAGAACCCCACCACGGATTACTTCACTGAGCTGTTTGCGGAGGTGATCGTCATTGACCCGCGGTATTATAACGAGCCGTATTCCCTCTCCGAGCTGGTGGCGCTGCATGAGGTCGATCTCGTGCTTCTGATGTATCATCAGAACAACGCCAGCGCAGAGCTGGTTGATTTCCTGTCGAAATAGAAGAGAAAAATTGCCGCCTCTCCGTTTGACGGAGAGGCGGTCTGTTATACATCAGTCAATATCGCGGACGATCTCTTCCGGCGGGTTGTCGAGCTGGGAAGGCGCACGCAGGATCTTGCGGAAATACTTGAGGGCGGTCGCGTAGTAGAAGCCGTCGACCGTGCGCTCGTCGAGGTTCATGCAGAAGTCGACATAGCGGCGTGTGACAGGCGTGCCGTCCGGCTCCAGCTCCGTCTTGCGGTACTTTCTGCCGAAGGCGACGAAGACCGGCAGGTTGCCGAAGTTGTAAAGATGGTGCACGATCGGCGGAATACCCAGAGAACCCATGGAGGTAAAGATGACCGAGCCATGGAACGGGCTGAGTTCCGTGAGGAAGCGCGGCAGCTTGCCGAAATAGTCCGCGACCTTCAGGCACCAGACAACGAATTTCAGCAGCAGGCCGGGAATGCTGGCAAGCAGGCCCGCAACGCGGTCAAAGCTGCTGTCCAGCGGCGTGTTCTTGACCTCTTCGATCACCGCGTTGAGCTTGCGGTAGACGTCCTCGGCGGTGTCACTCGGCGACAGATGGAGTTTGATGGTCGTCTCCGGGCCATCCACGCGCATTTCCTTCTTGACCGTCATGGTAAAGGCGATGTCGTCGTCGCGCTGGTGGACGCGCTGACCGGAGAAAAAGCGGTTCAGGCCGGGGTATTTGGCCACGCAGCGCACATAGGCCGCGAGGAAGACGTGCATCAGGCCGAAGTCCTCAAGTCCCTCTGCGCGCTTTTTGTGAATATAGCGCTCAACAGCGCCGATCTCGATGGTGTCCTTGATGCTGTTGCAGGCATCATTGCGGTCGGGCATGATGTAGCCCGCGACAAGCGACATTCCGTCAATGGTACGCACGCGCCGTCCGTCAGCACGGTCACCCCAGGTGCGGTGATATTTGCCGTCGTTGAACGCACGCATGGCGAGTGTCGCGCTGCAAAGCGCAGCGGCCAGAAGGACATTCGACAGTTTGTCAAACAGCTCATATGTAGGAATACGGCTGCATTCGGCGGCGAAGTCATAGGCGAGGATCGCAACGGGCAGCACCGTGATGATGTTCAGGACGAAGACATGGCGGAATTTTCCCGTGATATACAGACGATAAATGACATAAAACACGAGATAAAGGATCCAGCAGACGGCAACATAACGCGCATAAGCAAACAGGGCGTAAGCGCCGCCGACCGTAGAGATCAGGGACGGATCGGCCTTGAAGCGCAGGTGCCAGTCCAGCGCGATCTGACCGAAATAGACGCACGCCCAAAAGACGGGCTTGGAGCTGCGGTAGAATTCCGTCGGGCCGCGCACCAGCACGATCTCCGCAAAGCCGAGCGCCACCGCCATCGGCAGTACCTTCTGGAACCAAATATTCACCGTGCTGAGCAGACCAGCCTCACCGAAGCAGAGCGCGAGGATCTGCAGCACGAACGCGCCGACTGCCATCAGCGCGGAGAGCCACGTCAGCGGGTTTTTCCGGCTGACATAATATCTGACCTGAGTATTCATCGTATCCCTCTCTTTCTGAAATTGCAGCGGCTCTCGCGCTCCCCCGCGGAAAGCCTTTCTGTGTGGATTATAGCATATTCAGCGCGATAAATCCAGCAAAAAATCTATGGCGCCCGTCTTTTTTCGTCATTTCCGCACCAAAGAAAAGAATTTTATAGAAATTACATAAATTATGTGTTTTTATGTCGAAGAAACCTTGACTTTTGTGCAAATTATTTATATATTTCACATCAGAGTATTCCCGGCCGCGCGCCGGATCAATGACTACGATTTTGAAATGGGGGAGGATAAATGTCCCAGGAGCTGATCCGTTTGACAGATCTTGTGATGGAATTCGACGGAGAGAGGATCCTTGATTCCATCAATCTTTACATTAAGGATAAAGAATTTCTCACCTTGCTCGGCCCGAGCGGCTGCGGCAAGACGACCACGCTGCGGGTGATCGGCGGTTTTTTGACGCCGACGTCCGGCGACGTTCTGTTTGACGGCAAGCGCATCAACGACGTGCCTGCCTATAAGCGGCGCATCAACACGGTGTTTCAGCGCTATGCGCTGTTCCCGCACCTCGACGTCTATGACAACATCGCCTTCGGACTCCGCATTGCCAAGCACTCCGAGCAGGAGATCGACGACCGTGTCACGGAAATGCTGGAGATCGTATCCCTGAAGGGCTTCGAGAACCGCAAGATCACTTCCCTCTCCGGCGGCCAGCAGCAGCGCGTCGCCATCGCCCGCGCCCTCGTCAACCGGCCGAAGGTGCTTTTGCTCGACGAGCCGCTCGGCGCGCTCGACCTGCGTCTGCGCAAGGATATGCAAAACGAGCTCAAGCGAATCCAGCAGGCCATGGGCATAACGTTCATTTACGTCACGCACGATCAGGAGGAAGCGCTGACCATGTCCGACACCATCGTCGTCATGGACAAGGGCCGCATCCAGCAGATCGGCACCCCGGAAGACATTTATAACGAGCCGAAAAACGCATTTGTCGCGGATTTTATCGGAGAATCGAACATTTTGGACGGTATCATGCTCGAAGACTGCCTCGTCAAATTCTTCGGCAGGCAGTTCAAGTGCGTCGACAAGGGCTTTGAGAAGAATGAGCCGGTCGACGTCGTCATCCGCCCGGAGGACATCGACATCGTCAGCGCAGACGAGGGTCATCTCTGCGGCACGGTCACATCCGTCACCTTCAAGGGCGTGCACTACGACACCATCGTCGATTTCAAGGGCTTCAAGTGGCTCATCCAGACGACGGACTACTGCCCTGTCGGCTCCTATATCGGCATCCGTCTGAATCCCGAGGACATCCACATCATGCACAAGAGCGAGTATTCCGGTATGTTCGGCGACTACAGCTCCTATTCCGCGGAATATGACGAGATTGCGGACGCGGAGGGCGGCGAAGATGAAGAGTAAGTGGCTTTCCGGCCCGTATATCCTCTGGATGGTGCTGTTCACGATCGTCCCGCTCGGCGTCGTACTGTACTACGCGCTGACCGATTCCATTACGGGCGAATTTACCCTCGCCAATCTTGCGAATTTCGTCGATTACTGGCCGATCTTCCTGCGCTCGATCTGGCTGAGCATTTTTGCGACGCTGATCTGCCTGCTGATCGGCTATCCCGTCGCGTACTATATCGCGCACTGCAAGCCCACGACCCAGCGCCTTTTGCAGATGCTCATCATGCTGCCGATGTGCATGAGCTTCCTGCTGCGCACGCTGGCGTGGGTCGCCCTGCTCGATGACACCGGCATCATCAATAACTTCATCCGCTCGCTCGGCCTTTCTCCCCTGCCGCTCATCCGCAACAACGGTGCGGTCATTTTGGGCATGGTGTATAACTATCTGCCCTATATGATCCTGCCGCTTTACACCGTTATTATGAAGATCGACCCGCGTCTGATCGAAGCGGCACAGGATCTGGGCTGCAACAGCCGCCGGGTCTTCACCCGCGTGACGCTTCCCCTGTCCATTCCCGGCATCGTCTCCGGCATCACGATGGTCTTCGTCCCCGCCGTTTCGACCTTCTATATCTCGCAGAAGCTCGGCTCGCCCGGCACGATCCTGATCGGCGACGTGATCGAGTCGCAGTTCAAGGCCGCGTATAACCCCAACCTCGGCGCCGCCCTGTCGCTCGTTCTGATGGTGCTCATTTTTGTCTGCGTCGGCATTATGAACCGCTTCACGAGCGAGGACGCGGAAGAAAGCATGGTGACATTATGAGAAGATTCAATAAATATTTCACCATCCTTGTCTTTATTTTCCTCTATATTCCGATGGTCGTGCTGGCTGTTGCGTCATTTAACAAGGGCATGGACATCGCGGTGTTCAAGGGCTTCACGCTGTCGCGCTACAAAGAGCTGTTTCAGGACGACACGCTTTTGGCGCTGCTGCGCAATTCTCTGATCATCGCCGTGCTCTCCAGTCTGATCGCCACCGTGCTCGGCACAGCCGCCGCCCTTGGCATCTTCCGGATGCGCGGGAGACTGCGTTCCGCGGTGATGACGGTGACGAACATTCCGATGACAAATCCGGAGATCGTCACCGGCGTTTCGATGGCGCTGCTGTTCGCGTTTCTGGGCATGATGCTGCGCATCAACTCGATCCTCGGCTTCTGGACGCTTTTGATCGCGCACATCACCTTCAACCTGCCGTATATCATCCTGAACGTCATGCCGAAGCTCGCGCAGATGGACCCCGACCTGACGGAAGCCGCGCTAGACCTCGGCTGCACGCCTACGCAGGCGTTCTTTAAGGTCACGCTGCACGAGATCCTGCCCGGCATCGTCTCCGGCGCTCTGATGGCGTTTACGATGTCGCTCGACGATTTCGTGATCTCCTATTTCGTCACCGGCTCCGGCTTCGTCACCCTGCCTGTCGAGATCTACAGCTACACCAAAAAGCCGATCCAGCCGAAGGTCTACGCCATGTTCACGCTGATGTTCATCGTTATTCTGATCCTGATGGTCACGATGAATCTCCTGCAGGCACGCGACAGGAGCAAGCGCCGCAAGGTCGCGGCAGTCAGGAGGCACGGCGTATGAAGCAACGTGTGACCGCGCTTATCCTCTCTGCGCTGCTGCTTTTGTCCGTCCTTCCTGCGCCGGCACAGGCGGCAGATGAGACCGTGACGATCAACGTCTATAACTGGGGTCAGTATATTTCCGACGGCACGGACGATTGCATCGACGTCATCGCAGAGTTTGAGGCGGCATACCCCAACATCAAGGTCAACTATATGACCTTTGACAGCAACGAGAGTATGTATACCAAGCTCAAGACCGGCGGCTCGTCCTTCGACGTCATCTTCCCCTCCGACTATATGGTCGAAAAGCTGATCGCGGAGGATATGCTCGAACCACTGGACTATTCCAATATCCCCAACGCCGAGAACCTCGACGAGAGCTTCCGCAATCCCTCCTATGACCCCGAAAGCCGTTACTCTGTCCCCTATACCTGGGGCTGCGTCGGCATTATCTATAACACGCGCTACGTCCGGCAGGAGGACGTCACCGGCTGGGAGCTGCTGTGGAATCCCTCCTACGCGGGCAAGATCCTCATGTTCGACAATCCGCGCGACGCGTTCGCCATTGCGCAGTTCGAGGAGGGCTTAAGCATCAACTCCGAAGACCCGGACGAGCTTTCCGCCGCGGCAGAGAAGCTCCGCGAGGAAAAGAATCTGGTGCAGGCCTATGTCATGGATCAGATCTTTGACAAGATGGAGCGCGGCGAGGCGTGGATCGCGCCGTATTACGCCGGCGACTATCTCTATATGGTGCAGGAGAATCCCGATCTGGCATTCCTGCTGCCGGAGGAGGGCTTCAACCTCTTCGTCGACGCGATCTGCATCCCGAAGGGCAGCGAGCACAAGAAGGAAGCCGAGCTGTTCATCAATTTCCTGATCTCCCCGGAGATCTGCGGACAGAATCTGGACTATCTCGGCTATTCCACGCCCTACTCCGCCGCGAAGGAGTATATGGATCCGGAAATGACCGAGAGCCCGATTGCCTATCCCGCGCCGGAGGTGCTTGCGCGCGGCGATTCCTTCAGCGCCCTGTCCGAGGAGGGCACGCAGCGGATGAACGAGCTGTGGCTCGCCGTCAAGACAGCAGACGCCTCGATGACCTTCTATCTGATCCTCACGGCCCTTGCCGTTGTCGGCGTCGGCTTCCTCTGGGTCTTCTTCAAGGTGCGCCGGCGCCGGCGCAAGGCATGCCGCTGCCGCAAGTGGAGAACGGAATAACAAAAACGGCTGTTGCAGCAAAACCTGCAGCAGCCGTTTTCTGTTACATCAGCACGGAATAGACAAGGTAGGCAATGTAGCCTCCGACCATGACGATACCCTGTACACGGTGGAACTTTTTGAACACGAGCGTCGGAAGAAGGGCGATCGCCGCAATGCCGAGGCACACCGGCATATCCAGCCCGAAGCTGTCGGCAGGAACCACCAGCGAACCGCCGGAAATGAACGAACAGATCGGCAGGATCAGCGTGATGTCGATGATATTCGCGCCGATGATGTTGCCGACGGACATACTGCCCTGCTTCTTCACAAGGGACGTGATGGCGGTCACAAGCTCCGGCAGCGAGGTACCGATCGCGATCAGTGTGATGGCGATGATGCGCTCCGGCACACCCATGAGCTTGGCCAGATACTTGCCGTTGTCGACGAGCAGGTTCGAGCCGATCGCAAGCGCGGCGGCGCCGAGGACAAATTTCAGGATGTTGACGATCACCGTCTTCTTTGTGATCTCCGGACGCTCGTCCTTCTCGCGGTTCTTCGACGCGGAATAGACGTTTTCAGCAATAAACGCAAGGAAAAGCGCGATCAGCAGCACGGAATCCCAGATGGTCACCTCACCGTCGAGGCACACCAGCAGCAGGGTAAGAATGCTCGTGAGCATCATGCCGGCCTTTACGCCGATCTGCGCCCGCTTGATCGCCATCGGGAGGAAAATGACGGATACACCCATGATAAGGCCCGTGTTCGCGGTAACGGAGCCGATGGCGTTGCCGATCGCGATCTCGGTGCTGCCCCCGGCGGCGGCGATCGACGAGGCGAATACCTCCGGCAGGGTCGTCGCGATCGAGACGACCGTCGCGCCGACGATAAATTTCGGAATGCCGGAAGCCTCGGCCATCCACGTCGCAGCGTCGACAAAAACGTCGCCGCCCTTGATGATCAGCCCGAGACCAAGCAGGAACAGAAGAATTGCGGAAATCGTTTCCCAGGACATAGCACAACCTCCAAGTATTTCTAATATCTGATGTACAAAAAAACGAGACTTCGGCACACAATGCCAAAAGTCTCGTTCCTAACAAAAGTAGGCGCATGACCACCGAAAAATCGGGCGGATGTTGACCATGCGATTTTAACTACTCCCTCTTAACGCTGCGATTATATCAGCTTTCCCAGAGTTTGTCAAGTATAACCTTTTTTCGTGAAAATTCATCTCCGCGCTTGAAAATCCTGGATGAATTTGTTATAATATGCGTGTATATATACATTGAGATCGTGCGCAGGAGCGCACGGATTTTTTCTGCTGTGAAGGAGGCGTTAGTCATCAAGAACAAACAGAAACCGCGACTGTTCCGTTATCTCGGGAGCTGCCTCGGAACCTATCGCCGCTGGACGATCGCTGCTGTCTTTTTCGGATGCGCGGAGGTCATGCTGGAGATCTTCATTCCGATCCTCATGTCCGTGATCGTTGACGGCGGCCTGTACCGCGAAGAGGATTTTATGCTGCGTTCCCTCTTCCCGGAATCCCTCATTGCCAACCGCGACCGTTTTGTGCTTGTCGTCGGCGCGGGAATGGTGCTCACGGCCTGCATTTCGATGGCCTGCGGTCTGCTCAGTGCGCGCTGCTCTGCTATTGCGAGTCAGGGCTTCGCGAAAAACCTGCGTTCCAATCTGCTGCAAAAGATCCAGAGCTTCTCGTTTTCAAACATCGACCGTTTCTCCACGCCGAGTCTGATCACACGAGGCACGACCGACGTCAACACCGTCCGCAACTCCATGCACCAGCTCTTGCGAACGCTCTCACGTTCGCCCATCATGCTGATCATGGCAACGGTGATGGCCTTTTCCATCGCGCCGCGCCTTGCGCTGATCTTCCTGCTGTCGATCCCGCTTCTGGCCGGCGTTCTCGTGCTGCTGATGAAGATCGGCCAGCCCCGCTTTAAGCGGATGCTGCAAAAAATGGACGCAATGAACCGCGCTGTGCAAGAAAATCTGGTCAGCAGCCGCGTCGTCAAGGCCTATGTGCGCGGCGACTATGAATCCGAGCGCTTTGGAAAGACTGCGGAGGATCTGCGGCAGGCAACGCTCAAGTCCTCCCGCCTGTTCACCCTGACCGGCCCGATCCAGATGGGCATCATGTGGGGCTGCACGATCCTGCTGCTCCTGTTCGGCGGCCGGGAGATCATCTTCCAAAAGACCGGCCTGCTCACCGGCGAGCTCATCAGCATGGTGTCCTACGCGACGCAGGCGGTCAACTCGCTGACCATGCTCACCTGGCTCATCATGTCCATGTCCCGCGCGCAGGCCTCTCTGGTTCGCATCAACGAGGTCTTCGACGAGGAGATCGACATCGCCGACGGCCCGTGCGACGAGCCGGTGCGCGACGGCAGCGTCGACTTTGAAGACGTCTGCTTCAGCTATTCCGGCTCCGCCGACAAGCTCGCCATCAAGCATCTTTCCTTGCATATCCGCTCCGGCGAGACGATCGGCGTCATCGGCGGCACCGGCGAGGGCAAGTCCACGCTCGTCAACCTCATACCCCGTTTTTATGACACGCTGTCCGGCACCGTGCGCGTCGGCGGCCGGGATGTGAAGGATTATACACTGGAGACACTGCGCGACAGCGTCTCAATGGTGCTGCAAAACGGTACGCTCTTTTCCGGCACGATCGCGGACAACCTGCGCTGGGGCAAGCCCGACGCGACAATGGAAGAAATGCGGGATGCGTGCGCCATCGCCTGTGCCGACGAATTCATCGACCGCTTCCCGGAGGGCTACGAGACGGTGCTCGAGCAAAACGCCGCCAATCTCTCCGGCGGCCAGCGCCAGCGGCTGCGCATCGCCCGCGCCATCATCAAGCGGCCGAAGATCCTCATTCTCGACGACTCCACGAGCGCCGTCGACATGGCGACGGACGAGCATATCCGCCGCGCCATGCGCACCGCGCTTCCCGGCGCAACGAAGATCATCATCGCCCAGCGCATTGCCTCCATCATGAATTGCGACCGGATCATCGTGCTCGACGAAGGACGCCTGTCCGACTTCGGCACGCATGACGAGCTGATGCAGCGCAGCCTCATCTACCAGGAGGTCTACAACAGCCAGATGCGGGAGGAGGCGAAGGTCAATGGCTAAAGTCGAACTGCGAAACTATCGCAAGGCACAGACGCCCGTGCGGACGCTTTTGCGCCTGTTCCGCTATTTCAAGCACTGCCGCCTCATTCTCATCAGCGCTGTCGCCTCGATCATCGTCTATACCGTTGCGACCATCGCGTCGTCCTACCTCATGCGGCCCCTGGTCGATCTGCTGGAGAGCACCGTCCTTCCGCACAGTGAGGTCTATGCCAAATATCTTGCGCTCCTGATCGGCCTTGCGGGACTGTATCTGCTCAGCGCGGTGACGAATTACCTTTTGAACCGCCTGATGCTTGAATGCAGCACCGTTATCATGCGCGAGCTGCGCACGGAGCTGTTCGCGAAAATGCAGCGCCTGCCCGTCAGCTATTTTGACGAGAATACGAACGGCAGCCTGATGAGCTACTTTACAAACGACATCGAGGCCACCAACGAGCTGCTGCAGCACAGCATAACGCAGATGCTGATCTCCGCGATCTCGCTCGTCGGCACGATCGCCATGATGCTCGTGCTTTCCATGAAGCTCTTTGCCATCATGGTCGTGCTCGCCGGCATCGTCACCGTTGTCGTGCGCATTACGACGCGCGTCAGCTCCCGCAGCTACCGCGCGCAGCAGAAAAACGCTGCCACGGTCAACGGCTTCATTGAGGAGATGATCTCCGGCCAGCGCGACATCAAGGT
>CAZVSJ010000034.1:2772-7609 GCA_964629755.1 uncultured Oscillospiraceae bacterium | reverse complement strand
CAGATCTCCGAGCAATTTAACTCCATCATGCTCGCCCTTGCGGGCGCGGAGCGCATTTTCTCCGTGCTCGACCTGCCCAACGAGACGGACGAGGGCACGGTGACGCTGGAACGCCGCGGCGACGAATATGACTGGATCCCGCAGAACGGCGCGCCTGTGCCCCTGCGCGGCGACGTCCGCTTCCACGACGTTGATTTTTCCTACGTCGCAGGAAAGCCGGTACTGCAAGGCCTTTCACTGTACGCAAAGCCGGGACAGAAGATCGCCTTCGTCGGCTCGACCGGCGCGGGCAAAACAACGATCACCAACCTCATCAACCGCTTTTACGACATCCAGGGCGGGCAGATCACCTATGACGGCATCGACGTCCGCCAGATCAAAAAAGACGACCTGCGCCGCTCGCTCGGCATCGTTTTGCAGGACACGCACCTGTTCACCGGCACAGTGATGGAAAACATCCGCTACGGCCGTTTGGAGGCATCGGACGCGGACTGCGTCCGCGCGGCAAAGATCGCCAACGCGCACTACTTTATCTCGCACCTGCCGCAGGGCTATGACACCGTCCTCTATTCCGACGGCGCAAACCTCTCTCAGGGCCAGCGCCAGCTTCTCGCCATTGCCCGCGCTGCCGTCTCAGAGGCGCCGGTGCTCATCCTCGACGAGGCGACAAGCTCGGTCGACACCCGCACAGAAAAGCTTATCGAGCGCGGCCTCGACGGCCTGATGCGCGGCCGCACGGTCTTCGTGATCGCCCACCGCCTGTCCACCGTCCGCAACGCCGACGCCATTTTGGTGCTGGAAAAGGGCAAGGTCATCGAGCGCGGCAGCCACGACGATCTGCTCGCTCTCAAGGGCAAATACTACCAGCTATATACCAACATGACTGAGCTGACATAAAAAAACACACCCCAAGGAGAAATCCTTGGGGTGTAGTATTACTTTACAAGACGGTTAAGCCATTCGATATAGGAATCGGAGCTGAGCATCATCGGATAGTTCAGGACGATGCAGTCGTTCACGCCCTGCTCCTTGGCAAAGGCGGCAAGGTCGAGGCTCGGCTTGCCGTCACGGTTGAATTCGCGCGGATCGACGACGATGATCTTGCTGTAGTGGCTCGTCAGCCACGGGGCAAAGGCATTGCCGTAGGACTCCTTCAAAAGCAGGCACACCGGGCCGTCCGTCACATCCGTGCGGATGATCGTGACCGGATGGTCGCCGCCGAGGAAGCACAGATACTTGTTCGAGACATCGTCTCCGACATAGCTGATGACGCCGATGACATATTCCTCATTGAGCGTCGCGTCGGTATAATAGCGCGCCTTGGCCTCGACAAACGGCTCATAGTAGGTCAGCGTGTCCGGGTCATTACGCAGGATCTGCGCCTGCGGATAGTCAGAGAGGAAATTATACATCGAGCCGACGAAGTTCGTGTATTCGCCCTGCTCAAATTTGCTCAGCGGCTCCGCCTCGAAGCCGGCCGCTTCGCAGAAGGCGGTGTAGGCGTAATACGCGCCGAGCTGCGTCCAATGATGATCCGTGCGGAAATAGATGTACTCGTCGATATGCGCCGCGAGCTTGGAATACGCGTCGACCGTGTGGACGTTGCTTCCCATCTTGCTGTAGACATAGTCGATCATATTGATCTGCGAGGAATCACCGGTGTGGTAATCCTCGGTCGTGTAGAACTCCGCACCGTTGGGAACAGCGATGCTGAACGTACGGACGGAGCTGCCGAGGGCATCGGCAATGCCCGTGACTGCCGCCGAATAATTGTCCAATGAGGTATAGTTGGCATAGGGCACCTCGACGGCACGATTACCGATCAGCAGCGCAGCCCCGAGATTCTCGACCACCGCACCGTCATCGACCATCGAACTCGGCTGCGTCGGGTCAGTCGAAGACGGCGACGTGGGCTCATCGGTCGACGAAGACGGCACGGAGCCGGGATCGTTGTTCTCCGGCTTCGACGGCTGCGGGTTATCCAGAGACGCGCCGTGGTCGGCCGCGTTTCCGTTCGCGTCGATAATGAGCGAGACGTCGTTATCGCCGGAGAAACCGCTGAATTTATAGAAGCCGTTCAGCCTTGTGTTCGTGTTTTTCAGGCTCTCGGACTGCGGGAACGTCTGTGCGTAATAAGCGCGGCGTTCGGCAAAATAGCTGCCATCCAACAGGCCGGAAAAGGTCAGTTTCGGCTTTTGCGCCTCCCCACCGGAAAAAAAGAGTGAGGTGATGCCGACCACAAGCAGGATCGCGACAAAAACGGTACTGAGAATGGTATAGACTTTTTTCATGCTTCCACCTCCGGATCAGAAGGACGCATAAAGCGAGGGCTTACTGCTTGCGCCGAGGAGCGACGCGGTGCAAAGATACAGCAGCAGCGCCGCGAAGAGCAGCAGGCTGACGGCATAAACCGTTTGTGCAACGGAAAAGCGGCTCTGTTTTCGCTCCCGCACGAGCAGGATACTCCAGAGCGAGGCAAACCAGCGCGGCAAAACGGACGAGCCGAGCAGACACACGACGATCAGCGGGACGGAATTCTTCAAAATGACCGTGACAGAGCCGTTCCAGAAGGCGCCCTTGCCGAACATCATGGCAAAGGTGCTTCCAAGCTCCGCCATGCTCTCATGCGCGAACAGCACCCAGCCGATCAGCACAAAGAACATCGTCACGAGATTTCGCACGGCAAAGGGAATGCGCTCGAGTACCGGCGCGATCTGCTTTTCAATCGCCAGCAGGACGAAGAAATACAGGCCCCAGAGGATAAAGTTCAGGCTCGTGCCGTGCCAGAGGCCGGTCAGCGCCCAGACGGCAAGCAAATTCAGGATCTGACGTCCTCTTCCCTTGCGGTTGCCGCCCAGCGGGATATAGACATAGTCACGGAAGAAGCTTCCGAGGGTGATGTGCCAGCGGCGCCAGAACTCCGTGATGGAGCTGGAGGCATAGGGAACGTCAAAGTTCTCGGCATAGCGGAAGCCGAAGACGCGGCCGAGGCCGATGGCCATATCGGTGCAGCCGGAGAACTCGAAGTAGATGTAAAACATGAACATCAGTGCGCCGAGCCACGCAGCGCCGCCGTAGGGCTGTTGCGAGAGCTGGTCGTATACGCCGTAGGCGTAGTCCGCGATCAGCACCTTCTTGCCAAGGCCGACGGCAAAGCGCACTAGGCCTTCAAAGATGGCCTTCGGATTGGTGCGGCGGCGGTCGAGCTGCTTTTCGATCTGCTCATAACGGATGATCGGCCCCATCACCATCTTGGGGAACATCGACACATAAAGCAGCAGCTTGGAAAAGCGCTGCGCCGGGCGTGTTTTGCCGCGGTAGACGTCCACCTGATACGAGACGAGCTGGAAGGTATAAAAGGAGATGCCGATGGGGAGCGCAACGCCCGCGAACTGGCCGAGCAGCTTAAACAGGCACAATATCGCAAGATTCCCACCGACTGCGGCGGCAAGCATCGTCCGGTTTCCCTCCTCCACGCGGAAGGCCAGAAGGTAATTCCCCACTGCGGTCAGGAGCAGAAGCGGGAGAAAATACGGCTGTCCCATCGCATAGAAGATCAGGCTTGCGGCGATAAGAACGTAGTTTTTCCAGCGCATCTGCGGGACAACAAAATAAACAAGCAGGGTCAGCGGCAAAAAAATATATAGAAAAAAGAGATTTGAAAATTCCATATCGGCACCTCTCGATTGAACTCCAAATAAACTCTATCAGAAATACCGACAGATTTCAACACTAATTTTACATAATACCGAAATTATTTTTTCTATCTCCCTGTCAGACGTCGTCTTGTGCCGGATACGACCTCGTCCTGCAGCAGTAGCAGCGCCATAAGGTTTGGCAGCGCCATCAACGCGTTCAGAATATCTGCCATGCCCCATGCTGCGCCGACCGTCAGAAACGGCCCGACGGCAATGGCAAGCAGATACAGCACGCGATAGACGGTCTGCACGCCCCTGCGCTCCCCGCACAGGTAGCGCAGGCATTGCTCGGCATAGAAATTCCAGCCGATGATCGTCGCAAAGGCGAAAAAGATGAGGCACAGCATCAGCGCAAAGGAGGACAGCTCCGGCTGCCACGGCAGGCCGACCCGCCATGCGTGATCGGTCAGCTCCGCGCCGGAGAGCGGGGCGTTCCACGTGCCCGTGACGACGAGGCACAGACCCGTGATCGTGCAAATCAGGATGGTGTCGATAAACGTCCCGGTCATCGAGATCAGCCCCTGCCGGACGGGATCGCGTTCGTTTGAGGCTGCGGCCGCAATAGGCGAGGAGCCAAGCCCGGCCTCGTTGGTAAAAATGCCTCTGCCGATCCCCATCCGCAGCGCATTTTTCAGCGTGATCCCCGCAGCCGCGCCCAAAACTGCGCGCGGAGCGAATGCGCTTTTCACGATCAGCACGACCGCGCCGGGGATCCTGTCCGCAAAGCGGACAAGCAGGATGGCGGAAAAAAGCAGATACAGCACCGACATCAGCGGAACGAGGGTCTGGCAGACGTTCGCGATGCGCTTGGCGCCGCCGAGCAGTACAAGCGCCGAAGCCACGGTCACGGCAGCGCCGCTGAGCACCGTAGCCCACGAGATCTCTCTGCTGCCGAGGGTAAAAGCCGTGCCGCTGTCAAAAAACGCGTTCACCGCAGTGGTAATGCTGTTGACCTGCGTGACCGTGCCGACACCGAGGATGCCGACCGCCGCCCCGATCGCGGCAAAGGCGACGGCAAGCCAGCGCCAGCGCCTTCCCAAGCCCTGTTCCATATAGCAAAACGGCCCGCCAAACCACCGGTCCTTCGTTTTCCTGCGGTATCTGACGGCGAGATAGCCCTCGGCATACTGCGTCGCCAT
>CAZVSJ010000034.1:0-2672 GCA_964629755.1 uncultured Oscillospiraceae bacterium | reverse complement strand
GGCTTGCTGTTTTTTTAGGAGATTCTGTCGCCGACAGGATCTCTTTTTTCAATTCGCGCTGAGACACAAAAATACATTACGGAGGGAAACAATCATGAAAAGACCGAAGAAAAACGAAATACCGCAGGAAGGCATCTTGGACGCTCGCAGGTTGGGTGTTTCCAAGATGCTTCTTTTAGGCTTCCAGCATATGTTCGCGATGTTCGGTGCAACGGTTCTCGTGCCGCTGCTGACCGGCTTGAGCGTCTCGACCACCCTGCTGATGGCCGGCCTCGGCACGCTGCTGTTCCATCTCATCACCAAGGGCAAGGTTCCCGCCTTCCTCGGTTCCTCGTTTGCGTTCCTCGGCGGTTACGCGGCTGTCGCACCGATGCTCGGTGCAGATAAGAATATCCCCAACCTTGAAATGCTTCCTTACGCCTGCCTCGGCGTCGCCTGCGCCGGCCTTGTCTACCTCGTCCTCGCCGGTCTCATCAAGCTCGTCGGCGTGGATCGCGTGATCCGCTTCTTCCCTCCCGTCGTTACCGGCCCGATCATCATTGCCATCGGCCTGAGCCTGTCCGGCTCTGCCGTGACCAACTGCTCTGCCAACTGGCCGCTTGCCCTCATCGCCCTCGGCATCGTCGTTGTCTTTAATATCTGGGGCAAGGGAATGTTCAAGATCATTCCCATCCTGCTCGGCGTCCTCGGCAGCTACGCCATCGCCCTGCTCGTCGGCAACGTCTTCGGCGTAGATGCCTGGGCGATCGACTTCAGCGCAGTCGCTCAGGCTGACTGGATCGGTCTGCCCCTGCAGAAAAGCTCGACCGTGCTCGGCATCGACCCGTCCCGGACCGGCCTGATCGTCAGCTCCATCGTCGCCATCGTCCCGATCGCGCTCGCCACCATGATGGAGCACATCGGCGACATCTCCGCCATCAGCGCGACCGTCGGCAAGAACTTCATCAAAGACCCCGGCCTGCACCGCACCCTCATCGGCGACGGCCTTGCAACGACCCTTTCGGCTCTCTGCGGCGGCCCTGCCAACACCACCTACGGCGAGAACACCGGCGTGCTTGCCCTGTCCAGGGTCTACGACCCGCGCGTCATCCGCCTCGCTGCTCTGTTCGCCGTCGTGCTCTCCTTCTGCCCGAAATTCGCGGCCATCGTCAGCTCCATCCCGACTGCCATCATCGGTGGCATTTCCTTCGTCCTCTACGGCATGATCTCCGCCATCGGCGTGCGCAACGTTGTCGAGTCCAAGGTCGATTTCAGCAAGAGCCGTAACCTCATCATCGCGGCTGTGATCCTCGTCAGCGCTCTCGGCCTCGGCAGCACCGCCACCTTCCACATCGGTTCCCTGACGATCTCCCTGTCCGCCCTCGCCGTCGCGTCCATCGCAGGCATCGTGCTGAACGCGATCATCCCCGGCAAGGACTACAACTACTCCGCCGACGAGCCGAAGGACACCGGCGTCAATTTCTCTGTCGGCGCGAACTCCAAACGTCAGGAGAAGACAAAGAAATAATCCGTAACACAAAAACAGGACTTCACCCGGTCGTGAAGTCCTGTTTTTGTATGCAGATATCCTTAAATGTCTCGTCTGCCCTCAAGCGCGCGCAGAAGGGTCACCTCGTCAGCGTATTCGAGCTGGCTGCCGACCGGCACGCCGTAGGCAAGGCGCGTCACGCGCACCTCCATCGGGCGAAGCAGACGCGAAATGTACATCGCCGTGGCCTCGCCCTCGGTGTCGGGATTCGTCGCCATGATGACCTCACGGACGTCGCCCTTGCCCACGCGGGCAAGCAGCTCCCGGATGCAGATGTCATCCGGCCCGATGTGGTTCAGCGGAGAGATCACGCCGTGCAGCACATGGTAAACGCCGGAAAATTCTCTTGCGCGCTCCATCGCGATGACGTCCTTCGGGTCTGCGACCACGCAGATCAGGCCGTGGTCGCGGCCTTCGTCGTCGCAGATCGGGCAGATGTCGCGGTCTGTCAGATTCCGGCAGCACGGGCAAAGATGCACCGTCTTTTTCGCGTCGAGGATCGCGTTGGCGAATTCCTCCGCATCCTCCTGCGGCATACTCAGCAGATGGAAGGCAAGGCGCTGCGCCGTCTTGCCGCCGATGCCCGGCAGCTTTGCAAACTGTTCCGTCAGCCGCTCCAGCGCGGCGGGAAAATAACGCATCAGAACAGCCCGCCGAGATTCAGGCCGCCCGTCAGGCGGGACATATTCTGCGCCGTCTCCGCGTCAGCCTTGCGCATTGCCTCGTTGACGGCGGCAACGACCATATCCTGCAGCATTTCGACGTCGTCGGGATCGACGGCTTCGGGGTTAATGCTGAGTGAAAGGACCTCGTGCTTGCCGTTGACACGGGCGGAGACCATGCCGCCGCCGACGGTCGTCTCGTACTCTTTGGCCTCCATCTCCTCCTGCATCTTCAGCATATCCTGCTGCATCTTCTGTGCCTGCTTGATCATGTTCATGTTCATGCCGCCGCCCATTGCGCCGCGGTATCCGCCTTTTGCCATAGTAAATATCTCCTTATTATTTAAATTCCACAATATCCGGGTGCTGCTCTCCGAATGAGAGCAGTTTGTCAAATCCGCCGTTATTCTGCCGCTGCTCGCCAGGACGGGCAACGCTGACGCGGATCTTCCGTCCCGCCACCGCGCTTGCGCACTCGGCAA
>CAZVSJ010000033.1:0-18085 GCA_964629755.1 uncultured Oscillospiraceae bacterium | reverse complement strand
TGCTTCCGCGATGAGGACGCCCGCGCCGACCGCAGCCCCGGCGAGTTCTATCAGCTCGACATGGAGATGGCCTTTGCCTCGCAGGACGACGTGTTCGCCGTTCTGGAGGACGTTCTGCCGCCGATCTTCACGAAGTACGGCAAGTATAAGACGGCTTCTGCAGCGCCCTTCCGCCGCATCTCCTACCGCGACGCGATGGACCGCTACGGCTCGGACAAGCCCGACCTGCGCATCGACCTTGAGCTGACCGACGCGACCGAAGCCTTGGCCGATTGCGGCTTTGAGCCGTTCGCCGGACAGGTCGTCAAGGCGGTCGTCGTGCCGAATTTCGCCAAGACCCGCAAGTTCATCGACAAGCTCTGCGCCGAGGCCGAGATGCTCTCCGGCGGCAAGGCCTACTGGTTCCGTCTGGACGAAAACGGCGAGCTGGTCGGCGGTATCTCCAAATTCGTCGCGGAGCATAAGGACGCGGTCGTCGAGAAGCTCGGCCTGACGAAGGGCTGCTTCGTCGCGCTGGCCGCGGGCAAGTACAACGCCGCCGTCAAGACCGCGGGCGTGCTGCGCAAGCTGCTCGGCGCACAGGTCGAGGGCCACATGGACGCCGAGCGCTACGAATTCTGCTGGATCGTCGACTTCCCGATGTATGAGATCGGCGAGGAGTCGGGTGAGCTGGAATTCTGCCACAACCCGTTCTCCATGCCGCAGGGCGGTATGCAGGCGCTCAACGAGAAGGATCCGCTCGACATCTATGCCTACCAGTACGACCTGGTCTGCAACGGCGTGGAGCTGTCCTCGGGCGCCGTCCGTAACCACGATCCGGAGATCATGATCCGCGCTTTCGAGCTGGTCGGCCTCGGCGAGGACGATGTCAAGGCGAAGTTCCCGGCCATGTATAACGCGTTCTGCTACGGTGCGCCTCCCCATGCCGGCATCGCCCCGGGCGTTGACCGCATGGTCATGCTGCTGGCCGGTGAGGATTCCATCCGCGAGGTCATCCCGTTCCCGATGAACAAGAACGCGCAGGACCTGATGATGGGTGCGCCCTCCGTCGTGGAGCAGAAGCAGCTCGACGACGTGCATATCGCCATCGTGACGAAGGATTAAAAAATGATCGCAGCCTCTTTCCGGCGAAAGAGGCTGCGATATTTTTATCAAAAAATTATGAATATTTTTACATTTGCCTCTTGACTTTTTTGCATCGAGGTAGTACAATCTCGTTGAAATTCAAGAAAGCGAGGGAAATGAACCCATGAAGACTATGAAAAAAATTGCGGCATTTGCCTGTGTACTTATCCTGATCCTTTCCATGCTTGCCGGCTGCAAGAGCGACGGCGGCGCAAAGGGCGTCAAGGTCATCCCGATCCCGCTGACGGAGGAGGAATACGCCTTCGGCGTGGACAAAAACCAGCCGGAGCTTCTGGAACAGGCTAACACCTACATCGCCAAGATCCTCGAAGACGGCACGCTGGATGCCATTTGCGAGAAGTACTTTGGCGGCGGCGAGGTTGAGCCGATCGTCTCGGCTGCGCTCGACAGCAGCAAGGATCAGCTCGTCGTTGCGACGAATGCCATGTTTGAGCCGTTTGAGTATCTGCTCGGCGAGAACTACTACGGCATCGACATGGAGATCGCAAAGGGCTTTGCCGAGTATCTTGGCAAGGAACTGGTCATTATGAACATGGATTTTGACGCGGTCTGCCTCTCCGTGAGCCAGGGAAAATGCGACATCGCCATGGCCGGCCTGACCGTCAAGGAGGACCGGAAGGAATTCGTCGATTTCACGACACCGTATTATCAGGCATCGCAGATGCTGATCGTCCCGCAGGACAATACGACCTTTGACGAGTGCAAGACTGCGCAGGACGTGGAGGCCATCCTGAGCGCCTGCGACAAGAGCACGAAGATCGGCGTCCAGCTCGGCACGACGGGCCAGTATTACACCGAGGGCGACGAAGGCTGGGGCTTTGATGGCTTCCCGGTGACCTGCACGGGCTACAAATCCGGCGCGCTCGCAGCGCAGGATATGCTCAACGGCAACATAAACTATGTCATCATCGACCAGGATCCTGCAAACTACATCGCCAAGGCCATCAATGGCGGCAAGTAAGCACAAAGACCACCCGCCCCTTTCCCGCGCGGAAAGGGGCGAGCGGTCTGTTCGGATGAATATGGAAGGAAAGCAGAAATGAAAAAATTTGCAGTTTTTTTATGTGTTGCGCTGCTGATTGCGGCGATTTTTACGGGCGTCGTCTCGGCAAAGGAGCCGCTTGCCAAGGCCGGCGCGGTTTTTGAGGGCGGCAACGGGAAAATCGATCGCTTTGTGCGTATCTTTGTGGACGAGGGCGGCTACCGTCAGGTCCTGCGCGGCCTGAAAAACACCATGCTGATCGCCGTTTTCGGCCTTGCCATCGGCATTTTGCTCGGCACACTGATCGCCGCCGTGCGTGTGATGCCGAAATATAAGCGCCTGCCGCGCATTCTCAACGGCATTTGCAGCGTCTACGTCGGCTTTTTCCGCGGGACGCCGATCGTCGTGCAGCTCCTGCTCGGCTACTACGTCCTGCTGCCCGCCCTCGGGCTGAATTATCCCGCGCTCTATGTCTGCATCGCAGTGTTCGGCCTGAATTCCGGCGCCTACGTCTCGGAGATCATGCGCGGCGGCATTTCCTCCGTCGACGGCGGGCAGATGGAGGCCGGACGGGCGCTCGGCCTGCCCTATGGCACGGCGATGCTGCGCATCGTGATCCCGCAGGCGGTCAAAAACATCCTGCCCACCCTCGGCAACGAGTTTATCACGCTCATCAAGGAGACCTCCGTCGTGAGCTTTGTCGGTACGCTGGATATTTATGTCGCCTTTAACGCCATCGGCACGAACAGCTATGAATTCATGGTGCCGTATCTGGCGATGGCGCTGATCTACATCGGTCTGGTCGCCGTGGCGACCGCCCTTGTGAAGCTAATGGAAAGGAGGCTGGCAAGAAGTGATAGAAGTTTCTCATCTCACTAAAAAATTCGGAGATCTGACCGTTCTGGACGATGTCAGCCTGACGATCCACGAGGGCGAGCGCGTCGCCGTCATCGGCGGCTCCGGCAGCGGCAAGTCGACCCTCCTGCGCTGCCTGACGTGCATGGAGGATCCAACCGCCGGCTCGGTCTACTTTGAGGGCGAAGACCTTGCGGACTGGAACGTGGACATCAACCACGCCCGGCGCAAGATCGGCATGGTCTTCCAGCAGTTCAACCTGTTTAACCATAAAACCGTCCTGCAAAATATCACCCTTGCGCCCGTGCGTCTTGCGCTGTCCGACCTGCACGC
The DNA here is from genome assembly GCA_964629755.1 of uncultured Oscillospiraceae bacterium. Lineage (GTDB taxonomy): Bacteria > Bacillota > Clostridia > Oscillospirales > Oscillospiraceae > JAZOXB01. Next base: position 14,769 of record CAZVSJ010000033.1, on the reverse strand, counting down.
GGCAAAGCGGAAGAATCTCTGGCGCAAGCTGACGAATCCGCTGCGCAAGAACAAAAAGCCGCTCCTTCCGGCCGGGCGCACAAAAAAGGAAATCACCGCGGAGGCGGAGGCGACGGCTTTTGACCTGCTGCGCAAGATCGGTTTGGAGGACAAGGCGGATGCCTATCCGTCCACGCTCTCCGGCGGCCAGAAACAGAGAATTGCGATCGTCCGTGCGCTGGCGATGCACCCGAAGCTCATGCTCTTTGACGAGCCGACGAGCGCGCTCGACCCGGAGATGGTCGGCGAGGTGCTTGACCTCATCAAGCGTCTGGCGGACACGGGCATGACGATGGTGATCGTCACGCATGAGATGCGCTTTGCCCGCGAGGTCGCGACGCGCGTCCTCTTTGTCGACGGCGGAAAGATCACCGAGGATGCCCCGCCGGAGGAGCTGTTCAACCACCCGAAGGATCCCCGGCTGAAGGAGTTCCTCTCAAAGGTGCTGTAATCGTGTTATGCAAACGCCCGGACGCACTGCGTCCGGGCGTTCATACTGTGAAGAGCTTTTGACTTGTCATTATGAGGTTGCTTTGCGTCCATGGCAATCTCAAGAATTATTCATTACCACGAATGGAACAAAGTTTGATGACTGTTTTTACTTCTGGTTTTTCATTCATGGTAGCAGATAAATATAGATCTTCACATTCTTGCTGCGCTTTTATCAGCAAATTGATCGCCTTTTCTGTGCTGCGCAGGAGCATGAAATACATTTCTTTGTAATCACAGTTTTCGCAATCCATATTGATGCAACCTCCCATGAGAATCCGTTCATCTACTACATTATAGTCGCTTTTGCGATTATAGTCAAGCATTATTTGCTGATGTATAGTTGATTCAACAGGGAGGTGGCTGATTTGATCGTTTATACGCCGTTTTGGGAGACGCTGCGCTCGTCTGGTGAAACGACATACACCTTAATCAAAGACCACCATATCTCGTCTTCGACTTTGGATAAGCTGCGGAAAAACCGCCCTGTCACGACCACGACGCTGAACGATCTGTGCCGCATATTGCAGTGCCCCTTGGAGAAGATCGCGCGGTATGTCCCCTCGGAGGAGGACCAGAAACTATAAGATAACGCCCGGACGCGCTGCGTCCGGGCGTGTTCGTTATCTGGAGAAAATGATCCGTTCGCTGCGGAACATCCGCGTCAGGACGAGCGCGCCGAGCATCGCATAGACGAGGTTGCTCGCCACGGTCAAAAGCAGGTGCAGCGCCGAAATATCGAACGTCAGAATGCTCACCATGCTCTGCACGGAGTTGTACAGCGGGATGCAGTAGACCGCTGCGTTGGCGCTTGCGCCGTTTCCGAACATCGCGGTGATGCCGAGGAACATGACCACGAGCATCAGCGGCGTGATGAGCGTCTGCGCCTCCTTGATGGTCTTGGCGAAAGCGGAGATGATGGAGATCAGCGACACGAGCAGCAGCACGGTCGACAGGATCACCGCCGCCAAAAGCAGATAGTCGGCAGGGGAGTAGAGACTGCCGGAGATGTCCCCCGCGCTGCCCATCAGCTTCGGCAGGGCGAGGATCGTGCCGGTCGCGCTCGACGCGGCGGACAGCAGCGCGATCACGGACAGCGCCATGATCTTGCCGAGGGCAATCTGGCTGCGGCCGACGGGCGTGATGAGCAGCGTGGCGATCGTGCCGCGCTCTTTTTCGCCCGCGATGGCCTCCGGCGCGACGGCCATGCAGCCGGAGAACAGGAACATCATCAACAGCATCGGCAGCATCATGGAGAAAATGCTGCCCGTTGCGTCCTCGTTGGAGACAAGGTCATAGCCCATCCCGCCGGCGTTGACGTCAAACTTGTTGCACAGCGTCGCCTCATAGCGGTCGAGCAGCGTGCCGAGCAGTGTAAACGCCGCCTGCGACTGCGAGGACGCGGAATTGTAATAGATCTCCACATTCGGCGCATTGCCGGTGCCGACCGTATAGGCTTCGACCTGCGCGTCAAAGTCCTCCGGGAAGATGAGCACCGCGTCCAGCGTCTGTGCGCGGACGGCCTCTGTTGCGTCCTCCTGTGAGGCATAGTCTACCGTTCTGACCGCCTGCGCAAGCATCGGCTGCACTTCCTCGCAGCTTCCGAAGACCGCCACGGAGGGGAGCACGGTCTCGTCGACGGAGAATTTGTTCATGATCGCGCTGCCCATCACGCTGTAGAGCAGATAGATCATCAGGCCGGGCAGGAGAATCGTGCTGAAGATCATGCGCCGGTCGCCGAAGAACCGCGCAAGCTCTTTTTTGAAGATCGTCATCATACCGCTTCTCATTGTTCCGCACCTGCCGTTTCCGCGTAGAGGTCGAAGAAGCGATCCTCCAGGCTTTTTCCCGCGCAGACCGCTTCGAGCGTGTCGCACAGCACCATTTTGCCGCCGATGAGCACGCCGACGCGGTCGCAGACCTTTTCGATCAGGCTGAAAATGTGCGTCGAGATCAGGATCGTCTTGCCGCGCTGCTTCAGCTCCAGCAGATAATCCGTCACGACCTTCGCCGTCAGGACATCCAACCCGTTTGTCGGCTCGTCAAAGATGATGACGTTGGGATCGTGGACGATGGACACGGCGATGGAGACCTTCTGCTTCATGCCCTGCGAGAGGTTGGCCAGCTTGGTCTGCGCAAATGCGTCGATGCCGAAGCGGGAAAACAGCTCCCGCTTGCGCGTTTCGCGCACGGCGGGGTCGATGCCGTGCAGATCGGAGAAAAAGTTGAACAGGTAGTCGGGCGTAAAGCAGTCTTCCAGCTTCAGCTCGCCCGTCAGGAACGCGAGCTTGGAACGCACCTCGGTCTGCTGTGTCAGGATGCTTGCGCCGTCAAGCACGGCGTCGCCGCTGTCCGGGTGCAAAAGGGTGGCCAGCATCCGCATCGTGGTCGTTTTGCCCGCGCCGTTCGGGCCGAGCAGTCCGAAGATCTCGCCGCGATAGGCGCAGAACGAGACGTCGTCCACGGCGCGGCGGACTTTGTCATGGGTCTTTTCGAGCCGCTGCTGCTTCGCCGAGAGGCGGAAGCTCTTGGACAGGTGCTCGACGCGTAAAATTTCTTCCATTGGGTTTCCTCTTATTCTGCCGGGTGTTCGGCAATGTATTGCTCCAACAGCTCCGCGGCGTCGCCGCAGAGGTGCTTACATGGACGAGCTTTATAGTATTCCGCCGTGCGCGCCTCCGGCGCAGGGCCGGACGTCACCGGCACGCCGGCGAGCAGCTCGCGGCAGAGGTAGGTGCCGTTTTTCTCGCGGAAGCGGGCGGCCAGAAGCTGCAGCCGCTCGTAGTGCGCGGCTTTTTCCTCCTGCGTGGTCTTGCCGCCGTAGAGCAGGCCGGCGGCCATGAACATCCCGCTGACCGCACCGCAGACCTCCCGCAGCCGTCCCATCCCGGCGCCGAACGACGAGGAGATCGCAAGGGCGGTCTTGTTCTCCAGCCCGGTCAGGTCGGAGAAGGCGAGCAGCACGGACTGCGCGCAGTTGTAGCCGGCCTCAAAATTCCGCTCGGCAAGTTCGCGGTGATTCATTGTTCTTCCTCCTTCGGAAACGCAACACCATTGTATTTCAGCAGATAGCGGATCGGGTAGTAGCCGCGCAGGTACAGGCGGTCGTACCAATCAAATGTGGCGTCGGGAAGGTGCATCAGCTCCGGCGCTTCGCAGCGGAACAGCTCAAAGGTCGTCCGGTCGCCGGAAATCAGCGCGGCGATCAGCTCTTTTTGCCCTTCGGCGGCGAGGCGGTCAAGGCAGGCGTCCATCAAGGTGACGCAGATCAGCTCCTCTTGCGCAGCGCGCGACGGCTTCGTGGCGAACCAGTAGAGGAAGTCCGCCTGCGTGAAGGCCTTACGGGCGGTGACGAGCGCGAGCTTCTGGAATTCCTCCTCCGCGCCGCGCTTTAGCACGTCGATCAGGTAGAAAAGCAGATTTTCGTCCAGACAGCAGCAGTCGAGCAGAACCTCATAGGCGCTGCGTGGGCCGTCCGGCTCGTCGATCTTCGGCGGCTCGGCGGGATCGGGCGCATCGGAGGCAGGCGCGGCCTCGGCCTGCTGCGCCATGGCTGCCAGCGCGTCACGCAGGTCTTCCTCACGGTAGGACGCATACAGCTCGTCCGGCAACGTCAGCCCATCCTGCGCCGCACAGCGGCGCACGAACTCCGGCACGCCGAGCGCGGCGATCTGCTGTTGCAGCTCGGTCGCGCGGCGCAGCGGCTCCGTCTCGGTTAATCTGATCCCCTCCGGCGCCTCGCGCGATGCGTCCGCAAGCTGCTGTAGATATGTAAAATAATGCTCAATCAGCGTCATGGCATATCACCTCATCATAATCTTATCACATTGCGCACGAAAAAGCAACTGCCCTTTGACTTGAAATCGCAGGATTGGTATAATTATGATGAAAAATTTGAAGATAGGATGAGCAGCATGAAAATCAAGATCACTGCCGACAGCACCTGCGACCTCTCACCGGAGCTGGTGAAAGAAAACGACATTACCATCATTCCGCTCTACGTCAACAAGGACGGCGAGAGCTTCCGCGACGGCGTTGACATCGCTCCAGCGGAGATCTTTGCCCATGTTGCCGCCGGCGGCGACCTTTGCAGCACCTCTGCCGTCCCGCTCGGCGAATATGAGCGCATTTTCAAGAAGAATCTGGAGGGCTATGACGCGCTGGTGCACATCTCCATCGGCTCCGGCTTCTCCGCTACGCACCACAACGCCTGCCTTGCCGCGGAGAATATGCCCAACGTCCGCGTCATCGACTCGCGCAACCTCTCCACCGGCCAGGGCCACCTCGTTCTGGAGGCCTGCCGCCTTGCAAAGACCGCGACCGATCTGGACGAGATGAAGGCCGAGCTGGACGAGATCGCCACGCGCATTGACACGAGCTTCCTGCTCGACCGTCTGGATTACATGGTCAAGGGCGGCCGCTGCTCGCTCGTTACGGCGCTGGGCGCCAACATCCTCAAGCTCAAGCCCTGCATCGAGGTCGTCGACAACAAGATGATCGTCGGCAAGAAGTATCGCGGCAACTATGCCAAGTGCATGGAGCGTTACGTCCGCGACCGTCTGGAAAACGCGCAGGACATTATTCCGGAGCGTATTTTCATCACGCATACGCCGGTGAGCGAGGAAGTCAGCGAGACGGTGCATCAGACTGTCCGCGAGTGTATGCAGTTCGAGAAGATCTACGATACCACCGCCGGCTGCACGGTCTCGTGCCACTGCGGTGAGGGCACGCTCGGCGTCCTTTACATCCATAAGAAGGCGTAAGCGCAGCTGACACAGCAGAGTATACCGCGCAGCGTATTGCGCAGATAGACGCGTTTTATAGCGCATTGTGTCCGTTTTGCAAAATAAGAAATACCGCACGGGTGACCTTGTGTCGCCCGTGCGGTATTTTAATAGGTGTAAAGAGCGGCCGCGGTGCATTTCGCATCGCGGCCGTCAGCTATGCGGTTAGTGGATCTCAAGTCTGCGGGTGTCGGCCTTGGCAGGCTGCTGCTTCGGCAGTGCGAGCTTCAGCACGCCGTCTTCATACGAAGCGCTGATGTTGTCGGCGTCGATGCCCTCCAGACTGAAGCTACGGGTATAGGTGCCATAGGAGCGCTCGCAGCGCAGGTAACTGCCCTTGCTGTCCTTCTTCTCATAGTTGGAATGGCGCTCGGCGTTGATGACCAGACGGTCGGCGTCGATGTCGACGTGGATGTCCTCTTTCTTGAAGCCGGGCAGGTCAGCCGACAGGATCAGCTTGTCGCCGTCGTCTTCGATGTCGGTGCGGAAGGAGGCGAAGGTGTCCGGCGCGAACAGGCTGCGCTCGAATTCCTCCAGCTCACGGAACGGATTGTACAGATTAACCTCATTGTGCTTGCGATACGGTGTGATGTTCAACATAAGAATTCCTCCATTCATAGTCCCGATACATCCGAAGGTGTATCTCATTTGTTTTTCTGGCTTTATTTTCCCGCGATAGTATGAACAAATAAACGCCTTTCTATGAACGGACTGTGAACATTTAGCACTCTGGCTGATAGAGTGCTAAAAGTGGACAAAAAAGGACGGAGCGCTCTTAGACGCTCCGTTCCGGGGAAGGCATTATTGTTGCGGCAGCTCCTCCAGATGCGTGTCGCGGATGCGGTAGATGCGATCGCACAGGGACAGGACGCTCGGCCGGTGCGTGGAAAGAATGCAGGTCTTGTCTGGCAGGGAGGCGATGTTTTGCAGTACCTTCTGCTCCGTCTCCATGTCGAGTGCGGAGGTCACCTCGTCGAGCAGGAGGATCGGCGCGTCCGCCAAAACCGCGCGGGCGATGGCAAGCCGCTGGTTCTGCCCGACGGACAGCGAGCCTCCGCGTTCGCGCAGCTCGCTGTAAAGTCCCTGCGGCAGAGCGCGGACGAAATCCTCGGCGCAGGCGACGCGCAGCGCGGCGTACATCTCGTCGTCGGTGGCCTCCGGACGGACGAGACGCAGCGTGTCGGCTACCGTGCCGGAAAAGATCACGTTATCCTGCGGAACGTAGGAAAACAGCGAACGGGTCGCCGGACTGAGCGGCACGCGTAGCTCGCCCGCGACCAGCTCCGCCGTGCCCCCCGTTGGACGCAGCAGCGCCAGCAAAACGCGGAACAGGGTGGTCTTTCCGCTGCCGGAGGGGCCGACAACGGCGATCATCTCCTTCGGCGAGACGGTCAGCGTCAGATCGTCGAGCACAAGATGGCGTGACTGGTAGGAATAGGAGAGATCCTTCAGCCGCAGGGAGAAGTCGGTCTTGCGCAGCGCCTCGACCGCTTCGAGGTTTTCCTGGGTTTCCTGCGGCAGATCGAAGATCGTCATAATGCGCCGCGCGCTGACCGTTGCTTCGACGGCGGAGGGGACAAGATGGATCAGGGAAGAGAGCGCCGAGGTGAGATAGCCTGCGAGCTGGATGAACAGCACCATCGTGCCGAAATCGATCTTCCCCGCCCAGAGGCGGAAAGCGCCCCAGCCGAGGCAGAGATAGCTGACCAGCAGACCCGTCACGGACAAAACCGAGGAATTGAACACGGAGAAGCGGTTATAGCGCATCGCGGTGTCATAATAGCGCGTCTGCACCCGGTCCAGCCGCCCGCAGAAGGCGTCGACCAGGTTGAACGCCTTGATGGACTGCGCATTTTGCAGGGCTTCCTCGTGAAAGGCCATCATTTCGCTGTTGACGTCCCGCATTTCTTTGCTGAACCGGCGCATTTTTGAGACAAAGGGCCGCGCAACCAGAAGGGTGATGGGCGCCGTGATCAGCGCAAAGACCGCCATCGTGGGGTCGTAGCAGAGGATAAGGGTAAGGGAGGCGGCAAACTGCGCCAGCTTGACGATCAGCGTAGGCAGCCAGCCAAGCACGCTGCCCGCGACATTGGTCACATCGGTGTTGATGCGGCTGAGCAGATCGCCGGAATGGTATTGCTGTAGAGATTCCCAGTCGGTGCGCAGGAAGGTGTGGAACACCTCGGCGCGCAGCTCGTTTGACACGCGCAGATTGGTCTTGGCGGAAAAACGGCTGACATAGGCGTTCAGCGCGATACCGAGGCCGCCAAGCAGCACGACGCTGATGCCGACGACGGCAATGCGGCGGCCGCCGTAGTTGTCCGTGCCCAGCAGGACGATGGAGTTGACCAGCTCCTTTGACACGAGAGCGGAGGCAATGCCGAGGCCGGTCGAGAGCAGCCCGAGCAGGACATAGGCCAGCACGGCGCCGCGATAGGCGCGGGTATGGCGGTAGATCCACCGGCTCTCGCGCCAGATGTCGCGCAGCGCGCCTTCGCGCACGCGTGAGACGACTTTCTTCAAGACGCGCATGGGTTCCTCCTAAGTCTGAGTTATCGGTCGTCCGCGCCCGCGACGTTTTTGATCGTATCGGTAAGTGTCTGCGCCGCTTCGGTGGCTTTTTCGTCGTAGGAGCGCTTTGCCGAATAGCCGTAGCCCCCGTAGTGATAGCCGTAGCCATAGCCGGCGTACTTCGAGCCGTAGCCGTAGCGGGTCGTGCCGGCCTGCGTCCGGTTGAGCACGCAGCCGGTGAGGTTGACGCCGCAGGATGAGAGCGTCTGGATCGCGCCGAGGATCTGCGAGGTGTTCGCCATATCCTGACGGACGACATAGAGCGTCGCGTCGACATATTTGGCGATCGTTGCAGCGTCGGAGACTATGCCGGCCGGCGGTGTGTCGATGATGATGTAATCCAGCTTTTCCCGTAGCAGGGTGAGGATCTGACGCATACGCTGTGTGTCGAGCAGCGGCTGCGGACGGTCGGTCGTCTCGTCGCCGGAGAGCAGCAGGAGAGTGGAGTTCGGAACGTTGAGCAGACGGAAATTCTGTGACTTGCCGGAAAGCACCTCCACCAGACCGTCGGAGTTCTGGCGAATGCCGAGCGTCTGCTTGAGTGACTGCTTGCGCAGGTCGCCGTCGATCAGGATGACGCGCTTTCCCGCGGCGGCGAGCGAGAGCGCCAGATTGGTGGCGACGGTCGTCTTGCCCTCGCCGGGCAGCGTGCTGGTGATCATCAGCACGCGGGCGTCGGTCGGCGCAAGCGCGCGCTGGAGCTTTCCGCAGATGGAGCGGACGGACTCGTTAAAGGCGGAGCCGAGACGCGGATTGTTGATCGTGATAAACGCGCTGCTCTGCTCGGAGTGCTTTTTCGGGCGGATGAACGGAACATAGCCAAAGCATTTCAGGTTGACCAGCCTGCGCAGATCCTCGGCCGAATGTACCGTCTTGCGGGTCAGCGAGACGAGGAAGATCACGGCCAGACCGAGCACAAGCGTGATGACCGAGTATTTCACGGCGGTGTTCAGCGCGGTATTCCGGTTGATGGGGGCGGTCGCCGGCGCAAGCGGCTTGTTGATCACGTCGATCTGCGTGTCGCCGAGGATGGAGCTTGCCGCCTGCGGATAGACGGCGATGGCGGCGTTGAGCAGGTCATAGGTGAGCTGCGGATCGGTACCGGTTGCGGTCATGGTGAACAGCGCGCTCTCCGCGGTGGAATAGGCGGAGACCGAGCCGGGGATATAGGGCAGGTCCAGCGCTTCTTTCAGCAGAAGCTGCGTGTTCTCGCTTCCGATGATATAGGGGAAGGTCTGCGAGAGCATAACCGCCGCGTTGCTGTCAAAGTAAGGACTGTTGCTCGTGATGTCGGTCGAGGCGCTGTAGCAGGCTCTGACCGAAAAAACGGCACTGCTCGAATAGACCGGCTGATAGGCCCGATCCGTGCGCACATAGAGCAGCGCGCCGACGGCGAGCACGACGGGAAGCACGAACCAGATCAGACGCTTGGCGGCGTGCAGGAAATTGTGCAGGAGGAGGTGCAGATCCAGCTCCTGTTCGGAGCGATGTTCGTCATTCATTGCCATGCGCCTCCTTTTTTGCGGAATGTTCCGACGACTGCTTCTCCGTTTTCCGGTTGTAGCGGTAGCCATAGCCGTAGCCATAGCCATAGCCATACCCGTAGCCGTAACCATAGCCGTTCTTTCCGCCGGAGAGCATGGTCGCGCGGAAGGACTGGACGTTGTTCAGCACGAAGCCGAGGAAGGCCGCCCGTGTCTCCATGAGGGTGTCGATGGCGTCGTTGACGGTGATGGCAGGGGCATAGTCCTGCCGCACGACGAGGATCGACGCGTCGCAGACGTCTGCGATGACTTCGGCGTCGGCGAACAGGTTCAGCGGTGCGGTGTCGATGATGACATAGCTGAACATCTCGCGCAGCGTCTGCAAAAGTGGGCGGTACGCGTCGGCGGAGAGACGCTCGGTCGCGCTGCGGCGCAGCGGCGTGGCGTAGAGGCGGTAAAGCCCCGTGGCCTCGTCGCGCGTCAGCGACTGCACGATGGCCTCCTTGGTAAAGCCCTTGGTCAGGAGAGCGCCGAAGTCGCGGTCGCGCGGGACGCTGCTTTCAAAGATAAGCGCCTGCGCGGGCTTGTGCAGGTCGGCGTCGAGCAGGAGCACCTTGCGGTGCTTTTCCGCCAGCGAGAGCGCGAGATTTGCCGCGAGGGTGGATTTGCCCTCGTTTTCACCGCAACTTGTGATCAGGAAAAGGCGGCTGCCGGACGATTCCTTCGCGCGCTCCAGCGTGGCGCGGAGCTGGTGGATCGTCTCGGTATAATAAAAGCTGCACGTCGGGTCGCTGATGAGCAGCGCGGTCTTTTTCCTTTTCAGGCGCTCCTTCAGCGGCAGCTTCTTTTTCTCGTGGTAGACGGTCGCAAGCAGCTTGCCGTCGACCTTGTGCTTCGCGGCCGATGTGTTCTGTATGGTGTCGGCCTGAATGGAGAACAGAACCAGAAGCGCGATCATGGCGATCGCACCGAGCGGGCCGGACATCTTCAGAAGCTTTGCCCGCGAGGAGGAATTCGACGGCTGTGTGGCGACGGTAGGCCCGTTGATGTTGTCCAGGACGGCCGAGGCGAAAATCGTCTCGGAATATTCCTGATGGCACTGCATGATCGCGGTCGCGCTGCGGTAGGCAAGCTCGGGCGTAGCAGCCTCGACGTCCATAATCAGCACATTGGTGTTCTCCGGCACGTTGACCGAGACGGAGGCGGGGAAGTGGTCCAGCCCCATGCTCTCGGCCGCGGCGGCGCGGAGAATATCGCTGGAGAGCAGCTCGCCGAACTTGGCCGCGACGGTGTCTGTCACAGCGATATTGCCGGCAGACGCGCCGACGGTGGAGCGGGAGGTGACGGTAAAGGTGACGCTGCTGGTGAAGGTCGGCTTGACGGCGATCTTTTGCACCAGGAAGACGCTCATGACGAAGATCAGCGCGGAGAGCACGACCATCCATATATGGCGCAGCACAAAGCGGCAGACGCAGAACAGGTCGAGATCTTCCCAAATGCTTTTTTTGGTGTCCTTCATGGTCTGCCCTCCTTATTCCACCACAAGGGTCATCAGGACCGTGCGGGTGAGGCCCGCGGCGTTGGTGTAGACGTATTCGACGCGGTACGAGCCGCGCTTGTCGGTGTCGATGTTGTAGATGATCTGGATGTCCTCCGGGTCGACTGCTTCGCCGTCGGCGCTCTCATGCGCCGAGACGATCAACGCGCGCAGCGAGTCCTCGCTCAACGCCTCGCCGACGGAAACATAGTGGATGTACTCGGAAAGCTCGATCGTGGGATGGCGCGAGGTCGTGTTTTCGATCTGCGCGAACAGGGTGATGATGCTGGTGTCGCCGGAGCTGTTGGTGACCTGTACGGTGAAGGGATATTCCCCCTGATCGTAGGTCGAGATCCCTGTCGCGGAGACACGGATGCGCTGCGAGATGTCGCCGTCAATGACGTCATAGGCCGTCAGGCGGTCCTTGAGCAAAATGGTGCTGTTGGTTGGGAAGCTGAGTGGCTGCGACAGGGAAAAGCGCGGCATACGGTAGTCGGTGTAGGTGATGGTGCGGTTGAACATACAGTAGTTTGACGAGGAATCAAAGACCACATAGTAAACAACAGCCGTGTTGGCGCCGGAGAGGTGAGAGGTCCTGCGCACAAGAATGTGGTCGGTGATGTCGCCGTCAACGTCGTCGATGGCGGTCAGGCCCGCGCAGAGCTCCCGGTCGGTCGCGTGGACGCTGACCTGCAGCGGCGTGCTGTCGCAGAAAATCTTCGGCGCGGTGCGGTCGGTCGTCAGACGGTCATGGCAGAAAACCACCGAAAAAACGACTGCAATGACCAAAAACAGGCAAATTACGATTATTTTCAGATTTCTCATATGAATCACCAACGGTTGTCAGAATGTGGGTCGGGGATGCGGATCGGCTCGTCCGCGATGATGCGCTGCGGATTCGTCTCCAGCAGCAGCTCGATATACTCCGGCGCGCAGCGCCTTTCCAGGAAGGGCAGCAGCGAGACAAAACCGGTCGGCCGGTACTGGGTGTCGTGGGCGTCGCTCGCGATCACATGGGCAAGGCCCATCGAAAGAAGCTCGTGCGAAGAGCGCTCCGCCGCTTCGCCAAGGCGGCCGAGCAGGCTGCCCTTGTTGAGCTGGAGGATGTAGCCCTTGGAGAACCACTGCGCGGCAAGGCGCGCGTCGTTCTGCACCGCCGCGTAGCGCTCCGGGTGAGCGACGACGGGAACATAGCCGTAGTGCGCGATCCGGTCGAGTGCCGCAGTGATCTCACTGCCGCGCGCGTGAAAGCGAAACTCCGTCAGCAGATAGCGTGAGCGGTTGAGCGTAACGACGCGCCGGTCGCGCAGCAGCCGTTCGAGATTGGCCGGGTGGGCGAACAGCTCCGAGCCGGGCAGGATCCGCAGCGGGATGCCGTGCTGCCGCAGCAGCGCGCAGAAAAGGGAGAAAAATTCGTCATAGCGCTGCCCGCGCAGGTTCGGACGCTCCGGGTCGAGATTGGCGTGCGGTGTGGCGACAATGGTGTCGACGCCGCTGCGGTAGGCGTGCAGCGCCATCCGGCAGGCGGCTTCCGCGCTCCGGGCGCCGTCGTCCACCATGGGAATGATATGACAATGCAGGTCGATCATAAATACCTCCGGACGCCGGCGCAGTATCTCTCCATAACAGGTGCTGCGCGTCACCGCATACTACTCGATTATATATCCAATATACTCTATCATAATATTCGCATTTTTTCAACAGAAAAAATGCGAATATCCCCCATTGGCGTAGAAAAGTTACATGGAAATATCACAGCGCCTGGCAAACGCGCCTTTCCCGGGCCGAACCGGCGGATTTTTCCGCGTCTGCACAGACTTTGCCCTTGCGCGGCGGTGGTATGTGTGGTAGAATTGTGCTGAATGGAAGACGGCTTTGACGAACATGGCCGGAAACTACTCGCTTACGGGAAGAACGCTCGTTTTGGCTGCCGACGCTGACGCAATTGCGGTGTGCTACCAAATTACTAATCGGAGGAGCGATATGAAAGTAAAACTGGAATTTGTTCTGCGCGAGATCGCGGGCGATATTCTTCTGGTGCCCGCGGGCAAAACTGCGCTCGATCTCAACGGAATGCTGACGCTCAACGAGGTCGGCGCGGAGATCTGGAAGATGCTGCCGGAGGTGCAGGGCGAGGAGGAGATCGTCGAACGGCTGCTGCGCGAGTATGACGCAGAGCCGGCGCAGGTGCGCGCGGATGTTGCCGAGTTCCTCGACCGCCTGCGGGAACTCGGGATCGTTTAATTATTGCAATATTCTCAAAAAATTTATCGAATTTGTCTGATTTTAATGGATTTTGACACTTGCCAAAGCGGGCAATATCGTATATAATGGAAACGATGCGAAAACATAAAATGCGCCGAAAAAATCGGCGTACCATAGAATTGGAGGAAACTACAATGTCTGTAAAAGTTGCAATCAATGGTTTTGGCCGTATCGGCCGTCTGGCGTTCCGTCAGATGTTCGGCGCTGAGGGCTACGAGATCGTCGCCATCAACGACCTGACCTCTGCCAAGATGCTGGCGCACCTGCTGAAGTACGACTCCACCCAGGGCAACTACGTCGCCATGGGCCACACCGTCGACTTCCACGAGGGCGAGGGCGAGGACAACTACATCGTCGTCGACGGCAAGAAGGTCGTCATCTACAAGATGCCGAACGCTGCCGAGCTGCCCTGGGGCGAGCTTGGCGTTGACGTCGTGCTCGAATGCACCGGCTTCTACACCAGCAAGGCCAAGGCGCAGGCGCACATCGACGCCGGCGCAAAGAAGGTCGTCATCTCCGCTCCTGCCGGCAACGACCTGCCCACCATCGTTTACAACGTCAACCATGAGACCCTGACCAAGGAAGACAACATCATCTCCGCCGCTTCCTGCACCACCAACTGCCTGGCTCCGATGGCAAAGGCGCTGAACGACCTGGCTCCCATCGAGTCCGGCATCATGTGCACCATCCATGCCTACACCGGCGACCAGATGATCCTCGACGGCCCGCAGCGTAAGGGCGACCTCCGCCGCAGCCGTGCAGGTGCTGTGAACATCGTTCCCAACTCCACCGGCGCTGCCAAGGCCATCGGCCTGGTCATCCCCGAGCTGAACGGCAAGCTGATCGGCGCTGCCCAGCGTGTTCCCACCCCCACCGGCTCCACCACCATCCTGAACGCTGTCTGCGCCAAGTCCGTGACCAAGGATGAGATCAACGCCGCCATGAAGGCTGCCGCCACCGAGTCCTTCGGCTACAACGAGGACGAGATCGTCTCCTCCGACGTCATCGGCATGCGCTTCGGCTCCCTGTTCGATGCCACTCAGACTATGGCGATGCCGCTCGAGAACGGCACCACGCAGGTTCAGGTCGTTTCCTGGTACGACAATGAGAACTCCTATGTTTCTCAGATGGTCCGCACCATCAAGCACTTCTCCACCCTGCTGTAATTTCAAAACGCAAAAGCTCCCCGGCACACCGCCGGGGAGCTTTTTTGTGGTCTCATATAAATAAGGAGCGGGACGGCAGTCGAGCCGTCCCGCTCCTTGTTGCAAGTGGCGGAGCACTTTTCATACATGACCTGCACTTGAAGCGGCAGGGGCTTTTTCATACATGACCTGCGCTCAAAGTGGCAGGGCACTTTTCATACATGATCCGCGCTTAAGCAACCGGCGCTGTGGAGGGAAACACCCTCTGACTAAAGTATACCTTCAAAAAGCGGAATTGTCAAGCCCAAAGGGGATTGCTGTCAAAGGTTTGCCGGAAAAGTTGACAGGCAAAACACATTGTGCTATCTTAAGGGTAGCAAGAGGAGCGGAACCCTGAACGAAACAACGGAACCAAAAAGCAGAAAAGACGATGAATTTATTATGAAGAAGACTAA
>CAZVSJ010000032.1:14674-18453 GCA_964629755.1 uncultured Oscillospiraceae bacterium | reverse complement strand
CGTTAGCAGCCGCAGTTGTTGTCGCAGCCACAGCCGCAGCCGCAGTTGTTGCCGGACAGGAACGTGCCGCCGTTGCCGCAGCAGCAGAACAGGAGAATGAGGATGATGATCCACCAGCATCCGCCGAAACCGTTCGAGTTGCAATTCATAATCAGGAACCTCCCGTTTGAATTCTGAGCTCCACGCTCATTCCATGTTATGACAGGCGCCGCAAATGGTGACAGCCGGATTCCCCTTTTTCGTCCTTCCTCCCTCGATATACAGCCGCTCTGCCTCGCACTGCGCGTCCTTCAGCCGCTGCTCCGCAAGTCCATAGTTTCGCGCCTCGATCTGCTCCAGCGCATCCGTGATCGCGCGGAATAGGCACAGGTACATGCTTTGATACAATTTCCATCACCTCCGTTACTGTCAAAATTATAGGTCAATTTCACCCTATTTTCAATAGGTCATTTTGCCATAATAGTAGTGGTGATTTTTGTGGAAAATGATCGTTTAAAGTCTCTTCGCAAAGAGAAAGGCTATACACAGGTTAAAATGCAGCTTCTTACAGGCATAGATCAGAGTGACTACTCCAAGATTGAAAGCGGCAGACGGTATTATACTTTCGAACAATGCCGCCGTATCGCACTTGCGCTTGGTACAAGTATGGATTACCTCGCCGGGCTGACAGACGAAAAGAAGCCATATCCACGCAATACAGCAAGCAGCAGTGAGGAATGATCGCACGCGGGCGGCTGATAGCCGCCCCTACGGAGCGGGTGCGATAGACGATTCGTAGGGCACGACCACCGGACGTACCGTTGCGCGAAGCGGCGGACGGTGGAAACGAACGGGTTTGTACGCAGCCGGTAGTTCCTACACCGGCGGGGACATGTCCCCGCCCTACAAAAAATACTCGTTCGCGCAGCGAACACCGAAGTCATTCACCCTTAGTCCTTAGCTCTTAGTCAAAAGGTAGTTCCTGCACAAGATTGCCACGTCGGGCATTCGCCCTCCTCGCAATGACAAGCAGGACAGCTCGCAACAAAAAGCAACAGCGCGGGAGCGTTCCCGCGCTGTTGCTTTTCTATTCCGAATCAGCCGTGGTAATTGACGACCTTTTCAAACTTTTCCGCGACAAGGCTCGCGCCGCCGATCAGGCCGCCGTCGATCTCCGGCTGGCTCATCAGCTCGTTCGCGTTCTTGTCGTTCATGCTGCCGCCGTAGAGGATGCGCACCTGCTCGGCCGCATCGCCGAAGACCTCGCGCACGGCGCGGCGGATGGCCGCGATGGTGCGGTTGGCGTCGGAGGCGGTGGCGGTCATGCCCGTGCCGATCGCCCAGATCGGCTCATAGGCGATGACGACGTCGGTGACCTGCGCATTGCTGACACCCGCGAGCGCAGCCTTGGTCTGCAGGCAGACGACCTCGTTGGTGATGCCGGTCTGCTTCTGCGCAAGGCTCTCGCCGACGCAGACGATGGGCTTAAGGCCGTTGGCGAGCACCTTGAGCACCTTCTTGTTGACCGTCTCGTCCGTCTCGCCGAAATACTGGCGGCGCTCGGAGTGGCCGAGGATGACGTACTCGACGCCCAGCTCCTTCAGGCTGGCGCAGTTGGCCTCGCCCGTGAAGGCGCCCTTGTCCTCAAAGTGGACATTCTGCGCGCCGAGCTTGATCGGCGTGCCCTTGAGCTGCGCGCCGGCGGCGAACAGGCTCACGGTCATGGGGCAGACAACGACCTCGACGTTGCCGTGCGGCTGGATTTTTTTCAGCTCCTGCAGCAGCGCGACGGTCTCAGCGGGCGTCTTGTTCATCTTCCAGTTGCCCGCGATCATGGGTCTTCTCATGCTGTCTGCCTCCGGATCAATAGAGCTTCTTGCGGATCTCGACGTTGCCGGCCGGGCAGTGGTTCTTGCAGTTGCCGCAGTTGATGCACTTGTGCTCGTCGTTCTTCACGCCGGAGACGATCTTGCCGGTGGAGCTTGCGCCGATGCGGTTTGCGCCGGCGTTGATCATGGCGACCGCGTCGTCATAGGTACGCACGCCGCCGGAGGCCTTGACGCCCATGTCGGGGCCGACGGTCTCGCGCATGAGGCGGACGTCCTCGACGGTCGCGCCGCCGGTGGAATAGCCGGTGGAGGTCTTGACGAAGTGTGCGCCGGCGAGCTTCGCGACGGTGCAGGCCTTAACCTTCTCTTCGTCGGTCAGCAGGCACGCCTCGATGATGACCTTGACCTTTGCGCGGCCCTTGACGGCGTTGACGACGCCCTCGATGTCGCGCTTGACGAGCATCCAGTCGCCGGACTTGATCGCGCCGACATTGATGACCATGTCGATCTCGCGGGCGCCCTTGGTGGCGGCGTCGGCAGCCTCGAAGGCCTTGGTTTCGGGCGTGCAGGTGCCGAACGGGAAGGCGATGACGCAGCACGGGGTCACGCCGCTGCCCTCGAGCTGCTGGGCGACGTACTGAATGTAGGACGGGTTGACGCAGACGCTGGCGCAGTGGTACTTCTTCGCCTCGTCGCAGATTTTGCGGATGTCCGAAACAGAGGCTTCGGGCTTGAGGTAGGTATGGTCGATATATTTTGCCATGTCGGCGGGGTTCTGGCCGCCGGCAGTGGGGGCGGGAGCCTGCGCGCCGTACTTGGAGCAGATCTCCTCGGTCACCTGTCTGATAATTTCATTGATATCCATCCTCGTGGTTCCTTTCGTATTATTTTCTCGCTTCCTCGGCAATTTTCGCCGTGGCGGTCAGGCCCAGACGGGTCGCGCCCGCAGCGAGCAGGCTCTCGGCCTGCGCAAGGGTCTTGATGCCGCCGTCGATCTTGATGCCGACGTTTCTGCCCAGAATGTCATAGGCGAGCTTGACGTCCTCGACGCGCGCGCCGTGGCCGCTGAGCATATTCTGGATCTTGACATAGTCCACGCCGCTGGCGCGGAGCATGGTCAGGACGTTGCGCTTTTCCGCGTCGGTAAAGAGGGCGTGCTCAAAGACCGCCTTCAGCTTTGCCTTGCCGCAGGCGAAGCGCACCAGCTCCTCCAGCTCGCGCTGGGCGACGTCCAGACGGCCGGACTTGATGGCCAGCACGTTGATGGCGACGTCGATCTCGGTCGCGCCGTTTGCCATGCACTCGCGCAGCTCCGCCAGCTTCGCCGCCTGCGACATACAGCCGTGCGGGAAGCCGACCGCCGTACCGACCGCGACCGGGCTGCCCAGCAGCTCCTCCCGCGCGGCGGGGACGTAATAGGGCGCGACGCAGACCGCCGCGACGGAGTACTTCCGCGCAACGGCGCACTCAGCCTTGATTTTCTCCAGCGTGGTGTCCGGATTCAGGAGCGAATGCTCCAAATGGGCGATGACGTCCGTCCCCGTGACGAGTCCCGCGCGGGGTGCGGGCGCGGTATCCACATGGAAGTATTGCAGCACCTGTCGCTCTACTTCCCTTCTGATTGCTTCCACATCCATAGTCAATGATACTCCCTAACTTCGCCGTCGATGGTCAGATGGTCGATCACGCCGCAGATGGTCAGATCCGCGATGCACTGCCGGCCGAGGAACATATTTGCCGCGCCGCCGTCGACATTGACGATGACGGTGTCCCCGATGCCGGCGTCCGCCACATCAAAGGCGATCGCCTGGTTGCCGGTCAGATTGCCGTCCTCGTCGATATAGTCGACGATCATCAGCTTCTGCCCGGCAAAGCCCGCGTCCTTGATCGTGGAAACGACGTTCCCGACGACTCTTGCCAGCTTCATCCCATTTTCGGGAGGATGCCCTCGACGTCGTCATGCGGAGACGG
>CAZVSJ010000032.1:0-14574 GCA_964629755.1 uncultured Oscillospiraceae bacterium | reverse complement strand
CGACGCGCTTCGCGGCGGTGGCGCCTGCGTCAACGGCGGCCTTGACCGCGCCGACATCGCCGCGCACCATGACGGTGACGAGGCCGGAGCCGATCTGCTGCTTGCCGATGAGGTGGACGTTTGCTGCCTTGACCATAGCGTCGGCGGCTTCAATCGCGCCGATGAGGCCGCGGGTCTCGATCATGCCTAATGCTTCTTTCATGTTGTGTTCCTCCGTTTAAGATGTATATTTTTTATTTTTTTTGACTGGTATTCAAGGCTGAACGATCAGTACAGCGCTTTGATGATGTCGGGGTGCGGCGACGGGATGACGACGCTCTCGGAGAGCATTCCCTGCGCCTCGGGCACCTTTTCGCCGGCGGCGATCGCCGCGCGGACGGCTGCGACCTCGCCCGTCATGGTGATGAAGGACTTGCCGCCCAGACCGCGTCCGAGACGGATGTCGATCAGGTGAATGTCCGCGGCCTTGACCGCCGCGTCCGCCGCGACGACCGCGGAGCAGAGGCTGAACGCCTCCATCACGCCGACCGCCGAGACCTCGCTGATCTCGTTGCAGGCATTGATCGCCTTGGGCACCTGCTCGTGGACGTGGGAGATCACCATGCTGTCGACCAGGCGGCTCCCTGCGACGGTCTTGCCGGCGTCGACGCTCTCTTTGACCGCCGCGACCTCGCCCGTGACGATGACGATATACTTGCCTGCGCAGACGGGCTGCGCCGCGACCAGCTCAACGGACGCCGCCTTGAGCATCGCATCGCCCGCGTTCACGCCGACGGGGATGGCGTTTGTCTCGATCATTCCGAGTGCATTCATTTGGACGTCCTCCTGATTTCAATATACTCGTCCGTCACGGCCGTTACCGTGCCGGAAATGCTCGCGTGCATCTTGACGCCGAGCTTCTTTTCCGCGATGTCCGCGACGAGCTGATTCTTGCGCACCTTGTCGCCCACGGCAACCTTCGGCACGCTCGGCGCGCCCACGCCCATGCACAGCGCGATGCGCACGCAGTCGGTGGAAAGCGTCTTGTCGACCAGCGGGGCAGGGACATCATATTCGCTCACGCCGAGGCGGGCGATCAGACGGGAGACGGGAACCTTTTTGTTCTCCAGGCCGCCGTCGACCTCGCCGTAGACCTCCTTGCGTGCCCGGATGCCCTTCGACGCCATAGCGGATTTGAGCGTCTGCATAACCTGCGAGGGTTTTAAGCCGAAGTTGCAGGCGTAGTAGGTGCAAAGGCCGCAGTTGCAGCACGAGAAGATGCCGTTGAAATCGCCCATCAGGTCGATGCCGTTGGCGAGGCTGCGCATAGCTTTGTGCGGCTGGACGTTGAGGCCCAGCGCGTTTCTCGGGCACATCTGCGTGCACATCGAGCATTGGCAGCACACCGCCATGATCATGCGCAGGTCGAGCTTCGGGGACTTCTTCTGCAGCAGCGGATGGTTTTTCGGGATGGCGAGCAGGCCGCCCGTGGTCTTGGTCACGGGGATGTCGAGCGTGTCGACCACCCGGCCCATCGCCGGGCCGCCGATGATGTAGTCGCACGGCTCGGTCGTGCCGCCTGCCGCGTCGATCAGCTTCTTGAGGGAAATACCGACAGGGACGCGCAGGGTGACGGGGTTTTTGACCGCGCCGCCCACGGTGACGTATTTTTCAATGACCTTTTTGCCGTCGATCGCGCCGGCGATGTTCACCAGCGTGCTGACGTTGCACACCACCGCGCCGACGTCCAGCGGGAGGCCGCCCGTCGGGACGACGCGGCCCGTAACCTCGTAGACGATCTGCTGTTCGTCGCCTGCGGGGTAGTACGCGTCGAGCAGGTGCAGCTCCACATCGTCGGCGTCCTTCAGGACTTCTTTCAGCGCCTTGACGGCCTCGTGGTAGTGCTCCTTCAGGCAGATGACCGCGCGCTTTGCGCCGGTGAATTCCTTCACCGCGCGGATGCCGCGCACGACGTCCGCCGCGTAATACTGCATGACCTGCTGGTCGACGCGCAGGAGCGGCTCGCACTCGGCGCCGTTGGCAAGGACATACTCGGCCTTGCAGTTGATCTTCACATGGGTCGGGAAGCCTGCGCCGCCGGCGCCGAGAATACCGGCGTCACAGACGATTTTTGCAAGTTCCATAGGCTCAGATGATGCGGAAGTCGCCCTTGAGCACGCAGCGTCTTGCGCGCGTAAAGGACTTCGCGCTGGTCAGGCCCTCGCCGGTCGGGGTGGCGATGGTGAGGGTGGTGTAGCCCTCGCCGCCGAAGCCGAGGCCGGAGTAGGACGGCGCGTTTTTGACGAAGATCGTCGTGTTCATCCGTCGCGCCGCGCGGGACATATTGTGGACGTTCGTCGAATGGATGAGGGCGGAGTGCTGGCAGCCGTGCTCGGCACGGAAGGCCTCATTGAGCGCCTCGTCGAAGTTCGCCACGCGCACCATGCCGAGCACGGGCATGAGCATCTCGACCTCGACGAACGGGTGGTAACGGTCGACGTCCGCGATGACGAGGACGGGGTCGCCCGTGAACTGCACGCCGCTCTCGCGGAGGATGTAGGTCGCGTCGTGGCCGACGAACTTGCGGTTGATGACGTATTTGCCGTCCTTCTGAATGAGGACGGTGCGGACGATCTTGTCGATGTCCTCACCGTAGACGCGGAACGCGCCGCACTGCTGCATCGTGTTCATCAGGGCGTCGGCGATGGAGTCGACCATGAAGACCTCCTTCTCCGCGACGCACAGGACGTTGTTGTCGAAGCTCGCGCCGTCGACGATGTCCTTGGCTGCCTGCGGGATGTTCGCCGTCTCGTCAACGATAACGGGAGGGTTGCCCGGGCCGGCCGCGACGCACTTCTTGCCGGACTTCATGGCGACCGCGACGACCGCCTCCCCGCCCGTGACGGAGAGCATCTTGATGGCCTTGTGGGTCATGATGACCTTGGAGGTGTCGAGCGTCGGCTCCTTCGGCGCGGTGATGAGGCCGTTGGGGCCGCCCGCTGCGATGATGGCCTCGTTCAGCAGCTCCATCGTGCGCTGCGAGGCACGCTTGGCCGCCGGGTGGGGATTGTAGACCACGGCGTTGCCCGCCGCGATCATGCTGATGGAGTTGTTGATGACCGTTGCGGTCGGGTTGGTCGAGGGGGTGATCGAGCCGATGACGCCGTAGGGGGCAGTCTCGACCAGGGTCAGGCCGTCGTCGCCGCTGAAGGCGGTCGGGTGCAGGTCCTCGATGCCGGGGGTCTTGTTCGCGGCGAGGAGGTTCTTTGCGATCTTGTGGTGGACCTTGCCGTAGCCGGTCTCCTCATGGGCAAGGATCGCCAGCTCCTCGGCGTGCTCGCGGGCGCAGGCGCGCATTGCCTCGATCAGCTTGCCGCGTTCCTCAAGGGTCATGTCCATCAGGCGCTGCTGGGCGCGGATCGCGGTGTCGATCGCGTCGTGAACATCGTCAAACAGGCACTGTCCGCTTCCCTCCGGGCAGCTTCCGCCGTTTTCCAGACTGCTGCGCGTTTGTTCTGCAATTTGCCGGATCTGTTCTTTTGTCAATGCCATACGCTATCCTCAACTTTCCTTCGTAAATTTTTCAAATATACGGGTTCCGTCGACGTCGACGGAATCAATAATTGCCACGATGCTCTGGTCGACCGGCTTGTTCTCGGTCACGTTCGTCTGGCGCGACGAGCTGCCGCCGACCAGCATGACGACCTCGCCCTCACCCGCGCCGACGGCGTCGATGGCGACGAGCAGGCCGCCCTTTTCCTGCCAGGTCTCAATGTCGATGGGCTTGACGATCAGCAGCTTCAGGCCGTAGAGCTTTTCTGCCTTGTTCGTGCTGACGACCGTACCCTTTACTCTTGCTAACTGCATACCGTTTCTCCTTCATATTGCACCACGATGTCGTTTGCGAGCAGCGCGTCGCGCGCAGCCGGCGTGATGATCGCGCCGACGCAGGCGCGGAGGGTCTTTTGCTCGTTCTGCGCGGCAGCGAGCACGTCCGCCTCGGTGATGAGGCTTGCGCCGATGCGTGCCGCGGCATCGCCCGTAAAGTAGGGGCTGACCGTCACACCCATCTGCCGCAGCGTCTCGATCGAGGACGCGACGCCCTCCAGAAAGGTGTTGCGGCGGAAGCGCGGCGGGTCAAAGTCGAGATACAGCCGCACATCCTTCTTCCAAAGGACGCTGCGCACGGCAAGATAGGCCAAAAAGTCCTTGTCCTCGCCGTTCGCGATCTGTCCCAGAAGCTCCAGACGCGGCGCGACCAGAATGACCGTCTTGGCCTTTGTCGCGCGCTCCATGAGGTCGTTTTCGCCCAGCTTCGAGGCAAAGAGCGTCATGTCGTCATTCAGCTCGTTGCGCTCCGTGAAGCTGACGGGGATGTAGCCCTCGCCGAACTGCTTTTTGAGCAGGCTTTTCAGCTCCTTCGGGTAGGCAACGGGCGCGGCCAGCAGGACGAGCACCTCCTCCGGGTGCTGCATCTGTCGCTCTAAAAGCGCCACACGCCGCACGACCTCCGCAACGATCAGCTCTGTTAACTTGTGGATCCATTCCTGATTCATCGGAAACCTCGCTGCCATTGCTTCTGAAAAAAATCTGTAGGATGGGGTCTGCCCCCACCGCGTCGCACCGCAGGTGCGACAGTCAAGCGAAACCGCTAAGCGTTTCGTTACTGCCACGGCGGGGACACGTCCCCGCCCTACAGGGAATTCATCTTACTTCAAAACCTCCATCATCGTCGTGCCGCTCATGGCGATGGCGTTCGCCTCGTCGGTGTCGATGTGGACCTCCATATCATGCCCGTCGCCCGCGCGGACGACGACATTTTCAAACACAGTCGCGCGGTCGCCCTCGCTGCGCAGGCGCACGACCTGCCCGTCGCTGAGGCCGAACAGCGCCGCCTGCGCCTTGGAAAGGTGCAGGTGCCGCGCCGCGACAATGACGCCCTCTTTGATCGCGACCGAGCCGTTCGGCCCGACGAGGGTGCAGCCCGGCGTCCCGGCGGTCTTGCCCGACATTCTGACGGGCGGCCGGATGCCCAGCGCAAAGGAATCCGTCAGGGCGATCTCGACCTGCGTGGCCTTGCGCTCCGGGCCGAGCACGCGCACCTTTTTCAATTCGCCCTTCGGCCCGACGACCGTGAGCTGCTCCTGGCAGGCGAACTGTCCGGGCTGGGAGAGGTTGCGGAAGTGCTGGAGCTGATAGCCCGCGCCGAAGAGCGCCTCGACATCGGCCCGGCACAGGTGGATGTGCCGCGCGGAAGAGGCCACCGGCACGAAGATCCTGCCCGTCTTGCGGAAAACAGATTCGCTCGTTGCGAGCGAGACTGCCCGCTGCACCGCACACTTATCCATTCGCGTTCACCTTCTTCATTACGATGCCTTCATAATAGGTCTTGGCGATGATGGTCTTGACGTCGTCGAGCGTCGCGCGGACGATGTTGGTCTGCGCGGCGGTGTCGAGCAGAGCGTTCTTTGCCAGGGTGTCGATGTCCTCCATGCGGAATTTCGTCTCGCACAGCGGCGGGATCTTCACGTCGGTGCACAGCTTGCGCACGGCCTCAATGGCCTGCTTCGACGCGGCGTCGACCGAAAGGTTGTCGACCTTCTCGCCCATGGCCTGCGCAACGCTGGCAAGACGGCCCATGCAGTACGGGCGGTTGTATTCCAGCACGCGCGGCAGCATGATGGCATTGGCGAGGCCGTGCGGGATGTTGTAGAAGCCGCCGAGCTGATGCGCGATGGCGTGCGTCAGGCCGAGGCCGGCGTTCGAGAAGGACAGACCCGCCATATACTCCGCCCAGCACATATCCGTGCGTGCGACCATGTCCGAGCCGTCGTGCACCGCCTTGCGCAGCGCCTTGGACACGAGGCGGATCGCCTCGAGGGCCAGCGCGTCGGTATAGGGCGTGTGGATATTGCAGATATAGGATTCAATGGCGTGGGTCAGGGCGTCGATGCCCGTCGCAGCCGTCAGCGAGGGCGGCATGCCGACCATCAGCATCGGGTCGTTCAGCGCGAGGTGGGCAAGGCAGTTCGTGTCCACCATCAGCATCTTGGACTTGGCCTCCGTGTCCGTGACGACGTAGGCGCGGGTGCATTCCGAGCCGGTGCCCGCCGTCGTGTTGACGGCGATGACGGGCGCGCCGTGCTTCTTGGACTTGTTCACGCCGTTATAGTCCTCGATCTTGCCGCCGTTGGCCGACAGGATGCTGACCGCCTTGGCCACATCGATCGGTGAGCCGCCGCCGATGGCGATGAGCGCGCCGCAGCCGCTCTTCTGATAAAAATCAAGCGCGGCATAGACGATCTTGGTCGTGGGGTTCGGCTCGACGCCGTCAAAAACCAGATAATCAATTCCCGCATCGTCGAGAACGGCGGTGACCTTTCCGGCCGTGCCGATCTTTACGAGACCCTTGTCCGTGACGACAAGAACTTTCTTCGCGCCGAGGCGGTTCAGGAAATGCGGGATCATCGTGATCCCGTCGCGGCCGATCAGCGTATGCCGCGGCTGATACAATTCAACAATGCCTTCATTTTCCATTGTAAACGCTCCATTTCAAATCGCTCAAAATCGCTCATTTTTGTCATTAACCTTTTATCCGCTCTCATCATCCCACAAATCGCGTCCAATGTCAATATCCGATCCGTACTTTCGATAGATTTCGGCATATTTGCCAATTCATTCAGCAAACTATTGTTGAAAATATGCAAAAAATAAATTCCGCCGAATGCTGCGCGAACTGTAAGCGCGCAATATCCGGTGGAAAATCGCTCAAAATCGCTCATTCTGTTGGCAAGAGCGTGCACGGGATCCCCTGCCTCGCGTAAAAATCGGAAAACTTCTGCGGCATATTCTGCGTGCTGATGACGCGGCAGAGCTTTTCCGGCGGGAACATGGTCGCAAAGGCGCGGCGGTCGAACTTCGCGCTGTCGAGCAGCATATAAAGCCGGCGCGTCATGCGCGAAAGCTGGGTGTAAAGCCCGGTGCGGTTTTTGTCCTGCACGGTGTAGCCGCGCTCGAGGTCGAAGCCCTCCGCCGTGAGGAATACCTTATCAAAATAGTAGCCCCGCAGGACGTGCGCGATATCCGGGTCGAGCGTTTCGATGTAGTTTTTGCCCGTGTGGACGTCGCCGCCGAGCAGCGTCACCGAGATGTTCGGGCACGCAGCCAGCTCCAGCACGGCCGTGATGGACGTCGTGACCACGGTCAGGCGCTCGACGTCGCGCAGCAGCGCCGCGAGCATATTGCAGGTCTTGCCCGCGCCGATAAAGATGGATTCCCCGGCGTGCACCTGCGCGGCGGCCTCCCGCGCGATGGTCTGCTTTTCCTTGTCGATGGCGTCGAGGATCTCGGTGCCGTTGACATAGCGGCTGCGCTCCGGCTGCTTCTGCGGCAGGCGCAGACCGCCGTGCGTGCGCTCGGCCAGGCCCTTTGCCTGCATCTCGTCGAAATCGCGCCGCACCGTCGCCACCGACGCGCCCGTCATGGCGCACACGTCCGTCATGGACACCGCGCCCTGCTCCTTTAACGCCTGCAAAACCGCCTGTTCTCTCTGCCAGTATTTCATCGTGACGCCTCCGTTCATTATCGCTCATTATCGCTCATTTCGATGATAACACAGCGTTTGGCGGCTGTCAAGCGTTCCCGTAAAAAAAGCATGGACGGATTATTTTCATTCTTTCACACTCATCCTTGTTGCTCCCCTTGCGCGAACAGGGCGTCGATGGGCGCGAATTCGTAGCCCAGCTCCTCCCAGCGCGTGAGCAGGTCGTCGAGAATGTCGGCGTTGGTCTGCGAGGTGCTGTGCAGCAGCACGACCGCGCCGTTGTGGATGCGCGGGATGAGCTTGGAAAACGCCTGCTCCGAGGTCGGCTGGTCGTCGTTGAGCCAGTCGACATAGGCCAGGCTCCAGAAGACCGTGTGGTAGCCCAGCTCCTTGGCCATTTGTAGGTTCTGCTCGGAATAGATGCCCTGCGGCGGGCGGTAGTATTTTTTCATCGTTTCGCCGGTCGTCTGCTTGTAAAGCGTCTCCAAATCGGTCAGCTCACGCTCGAACGTTGCCCGGTCGGAGATCTTGGACATATCGTAATGGTGGTAGGTATGGTTGCCGACGGTATGCCCCTCCGCGACCATGCGCTTGACCAGCTCCGGGTTCTGCTCGATATAGTTGCCGACGAGGAAAAACGTGGCCGGAACGTGGTGCTTTTGCAGCGTGTCGAGGATCTTCTCCGTGCAGCCGTTCTCATAGCCCGCGTCGAAGGTCAGGTAGATGACCTTTTTCGTCGTATCGCCGATATAGGCCGCGTTATACTGCTTTAGCTGTTCGCTTCCCGCGTTGCCCGTGGGCGGCTGCCCCTCCTTCTGGAAGCTCAGACCCCATGAGCCGGCCGTCACCGCCTGCCGGTTGCGCGCGCACGCCACGACCGTCAGCGCTGTCAGAACGGCCAGCACCAGCAGCAGCGGCAAATTTCTCCTGATAAATGTCCGCATCCTCATCACCTCGGTCAAGCCTATGCGCCGGGGCAAAAAACTATGCCGGTGTTCCGCGCGGAACACCGGCACAGGCTTCATTTTTCAGTTTTTTGCAGGAGGGCGGCGTCCTTCGCCTCCAGTGGGAAGAGGAACTGCGTTCCGTTTTTCCAGACGCTCTTGCGGAAGCTGTCCGGCCCGTCCAGCTCGGTGAAATCCCGGCAGATGCACGGCGGTACGAACGCCCGCCCGATTGTCTTCGCCTCCGGGTAGAGCTGCTGCAGGCGGAAAACGTGCTCTCGCGAGCGCCATTTGCGGATCAGGTCATAAAAGACGCCGTCCTTGCTGACCACGCGCACAAAACGGTAGTCCGGGCAAAGCGTTAAGGTGTCATAATATGTCATTTCTTCCATGGTTCCGCCCCCCAATTCGTTTTCTATTTTTATTTTACAACGCTGTGTCAGGAAAGTCAATATCCCGCTGACGAAAAACGTCCTTCCCCGGAAGGCGCAGCGCGCCCCCGGTTTTCCGGGGACGCGCCTTTGCATGAAGGGGGTAAACTCAGAAATTTTGATCCAGAAGGGTCAGCAGCTTTGCCATCTGTGCGCGGGTAAGACCGACCGCAGGCTGGAGCGTACCGTTGGGGAAGCCGCCGAACAGGCTCTCGCCGACCGCCCAGGTCATAGCCTCCTTCGCGTATTCCTGCACCTTGTCCGCATCGCGGAACACGGACAGGTCGCCGTCTCCGGCTTCGGGCTTGCCCGACGTTGCGGTCACATAGCGGTACAGGAAGGTCGCAGCCTGCTCACGGGTGACGGCCTTTTCCGGCTCGAAGGTCGTTGCGGTCACGCCCAGAGCGATGCCCTGCTCCTTCGCCCACGCGACGGCGTCGGCGTAGTAGGCGTCCGCCGGGACATCCGCGAAGCTGGTCTTGGCGGAAACGTCGGGCGAACCGGCCATGCGGTACAGGACGGTGACGAGCATTGCGCGGGTCATGATACCATCCGGGTCGAACTGGGCGTTTCCAACGCCGCCCATGAGGCCGTTGTCGATGACGTAATCGGTGTAGGGATGGTACCAGCTATTGGTGTCCAGATCGGTGAAGGCAGCCGAGGCGCAGTGCGCGGGGATGACCTCGCCCTTTTCAAGCAGCTCGCCGCAGACAGCGCAGTAGGTGTCGCCGGTGTAGCCGTCTTCGGTGCAGGTGGCTTCCTTCGCGTTACGGACTTCCTCGGTGTGGCCCTTGGCCGGGAGCTTCTCGACGGACAGCTCCGCGCCGCAATCGTCGCAGACGACGGTGATGCTGCCTTCTTCGGTGCAGGTCGCCTCGACAGTGACGGTGGAAGTGTTCGTATGCTTGCAGGTCTCGTAGGTGATGTTCTCGGAGCCGATGATCTTTCCGCCTTCGCCGACGGTCAGTTCAAGGTTCCACGGCACGATCAGCGCGCCCTCGATGCGCAGCTCGCCGTCGATGGTCACGTTGTCGCCCAGACGGACGGTCGTTCCCTCCGGGATGACGGAGTAGTCACCGGCGGGGATGTCGGTTCTGCCGTCCCAGCAGACAGCGGGAAGCTCATTGAGGTTGCAGCGCTCAACGACCATGTTCTTCTGGCTGCCCAACGTGGTGGTGACCTTCACTTCCTTGCTGAAAGCGTTCCAGCCGAGGCCGATGACGCCGCCGGGGAGGGTGATCTCCGGCACGCCGACATAAGTGACGGTAGCAGGACTGGTGCTGTAATCATACTTGTAGGCCTCAAACGCCTGCGGGCCGATGTACTGCAGGGAATCCGGCAGGCTGACGGAGGTCAGCGGGTCGCTCTGGAAGGCTTTCTCGCCGATGTAGAGCAGGCCCTCCGGCAGTTCAATGGCGGTCAGTGCCGAGCAGTTGGAGAACGCGTTGTTCTTCAGGTACTTAACGGTGCTCGCCATCTCGACCTCGGTCAGAGCCTTGTTGTCGGAGATGCCGTAGGAGCCAACCATCTCCAGACCCTCGGACAGAACGACCTTTGTATAGTGGTTGCCGGAGAACGCGCAATCATTCCACGTCTCCAGACCCGCGGGAATGACCAGCGTGTCGGGGTTCCATACGCCGCTCCACTCCAAGTTGTTCCAGCCGCCGTAGCCGAAGGACTGACGGCCGGTGAGCGTGGTCAGGGAGGCGGGGATGTTGATATACTCCAGCGCGTGGATCTGGTCGAAGGCACGCTCGCCGACGGTAGTGATGGTGTCGGGCAGGTGCACCTCGGTGATGTTGTACTTCTGCGAGAAGATCTTGTCGCCGACGGCGGTAACGGTGTAGCTCGTCTCGTCACCCTCGCAGGTGACCGTTTCAGGGATGTTGACAACGCCGACCACCGTTGACTGGTCATAGCCGGTGACCATGACCTCCGTGGCGGAGATGGGCATATAGTCGATGCCGTCGATGGTGAACGGAGCGCCGGAGTAGACCTCAAAGGGCAGGCCGTCTCTGGTCATCTGACCGACATAGCCGCTGCGGCGGACAGCCGCGCCGGCGGTGGCGCTTCTGACCTCGGGAATGACGCGCTCGACATCCGGATGGAAGAAGAAGCTGCTCATTACATTGTCGCCGACATAGGCCACATTTGCGCCAAAGGTGATGGAGCGGACATACTTGCTCCAATAGAACACATTGCTGCCGACATAGGTGACGGAATCGGGAATGACAAAGTCATAGCAGTTGTCCAGAGCCGCATAGGCATAGTCGCCGATGGTGGTGCAGGTAGACGGAAGCTCAATGGCGCTCAGGCCGGTCATGTAGAACGAGGCATAGCCGATCTCCTTAACGCCCTCGGGGATGTCGATCTCGGCAAGCGCCTTGTCGCCGTAGAAGGCATTCATTGGGGTGTGCTCCACGCCCGGCTCGATCGTCACGTCCGTCAGCGCGGTGCAGCTCATATAGATCGCCTCGGTATCCTGTGCGGCGACGGGAAGCTCCGCCTTGGTCAGCTTGTAGCAGTTGGCGAAGGCGCGGGCGCCGACGCTCTCGATGCTCTCACCGAAGGAGACCTCGGTGATGCCCGTGAAGGAGAAGGCATAGGTGCCGATATAGCGCAGCGTGGACGGAAGCCTGAAGTCCGCGTTGCTGCTGCCATAGAAGGCGTTGTTGCCAACCTCTTCCAAGCCCTCCGGCAGGTTGATGGACGTCAGCTTGGCGTTCGACCACGCGAGCATGAGGGCATAGTCGCCGACGACCCGGATGGAATCCGGCAGGGTGATGGAGGTGAGCTGGCTGCACATCCGGAGCGCACCGGGGCCGATGGTGGTCAGGGTGTATTCCGTGCCCTTATAGTGCACGGTCTCGGGGAGCGTCAGCTCGGCAGGCAGCTCCGGATAGGGGTTGACATAGTCGCTGGCGGCGTTCGGGTTGCGGATGAGCTGAACCGTGTCCGCGCCGGTGATCTTGAACCACAGGCCGTCTGCCTCAAAGGTCTGACCGAGCAGGTCGGTCTCGCTGGCGCTCACGCGGTTGTCCCAGATGTTGGGCTTTGCCTCCGCGGAGGGCTTGTCGACGGTCGCGTCGGGATCGGGCGTCTCCGGCTCCTCCGGAGGCAGGGTCTCGTCGCCTACGGTCACGGTCGCGCTGGCGGACAGGCCGCTGTCGGCGGTGACGGTGATGACGGTCTGCCCCTTGGCAACGCCTGTGACG
The DNA here is from genome assembly GCA_964629755.1 of uncultured Oscillospiraceae bacterium. Lineage (GTDB taxonomy): Bacteria > Bacillota > Clostridia > Oscillospirales > Oscillospiraceae > JAZOXB01. Next base: position 2,462 of record CAZVSJ010000032.1, on the reverse strand, counting down.
ACGCCGCTTGCGTCCACGGTGGCAACCGTCTCGTCAGCGCTGGTCCACGTCAGCGTCAGGCTGTCAGCCAGACGGGCGGGCAGGATGCGCAGGGACATGGCCTGGCTGTCGCCCACGGCGACGGTCATGTTGCTCAGGCTCAGGTACTGCGGGCCGAGATCCACAAAAACCGTGTTCGTGTTCAGGGCGTAGTCGGAAACTGCCAGCTTGATTCTGCCGGGGTTCAGGCCGTTGTCCTTCAGGAATTCGCACAGGCCGTCCAGATCCATGATGACCTTGGTCTTGGTGCCCTGCTCCTCGATCTGCGCGAAGTTCTCCACGGTGTAGGTCAGCAGGTAGGAATTGGTGGAGTCGATGATGTTGACGACGCGGACATAGTGGTCGTCCTGCACGTCAAAGGCCAGCTTGAACACGCCGTCGGTCTCGTCGACGTAGCACTGGATGTTGCTGATCTCCGGCGCGCCGGAATCCAGCCAGATGGGATAGGTCACGGAGGTCGTAGCATCGCTCTGGGCGGTGTTGCCGGAGAAGGTCAGGTCGTAATACTTACCGGTCGGGGCGTAGTCGCCGTCATACAGACCGGTTTCTTCGTTGTAGTACCGGCCCGTCCAGCCGTTGGTGATGATCTGCGTGTTGATGTATCTCTGCCCGTTAATATAGAAGTAGCTCTTGGTCAGGTACTTGCTGCCGAGCGCCCAGAGCGGTTCTCCGCTTTCATCGGTGATGGCAACGCGGAAATCCGTCAGGTTACGGCGGGTCGTCAGAACGATCGCCAACTGCTGGGGAACACTGTCGAGATTGGGAGAGAACGCCAGACGGTCGTAGTTGTAGGGATCCTCTTCATTGTAGGCATTCTCACCAAGGTAGTAGCCGGAGCCGTTTTGATTGGCAGTGGCAAACAGCGTGGGCTGGAGCTGCCAGTCGGTGTCGGGAGCGCCCTCAAAGACGGTGCCCGCGTTCGTCCAGTCGCCGCAGAAGCCGAGGTACGGCAGCGTCAGGGTCACGCCGTCGGTCGGCTGGAGGTACACATAGCCCTCGACGTAGTTGCCGTTTTCAAAGTTGGCAAACAGCTCCTTGAGGTAGCTGCCGCTCAGAGTCAGGGTCGCGGTGACGGTGACGGTCTGGCCCGCGCCCACGGTCACGGTGCCGTCACGATCCGCGCAGGAGACGGTCAGCTTGAAATCGTCCTCGCCCAGACGGCGGGTGACGCCGTCGGCAAAGGCTACGCCGTTTGCGTAAGTAATACCCTCGGACAGGGACACGCTGGACAGGGTGTAGGTGATGTCCGCATCGGAAATATTGTGAATGTCAAAGGAGAATTTGTAAACGCCGTACTTGTTCCAGCCCAGCTCGGCCTTCGGACGGGTCACGACCACGGAGCTGTCGGTCGGGTCGGGGTTGTCCACGGTCAGGTAAGCGCCGCTCGTCACCGCGTTATACACATTGACCACGCCTGCACCCTGCCAGCGCGGGCCGTACTCGTCGCCCGTCTCGTTGCGGGCGGGGACGGCGGTGCTCATCAGCAGCGCGTCGGTCACGTTGCGCAGCTCGGTGGGGTTGGTGATGTTCCATTCGTTTTTCAGATAGTTGCGCACCAGCGCGGCCGCGCCGGCCAGATGCGGCGTCGCCATGGACGTGCCGCTCATCGCGGCATAGCCGCCGCCGATGACGGACGAGACGATGTTGCCGCCGGGCGCAGCGATCTCCGGCTTCATGCCGAGGTCGGTCGCCGGGCCGACGCTGGAGAAGGAGGACATCTGTCCCGCGTCGGACGAGGGCAGAATGGCTCTCCAGGGGATCTTTTCTTCGGCGGGGGTATTCCACGGGTATTCGCTGGCCTTGGACGGGCCGAAGGTGACGAAGTTGTTGCCCGCAGCGGCCGCCTCGATGAGCTTCAGGCCGTCGGCGTTGCTGATGCCGACCATGCCGCCGTTGAAGGTGTTGTAGGCCGGGCTGAAGGAGCCGCCGGCGTTATTGTAGATGATGGCGCCCTTCGCGCCGTGGCTTCTGGCGATCTTGAGCTTTTCCTCAAAATTCGTCTGGCCGCGCTGGATGAGCGCGAGCTTGCCGGTCAAGTCACCCAGCTCCGCGTAATCCTCCTCCGCGCCGAAACCGGGGACGACGACGTATTCAAACGTCAGGCTGGTGCTGCTCCAGTTGGTGATCTGCGACCACATACTGCCCATCGCGCTCGTGGGCGCGTAGACCATCTGACTGAAGGCGATCTTCTCGTCGCCCAGCAGGAAATAGTCGCTCTCCACGGCGCAGTTCTGGACGCTGGCCACGGACATGGACTCGTAGCCGGTGGAGGGGCTGCCGACGATGGAGTTGTCCATCGCGTCGGCCATGGCGAGGCCGTTGCCGTACTGGTTGGCATAGGAGGCGCTGGTGTCATTGCCGGCGGCGACCATCAGGTTGATGCCCGCGTCCCAGCAGTTGTTGTAGACCTCATCCTCGGTCTC
>CAZVSJ010000031.1:5851-18545 GCA_964629755.1 uncultured Oscillospiraceae bacterium | reverse complement strand
CGAAGCGGAAGATGCGCTCGGCGGGGATGCCGATCTCCTTGTTCCAGATCTCGAAGGCCTCGTCGTCGTTTTCATAGACCGACGGATACAGGCGCTCCTTTTCCAGACCGCAGACCTCGGTCAAAAATTCCCAGCACCATGCGATCGCCTCGTGCTTGAAATAGTCGCCGAAGGAGAAGTTGCCCAGCATCTCGAAGTAGGTGCCGTGGCGGGCGGTGTGGCCGATGTTGTCGATGTCGCCCGTGCGGATGCACTTCTGGCAGGTGCAGACGCGGCGGCGGGGCGGCTCGACCTCACCCTTGAAATAGGGCTTCATCGGCGCCATGCCGGAATTGATGAGCAGAAGCGAGCGGTCGTTCTGCGGGATGAGCGAAAAGCTGGGCAGGCGCAGGTGTCCCTTGCTCTCGAAGAAGGACAGGAACATCTCGCGCAGCTCGTTTACGCCGTATTTTTTCGTTGCCATGGATAAACCTCCGTATAAAGAATATACCCCACCCCCGAAATAGGGGCGAGGCGAATCGCGGTACCACCCTAATTGCCACATAATGTGGCATCTTGGTCATCCGGTAACGGGGATGAGCCGTCCCGCTCGTCGCGGGCTGCTCAGAAGTGGCTGTTCGTGTGTCCGGACTGCGGGGCTTGCACCCTCCCCCGCTCGCTGCCGCCCTCGGCACGAATTGGCTTCCTCAACGCATCGTTCGCATTATCTATGTTATTTTAACAAAAGCAAGGTTTTTTGTCAACCGTTTTTGCGCTTCCAACCATCATTTTTCAACAAATCCTCTGTAGGGCGGGGACATGTCTCCGCCGGTGCAGGAACTGCCAACCGCGTGCAGGCTTGTTCCCCTGCGCCGTCTGCCGCTTCGCGGTCGGCACGCCCAGTGGTCGTGCCCTACGAAACGTCTTTCGTACCCTCGCCGTAGGGCGCGACGACTCGGCGCGCCGGTGCAGGAACTGCCAGCCGTGTACGGGCTTGTTTCCCTGCACCATCTGCCGCTTCGCGGTCGGCGGGGGCATGCCCCCGCCCTACAGAGGATGACACTATATAAAAATCCCAATCGTCAACGCAAGTCTGCCCTTCCTGGTCTCGCCGCCGAGGGAGAGCAGGCGGAATTTGCCCTTGCCTCTCAGGGAGACCTCGTCGCCCTCGGCAAGCAGGCGGTCGGGCTTGCAGCACGTCAGGCTGTTGACAGCGGCATTTCCGGCGTTTACCGCCTCGGCGGCCGCGCCGCGGCTGAGGTGAAAGGCGGCGGCAAGCACGGCGTCCAGCCGCAGGGACGAGACGGTCACACGCACCTCGCGCAGCGCCTGCGGTGCTTTTTCCGCCTGCGAAAGCGCGATGCGCTCGGCCGTCAGGTGCTGCCGCCCGGCGGAGGTCAGGTTGTCCAGCAGGTAACGCGCCATATCCGAAAGCACGAAGATGTCACAGTGCTTTTCATGCAGGCAGATGTCGCCCACGGCGTCGCGGCGGAGGCCGAGCCCCATCAGCGCGCCGAGAATATCGCGGTGCGTCAGGGAATTTTCCTCGTAAAAGCGCACGCGCAGGCAGGCCAGCGGCCCTTCGCCGTCAAAAAAGTCCTCGCGCGACAGATACTCCGGCAGATAATACGCCACGGCGCGTTCGGCATTGTCCGTACCGCCGAAAAACGCGGTCTGCGGCAGGAGCTGCCGGACGAGCGCCTGCTCGCGCGGGGTCAAAAACGCCGTTGCCGCCGGCGTTTCGCGTGCCGCGGCGTGCTCGAGGCGGTCGCACACGCGCACGAGCAGCATCCGCTCGTCCTCGCTCTCGGCAATGGCGGCAATTCGCTTCTTTTGTTCCATGCTTCCTCCGAATGTAAACGAATGCAGTACACAGTGAAAAGCCCTGTCAGAGCGGCTCTGACAGGGCTGGCTTGCTATGACAGCGGCTCTGAGATCACATGATGCTCCTCGTCGGACTCCTCCATCATCTTCTGCGCGAAGCCGTTGGCAAAGTCGAAGATGAAATTCTCATAGTCGATCTGTGCGCCGAAAAGGTTCTCGGCCTTGTCGACCATTTTCTGCACGACGTCCTCCTCGGTGTCCCGCTCCACGTGTTCATTGAGCAGATAGGGCTCGAAGGTGTCCTTCACGATGCCGCTGACGAATTGGTACGCCAGAAGCAGCGCAACCGCCAGCACGGCGACCTTGATCCACACCGTCCACCAGTAGCGTCCCATATCTGTCACTTCCTTTCTGTCCTTTCGACGAGCCGCGTCGAAAAAGGTTCCAATTATTTATTATTTGCCTTATCCTGCGCGATCAGCAGCTTAAGCGCTTCCACGCCGACGCGGACGGCGGAGGACGTGTCCTCGCTCATCTTCTGGTCAAGGCCGGCAGCCTCACGCTCCTGATTCCAGATGACATGGAAGCACGAGCCGCAGCGGCAGCCGAGGGCGTCGGCCACGACGAACAGGGCGGCCGATTCCATCTCGCTGGCCAGAACGCCGAGGCGCTTCCACGCCTCCCACTTCTGCAGCAGCTCGTAGGAAACGGGCATCTTGGCCGGGCTGTGCTGGCCGTAGAACGCGTCCTTGCACTGCACGACGCCGACGTGGGTACGCTTACCCATGGCGAGGGACGCCTGACGCAGGGCGATGGTCACATCGAGGTTGGCCACGGCGGGATATTCGATCGGCGCATATTCCATCGAGGTATGCTCAAAGCGGATGGCGCCCGTCGCGACGACGACGTCGCCGGACTGGACGTCCAGATTGATGCCGCCGCAGGTGCCGACGCGGATGAAGGTGTCGGCGCCGATATTGTGCAGCTCCTCCATTGCGATGGAGGCCGACGGGCCGCCGATGCCAGTGGAGCAGACGCTGACCTTTTCGCCCAGCAGCGTGCCGGTATAGATATTGTACTCGCGGTTCTGACCGATATGCACGGGGTTATCGAAGAGCTTTGCAATGGACTCGCAGCGGCCGGGGTCGCCGGGCAGAATGCAGTAACGGCCGACATCGCCCTCTACGCAGTGAATATGGAACTGTTTCTCAAGCTGTTGCATGATACACTCTCCTCATTATAATAGTTTGGTAGGTTAAGTATAGCGCAAAACCGCAAAAACGGCAACCGGTTTTCGCTTTTCGCGCGATTCTTTGTGATTCTGCACGAAAGCATGGGGTATTTTTTGTGAAAAACCTTAAAAAAGCGTCATCTGCGTGCTCTCCGGAAGGTCGCCGAACGCGCCGGCCTCCTTCAGCTTTTCGATATGCGTCTTGGAGACCTTCGGGCAGGCGGCGGCGAATTCCTCGATGGAGACGAACGTTCTTCCCTCGCGGCCGCTGCAGATGTCCCACGCAGCCGTCTCGCCGAGGCCGGAGACGGAGACGAACGGCGGCAGGAGCTTGCCGTCCTTGATGACAAACTTCGTCGCCTCGGACTCGTACAGGCTCATGTCCGCGAACTCGAAGCCGCGCAGATAGAACTCGTAGCAGACCTCCAGCGTGGTCAGCAGGTCGTCGTCCTTGGCCGAGCGGTCGGGATTGCCGGAGATTGCCTTGATATGCGCCTTGACCGTCTCCATGCCGTGCGTCATCATCACCGCGTCGAAGCCGTCCTTCTGGCTGCGGCGGTAGAAATATGCCGCGTAGAACGCCAGCGGGTGATGCACCTTGAACCAGGCGATGCGGAAGGCCATCATGACATAGGCGGCGGCGTGCGCCTTGGGGAACAGATACTGGATCTTTTTGCACGAGCCGATGTACCACTCCGGCACGCCGTGGTCGATCATCTCCTGCTCCGCGCCCTCGGGCAGTCCCCTGCCCTTACGGACGGACTCCATGATCTTGAAGGCGCGCTTTTCGGGCATTCCGCACTTAATGAGATAGAGCATGATGTCGTCGCGGCAGCCGATGGCCTGTCCGACGGTGGCGGTGCCGCTGAGAATGAGATCCTTGGCGTTGCCGAGCCACACGTCCGTGCCGTGGGAGAAGCCGGAAAGGCGGATGAGGGTGTCGAACTGGTCGGGCTTGGTGTCGACGAGCATCCCGCGCACGAAGCTCGTGCCGAATTCCGGGATGGCGACCGCGCCCGTCGGCCCCAAAATGGGGTCGTTCTCATATCCGAGCACCTTGCTCGAGACGAAAATCGACATGGTGTCCTTGTCGTCGAGGGGGATCTTCTGCGCGTTGACGCCCGTCAGATCCTCCATCATGCGGATCATCGTCGGGTCATCGTGGCCGAGCATATCGAGCTTCAGGAGGTTTTCCTCCATCGAGTGATATTCAAAATGGGTCGTGATGATGTCCGTGTTCACGTCGTCGGCGGGGTGCTGCACGGGGCAGAAATCCCAGATCTCGTTCTCCTGCGGGATGACCACGAGGCCGCCGGGATGCTGACCCGTCGTCCGGCGCACGTCGACGCAGCCTGCGGCCAGGCGGTTTTCCTCCGCGCGGCTGACGGTCATATTCCGCTCCGCGAGGAATTTTTTGACATAGCCGAAGGCGGTCTTCTCCGCGACCGTGCCGATCGTGCCGGCACGGAAGACGTGGCTCGCGCCGAACATCGAAACGCAGTAGGCGTGGGCTCTGGACTGGTATTCGCCGGAGAAGTTGAGGTCGATGTCGGGCACCTTGTCGCCGCCGAAGCCGAGGAAGGTCTCGAACGGGATGTTGAAGCCGTCCTTGTCGAGCTTTTCGCCGCACTCGGGGCAGACGGCGTCCGGCAGGTCGGCGCCGCAGTTGATGCCCTCCGGCACGTCGAACGAGCAGTATTTGCACTTCGGGCAGCGGTAATGCGCCGGCAGGGAGTTGACCTCCGTGATGCCGGACATATAGGCCACGAGCGACGAGCCGACCGAACCACGCGAGCCGACGAGATAGCCGTTTTCCAGCGAGTTCTGCACGAGCTTCTGCGCGGACATATAGATGACGTCGTAGTGGCAGGTGATGATGTCGTGCAGCTCCGTCTCGACGCGCTTGGTGACCAGCTCCGGCGGATTTTCGCCGTAGAGGCGGTGCAGCTTGCCGTAGACCAGCGATTTCAAGTCCTCCACGGAGTTTTCGATCTTCGGCGGGAAGAGGTTGTGCGGCAGAGGCCGGACGGTCTCGCACATATCCGCGATGCCGTTCGGATTCGTCACGACGACCTCGAACGCCTTGTCCGCACCGAGGTAGGAAAATTCCTCCAGCATCTCGTCCGTCGTGCGGAAATAGAGTGGGTTTTCGCGGTCGCAGTCGGAAAAGCCCTTCGTCGCCAGCAGAATGCGGCGGTAGATCTCGTCCTCCGGGTTGAGGAAGTGCACGTCACCCGTCGCGCAGACGGGCTTGCCCAATTCCTCGCCGAGGCGCACGATGGTGCGGTTGAAGTCGCGGAGCTGCTCTTCATCCTTCGCAAGGCCGTCTGCGAGCATGAAGCGGTTGTTGCTCAGCGGCTGGATCTCCAAAAAGTCGTAGAACGAGGCGATGCGCTTCAGCTCCGCCCAGCTTTTGTGGGCGAGAATGGCCTGGAACAGCTCGCCGGCCTCGCAGGCAGAGCCGATGATGAGGCCCTCGCGCAGCTCCATCAGCCGCGATTTCGGCATACGCGGGTTGCGCTTGTAATATTTGAGATGGGCGTCGGAGATCAGGTGGTACAGATTCCGCAGGCCCGTCTGGTTCTTGGCAAAGACGATGATGTGCTTGGCGCGGCGGTCGGTGATCCTGCCGCCGGAGCGCAGCGTGACCATGTCGGCGTTGATGTCCTGAATGTCGTTTAGGCCGCGCTCTTGCAGCATCTTGGCAAAGCGCAGGTAGAGGTAGCCGCACGTCAGCGCGTCGTCCGAGGCGCGGTGGTGGTTGAAGTCCGGCAGGCTCAGGGCGTCGGCTACGATGTTCAGCTTGTGCTTGGAAAGCTGGGGCATCAGGTTCTGCGACAGGACGAGCGTGTCGATATAAGTCGGCTCGAAGTCGATGCCCAGTTTTTCGCACGCCGCCGTCAGGAAGCCGACGTCAAAGTCCGCGTTGTGCGCCACGAGCGGCCGGTCGCCGCAGAAGCGCAAAAATTCCGGCAGCGCATCACTGATGTCCGGCGCCCCCTTGAGCATCGCGTCCGTGATGCCCGTGAGCTTGATGTTCTCCGGGTCGAGGCGGCGCTTCGGGTCGACGAAGGTCTGGAAGGTGTCGACCACCTCGCCGCCGCGCAGGATGACCGCGCCGATCTCCGTGATGACGTCGTTGAATGACGACAGACCCGTCGTCTCCAGGTCAAAGGCGACAAATTCGCCCTCCAGCTCCATGCTTTTTTCGCCGTGGACGGCGATGCGGTCGTCGACGTCGTTTACATAATATCCCTCGCAGCCGTAGAGGATCTTGATGTTCTTATCCGTTCCCGCGACCTTGTTCTTGCTCGCCTTGAGCGCGTCCGGAAAGGACGAAGCGACGCCGTGGTCGGTGATGGCGATGGCCTTGTGGCCCCAGCGGGCAGCCGTTGCGACGGCCTCGCCGGTCTTGGTCAGCGCGTCCATCATGGACATCGTGGTGTGCAGGTGCAGCTCGACGCGCTTTTCCGGCGCGGTGTCCTCGCGCTGCGGCGCGTCCATGCGCATGATGCCGTAGGGGCGGATGACCAGCTCTCTGGCGTAGTTGTCATAGTCGACCTTGCCCTGCACGCGCACCCAGAGGCCGGGCTTTTTGATCGTGTCCGTGATGGGCTTGGCGGCGTCGCCCTTGAGGAAATCGCTGATGCGGACGGAGCCGGTATAATCCGTCATGTCAAAGGCCACGACGGTTGCGGCACGCTTGTTGATCTCGCGGTGGTCGACGGCGAAAATCCTGCCCTCGACGATCACGCGCTCGCTCTGGCGGTCGAGGGTGATCTCGCCCATGGGCGTCGCGGCGCCCTTGAAGGGCTTGCCGAAGATCGCCTGCTGCGGCTGCTCCGCCTTCTTTTCGCCGGAGGGGGCAGCGGAGACGGCGATCGCCGGCAGGTCGCGCGCGGCCTCGCGGCGCAGGCGCTCGGTCTCGGCAAAGAGAGCCTCGCCGCTGAGCTCGCTGCACGCGACGACTTTAATTCTCGTCTCAACGCCGAAGCGGTCGCGGATATAGCTTTCCGCGACGGGCAGGTGCGGCGCAAGCAGATCCTTGCCATTTGCGCGCAGGTGCAGCGTGCTCTCGCCCTCGGCAAGCTCCCAGCGGCAGCCCGCCAGGATCGCCGCCGCGGGCGAAAACCGCGAAACGATCAGGCGCGAAAGCTCCTGCCCGTCGAGAAGCTGCAGCGCCTCCGCAGGGAACTGCGGCAGGATGGACACGCTGCGCAGGCCGTACAACGCGCAAAGCGCCTGCGCCGTCTGCGCAAGCGCCTGCGCCGGAAGATAGACCGGCATTTGCAGCGTCAGCGTGACGGAGCGGTCGTCCCGGTCGATCTCGGCATGACTGACCGCCGCCTGCGACAGTGCCTCACGCAGCGGTTCGTCCGGCTGATATTCAAAAAACATTTCCAGAAAAGGGAATGTGCTCATCTTTTTCTCCTATAGCTTGTCTATGTATCGCAGAAGGGCGGGCAGCAGCTCGTCATAGGGCAGCTTTTCGCGCAGCTCACCTTTGACGAACAGCACGCCGCAGCCGTCGCCGCCGGCAATGCCGACGTCGGCCTCGCGTGCCTCGCCGGGGCCGTTGACCACGCAGCCCATGACCGCGACGGTCAGCTCCTTGCCGCAGTCGGCAAGCGCTTCCTCCACGCGGTTGGCAAGGCCGATGAGGTCGATCTTCGTTCTGCCGCAGGTCGGGCAGGAGATCAGGTTCACGCCGCCCCTGCGCAGTCCAGCCGCCTTTAAGATCGCCTTTGCAGCGACGACCTCGCGCACGGGGTCAGCCGTCAGGGACACGCGGATCGTGTCGCCGATGCCCATGCACAGCAGGCCGCCGATGCCCATGGCGGATTTGACCGTGCCCATGTACTCCGTGCCCGTCTCGGTCACGCCGACATGGAGGGGATAGTCCGATTTTTCGTGCATCAGGCGGTAAGCCTGCATCATGAGCGGCACCGAGCTGGACTTCATCGACACGCAGATGTCCGTAAAGCCGTATTTTTCCAAAAGCGCAATATGTTCAAACGCGCTCTCGACGAGCGCCTCCGGCGTCGGATGGCCGTACTTTTCCAGCAGGCGCTTGTCGAGGCTGCCGCCGTTAACGCCGATGCGGATGGGGATATGGTGCATTTTGCAGCAGTCGACGACCGCCCTGACGCGATCCTCGCCGCCGATGTTACCGGGATTGATGCGGATCTTTGCCGCGCCGGCCTCCGCCGCCGCGATGGCAAGGCGGTAGTCAAAATGGATGTCCGCGACCAGCGGCAGCGGAGATTGCTCCGCGATTTTACGGAAGCCCTCCGCCGCGGCCATATCCGGCACGGCAAGCCGCGCGATCTCGCAGCCGGCCGTTTTTAAGGCGCGAAGCTGGGCGAGGCTGCCCGCGACGTCCGTTGTGGCGGTGTTGAGCATGGACTGGATGGACACGGGTGCGCCGCCGCCCACCGGCACGCCGCCGACGTTGATCTGTCTTGTCATTTGTCTTCCTCGTCAAGTGAATAATTGGAAAATATCCTTAAAGGTGATCAGTGCCATGATGATCAGCAGCACGATCATGAATGCGGCGTTCAGGTACGCCTCATACTTCGGGTTGAGCTTGCGGCGCAGGATTTTCTCCGCCGCCGCCGTCACAAGCAGGCAGACCACCCGCCCGCCGTCGAGCGCGGGGATGGGCAGGAGGTTCATCACCGCGAGGTTGACGGCAATCAGGGCGAACATATAAAACACATACAAGACGCCCTCGCCGACCGACTCGGACTGGACGCTCTGCTCCGTCACGACGGAGACGATGCCCACCGGCCCGGCCATATCCTTCAGGCCGGCCCGGCCCGTGAAGAGGTCGGACAGGCCCATGCGCACCATGCGCACGAAGTCCCGGCAGGTGTTCCACGAATAGGACAGCACCCCGCCAAAGCTCTTTTCCGCAGTGTCGATGGTAAAGCCGTAGAATTTTTGCTCGCCCGTGCCGTAGTCGCGCTGCATGGTCACGTCGTCGAGCGTCACCTTCTCCCCGTCGCGGATGACCACGAGGTCATGCACGCCGGAGGGCTCTCTGTCGAGCAGCATGGTAATGTCGCTTCCGACATAGACGCGCTCGCCGTCGATGGAATAAAATTCGTCGCCGGGCTGCAAGACCTCGGCAAAGGGTCTGCCCTCTTCGATGCGGTAAATCTGCGCGGTCGAGAGGTAGTCGCCCGACAGCGAGATGACGAGCACGGTGATGAGAAAGCCCGCGAGGAAGTTCATCGCGGAGCCTGCAACTAAAATGATCAGGCGCTTCCAGACCTTCGCCCTGCCGAAGGCGCGGGGATTGTCGCTCTCGCCGTCCTCGCCCTCCATGGCGCAGTAGCCGCCGATGGGGATGCAGCGCAGGGCATAGAGCGTCTCGCCCTTCTGCTTTTTCCAGATGGCGGGGCCCATGAACAGCGAAAACTCGTTGACCTGCACGCCCGACAGCTTTGCGGTGATAAAATGTCCGAACTCATGGACGAGAATCAGCAGGCCGAACAGCAATATTGCAAGGATAATATAGAATACGGTCAAGGAAAACACCTCACGCGAAGCGCTCGACCGTGGCTCTCGCGGCGCGGTCGGCCTCCAGAATTTCGTTCAGATCGGGCGACGGCACGAAGGGCACGGACTCCATCGCGCGGCGCACGAGACGCGGAATGTCATAAAATCCGATCTCGTCGCGCAGGAATTTCGCCACGGCAGCCTCGTTCGCCCCGTTCATCACCGCGCAGGCGCTGCCGCCCAACTGCGCCGCCTCTTTGGCAAGCGCAAGGCACGGGAAAGCCGTCTCGTCGGGCTTGTCGAAGGTCAGCGGCCCGCAGGTCAGCAGGTCTAAGGGCGCAGCCGGATTCTCCGCCCGGTGCGGATAGGTCAGCGCCAGCCGGATGGGCACGCGCATATCCGGCACGCCGAGCTGCGCCATCACCGCGCCGTCGCGGAACTCCACGAGGGAATGGACGATGCTCTGGCGGTGGATGAGCACGTCGACCTGCGAAAGCGGCAGGCCGTACAGCCGCATGGCCTCGATGACCTCCAGCCCCTTATTCATTAGTGTAGCGCAGTCGATGGTGATTTTATGCCCCATTTTCCAGTTCGGATGGCGCAGGGCGTCCGCCTTGGTCACGCTGCGCAGCGCCGCCGGGTCTTTCCCGTAAAACGGGCCGCCGGAGCACGTCAGGATCAGCCGCCGCACCTCGGATTTGTCGCGGCAGCCCATCAGGCATTGGAAAATGGCCGAATGCTCGGAATCGACGGGGATGATCTCCGCGCCGTATTCCCGCGCCGCCTGCATCACCAGCTCGCCCGCGCAGACAAGGGTCTCCTTGTTGGCAAGGGCGATGCGTTTTTTCTTCGCGATCGCCGCCAGCGTCGGGCGCAGGCCGAGCATCCCGACCACCGCGGTCACCACGGTGTCGGCTTTTTCATATTCGGCGGCGGCGATCAGGCCGTCCATACCGTGCAGGACGCGGATCTTCTCGCCGCGCAGCTCGTTTTCCAGCTCCCGCGCGGCGTCCTGTGTCGCCATGACGGCAAGCTCCGGGTGAAACTCCCGGCACTGCTGCGCCATGCGCGCAACGTTCGTGCCCGCCGTCAGCGCGACGACGCGCACATTTTCCATCTGCGCGACCACCTCAAGCGTCTGCCGCCCGATGGAGCCGGTCGAGCCGAGGATCGAAAGATATTTTGTCATGTTACTTCACCGCAAACGGGAGCAGGAGGATCAAGATCTCCGCGATCGGCGCGCAGATCATCGTGCTGTCAAAGCGGTCGAGGATGCCGCCGTGGCCGGGGATCAGGTTGCCGTAGTCCTTGATGCCGACCTGCCGCTTGACGACGGACAATGTCAGGTCGCCGAGGATGGAGCCGGCCGCGCCGACCACGCCGTAGATCGCGGCGTAGAAATAGTTGACCTGCGTGAAGCCGAAGCACTTGTTCAAAATCAGCGTGTAGACGATCATGCCGAGGATGTTCACGACCACGCCGCCGATTGCGCCCTCAACGGTCTTTTTCGGGCTGACGACGGGCGCGAGCTTATGCTTGCCGCACGCTCTGCCGACAAAATACGCGCCGCTGTCCGCGACCATCGAGATCAAAAACGCGACGAGGATGTAGAATTTTCCGCTCTCCATCCCGCGCAGGCGCACGAGCGCGCCGATCAGGAAGGGATAGACCACGCCGCTGAAGAGCGCGACGCACAGGGCGGTGAATTTCAGCTCCGTATGTGCCGCCAGCAGCTCCGCAAAGAGCAGACACGCGAAGACAAACAGGCCCAGAAGCATCGAAAGCCACAGCGTCTGCTCGCTCACGACGGTGCAGGCGCGCAGCCACGACCACATGACGACCGCCGCGGCCATGACCGCGGTATAGCACACGATACGCTTGTGCTTTAAGATGCCCGTGCGCCAGAGCATCTCATACGCGCCGACCATGCACGCCAGCGCGAACAAAATTGCCGTCCCGATGGGCGGCAGCAGCAGCACGACCGCCAGAAGCAGCGGCAGACCGACCGCCGCAGCTAAAATTCTTACCAACATTATTTCGCACCTCCGAAGCGGCGGTTGCGTCCGTTATAGGAGGCGATCGCCTTTTCCAGTTCCTCCGGCGTAAAGTCCGGCCAGAGGACGTCCGTAAAGTAATATTCGCTGTAGGCCGACTGCCACAGCAGGAAATTGGAGGTCCGCAGCTCTCCGCCCGGACGGATGACCAGCTCCGGGTCGGGCACGCCCGCCGAGAACATCCGCACAGAGAGCGCCTCCTCCGTCAGCTCCTCCGGGCGGCATTTCCCTGCCGCGCAGTCGCGCGCAAATGAACGCGCCGCGCGGACGATCTCGTCCCGGCCGCCGTAGTTCAGGCAGAAGTTGACCTGCACGCCCTCATATTTCTTCGACCGCTCGACCGCGATGCGTGCCTCCTCCTGCAATTCGGGCGAAAGACGCGTCAGGTCGCCGAAAAAGCAGAAGCGCACGCGGTTTTTGTCCATGTCCGCGATGGCCTCACGCAGGTATTTTTCCAGCAGCTCCATGATGGCGTCAACCTCTTCCGCAGAACGCTTCCAGTTCTCGGTGGAGAAGGCGTAGACGGTCAGGTATTTCAGGCCGATGGACTTGGCGTAGTTCGCGATGGTGCGGAAGACCTCCGCGCCGACCTTGTGGCCCGCCTGACGCGGCAGGCCGCGCATTTTGGCCCAGCGGCCGTTGCCGTCCATGACGATGGCGATGTGCTCCGGCACAGGGCGGGACAGCTCGGTTTTCTTCTGTTTTTTCCGAAAGAGCATAGGTATCTCCTTAAAGCAGCCGCCCCGGTAAACACTGATCCAATAGACGGCGGCAACCGGCGGATCTTTTGCCGTTTGCTCTTGCGATTGGATCAGTGTTCCCTTTGCGGCGGCTGCAAAGTGTTGCAAGGATTTCTTTATGCGTGTAGGGCGGAGGCATGCCTCCGCCGACCGCGAAGCGGCAGACAGTACAGACGCGCGATCCTGTACGCAGCGGGTAGCTCCTGCCTACGGAAAGAGCGTTTCTTACAGCTCCATGAGCTCCTTTTCCTTGACGGCGCAGGCGTCATCGACCTTCTTGATATACTTGTCGGTCAGCTCCTGCAGGTCCTTCTCGGCCTTCTTCTGCTCGTCCTCGGTGATGGACGAATCCTTCTTGAGCT
>CAZVSJ010000031.1:0-5751 GCA_964629755.1 uncultured Oscillospiraceae bacterium | reverse complement strand
TCCTTCTCGGCCTTCTTCTGCTCGTCCTCGGTGATGGACGAATCCTTCTTGAGCTTCTTGATATAATCCATCGCGTCGCGGCGGATGTTGCGCACGGCGACCTTGGCGTCCTCGCCGTACTTTCTGACCTGCTTGGCCAGCTCGCGGCGGCGTTCCTCGGTGAGCTGCGGGAAGACCAGACGGATCACGCGGCCGTCATTCTGCGGGTTGATGCCGAGGTCAGAGGTCTGGATCGCCTTTTCGATCTTCTTGAGCAGGCTGCCGTCCCACGGCTGGATGACCAGCGTGCGGGCGTCCGGCGAGGAGATCGTGCCGACCTGACCGACCGGCGTGGCGACGCCGTAATACTCCACCTCAACGCGGTCGAGCACGCGGGCGTTGGCGCGGCCCGCGCGGATGGCGCCGAAATCCTCCTGCAGGATCACAAGCGTTCTGTCCATTTTTCTGCTGAATTCTTTGAAGTCCACTGCCATGTTATTTTTCCTCCTTAACTACAGTTCCGATTTTTTCTCCCATCACGACGCGCAGGATGTTTTCCGGTTCCTTGAGCGCGAAGAGAATGATGGGGATATGGTTGTCCATGGAAAGGGATGTTGCCGTGCTGTCCATCACCATCAGGTGGCGCGAGAGCACCTCGTCATAGGTGATCTCGTCGAATTTGACGGCGTCCGGGTTTTTGACGGGGTCGTCGGAATACACGCCGTCGACGTTCTTGGCAAGCAGGATCGCGTCCGCGTTGATCTCCGCCGCGCGGAGCACCGCGCCCGTGTCGGTAGAGAAGAACGGATTGCCCGTGCCGCAGCCGAAGATCACGACGCGGCCCTTCTCCAGATGGCGGATGGCCTTGCCGCGGATGTACGGCTCTGCGATGCGGGTCATCTCGATGGCGGTCTGCACGCGCACCTCGACGCCGCGCTGCTCCAGGCTGTCCGCGACGGCGAGGCAGTTGATGACCGTCGCCAGCATTCCCATATGGTCGGCGCGGGTGCGCTCCATACGGTCGCCGCCGTCCTTGATGCCGCGCCAGAAGTTGCCGCCGCCGACGACGATGCCCACCTGCACACCGCTTTCGACGCAGCGCTTGATGACATCGCACACGCTGCCGATCACATCAAAATCCAGTCCTCTGTGGGCTTCGCCCGCCAGCGCCTCGCCGCTGATCTTCAGCAGCACGCGGCGGTATTTCGGCTCGCTCATGGGAAACCACTCCTTTTACGAAATTTGTCTTCCTCTATTCTATAATAATTCGCGCCGCTTGACAACCAAAATTTCGGCTTTTCACAGATTGTTTTCATTTTTTTGCGCGGCCGTCCGCAATTTTCAGCAATTTGTACGGAAATCCCATTGCAGATTTGGGAATTATGATATATAATGGGCGCAGAATTTTTTACCTGAGAGGATGGGAATTATGGCAGACGAGCTGAATCGTCCCGAAATCAAGAATTTCATCGAAGCCTTCGTCGAGGAAGACATCTCCGAAGGCGGCCAGTTTGAGGGCATGCAGGTGCACACCCGCTTCCCGCCCGAACCGAACGGCTACCTCCACATCGGCCACTGCAAGGCGCTGTGCATCGACTTCGGCACGGCCGAGAAATTCGGCGGCATCTGCAACCTCCGCATGGACGACACCAACCCCACCAAGGAGGATACCGAGTATGTCGACGCCATCAAGGAGGACATCCGCTGGCTCGGCTTTACCTGGGACGACCGCTTTTATTACGCCTCGCAGTATTTCGACAAGATGTACGAATGCGCCGAGGAGCTGATCAAAAAGGGTCTCGCCTACGTCTGCGAGCTGACGCCGGAGCAGATGCGCGAATACCGCGGCGACCTCACCACCCCCGCCCGCAGCCCCTACCGCGACCGCCCGATCGAGGAATCGCTGGATCTGTTCCGCCGCATGAAGGCCGGCGAGTTCCCCAACGGCGCGATGACCCTGCGCGCGAAGATCGACCTTGCCTCCGGCAACTTCAATATGCGCGACCCCGCCATCTACCGCATCAACCATATGCCGCACCACGCCACGGGTGACAAATGGTGCATCTACCCGATGTACGACTTCGCCCACCCGATCGAGGACGCGATGGAGCACATCACGCATTCGCTGTGCTCTTTGGAATTTGAGGCGCACCGTCCACTTTACAACTGGGTGGTCGAGCACTGCGACCTGCCCGCCAAGCCCCGCCAGATCGAGTTCGCCCGTCTGGGCATCAATTACACCGTCATGTCCAAGCGCAAGCTCCGCCTGCTGGTGGAGGAAGGGCGCGTTTCCGGCTGGGACGACCCGCGGATGCCGACGCTGTGCGGCCTGCGCCGCCGCGGCTACACACCGAAGTCCGTCCGCAACTTCTGCGAGCGCATCGGCGTGGCAAAGGCGGCTTCCACGGTTGAGTACGCGTTCTTGGAGCACTGCCTGCGTGAGGACTTAAACGAGACGGCCGCCCGCGTGATGGCCGTCCTGCACCCCGTCCGCCTGACCGTGACGAACTATCCCGCGGACAAGACCGAGGTCTTTACGGTCGAGAACCACCCGAACCACCCCGAAATGGGCACGCGCGAGATCTCCTTCTCCCGCGACCTGTGGATCGAGGCCGACGACTTCATGGAGGAAAAGGTCGGCAAGTTCTTCCGCCTTTTCCCCGGCAACGAGGTGCGGCTCAAGGGCGCCTACGTCGTCAAATGCACCGGCTGCGTGAAGGACGAAAACGGCAGCGTCACCGAGATCCTGTGCGAGTATGACCCCGACTCCCGCGGCGGCGACCCCGCAGACGGCAGAAAGATCAAGTCCACCATTCACTGGGCCGACGCCCGCACCGCGAAGGATGCCGAGGTGCGTCTGTACTCCAACCTGTTCACCGACCCCGATCCCGACGCCGCGGACAAGGATTTCCTCGAATGCCTGAACCCGGATTCCCTCGAAGTCCTCACCGGCTGCAAGGTCGAAGCGGGTCTGGTCGGCGCAGAGGCGCCCGCCGCCTTCCAGTTCATGCGGCTGGGCTATTTCTGCCCGGACAGTAAGGATTCTACCCCGGAGCACCCCGTTTTCAACCGCTCCGTCAGCCTGAAGGACAGCTATAAGCCCGCATAAGCAGAGCCATCCATTCAATGAGGCGGCTCTGCGATAGGCTAATGGCTAAAAGTGAATGGTGAATGGCTTTCGTGTGCTTCGCACGGATTTGAAATTTGCGGACGGCTATCAGCCGTCCGCTGTTTTATTTCGTTCGCGGCAGCGAACACCACAGTCATTCACTCTTAGCCCTTAGTTCTTAGTCAGAAAGGATCGCTTCGTTTGAGGCTTTTTCGACACGTTAAAACGGGCGCACCGCCGGGTGCGCCCGTTGTTTATTCCTGTTCGATCCACAGATCCAGATCGACCGAGCCCTCGATGCCCGCGATCTTGCCGCTGTCCGTGTATTGCAGGCAGTCAAAGTGATAGCGGAAGCCCGGCGTGTCGCCGTATTCCGCCAGCCAGAGCGTATAGTCCTGCAGTTTTTCCAGCTCTAAGTGCCCGTAGCCATAGTTCTGGTTGAAATACACGCCCGCCGTGTAGCCCTGCCGCTCGACCGCCCTGCAAAACGCGGCTGCGCACTCCGTCATGGGCACGGAGGCAGCGCTCTCGACGCGCGTGCCGCCGGAGACCTCCTCCCAGTCGTAAAATACCGGCAGGTCGAGCGCCGCGCCGTCTAAAATATCACAGGCGAAGTCGGCCTCCTCCGCCGCTTCGCCGGCGTCGAGCGCCTGCGAGAAGAAATAGACACCCACCTTCAGCCCGGCGGCCTTCGCACCCGCGAGATTTTCGCGGAACTGCTCGTCCTCATAGAGCTTGCCCTCGGTCGAGCCGCGATAGCCCACGCGCACAATGGCAAATTCCACGCCCGCGTCCGCGACCGCCTGCCAGTCGATCACGCCCTGATGGGTTGACACGTCGATGCCGACCATGTGCGCCGCAGCATCGTAGCGCAAAAAGCCGTCGCGCATGGCAAACGCATCGGGGTCATATTCGTTCTCTGCCGCCGTCGGCGCGGACGGCGCTTCCTCCTCTGCCGGGGAGCGCAGCAAAAACAGCAGGACGCCCACAACGACGATGGCCGCGGCAACGGCCAGCGCGATCGCCACGCGGCGCAGCGCCGGATCTTCTCTCTTGTGTGTCATAATGCACCGCCTTTCTGTTTCCATTATATCACATTCGTCAATCCCCGCCGGATTTCTTCAAAAAAACTCTTGTCTACGGCGCGCTTTTATTGTAAAATGAATGGAAACACACCACTTTGGAGGCTTACCATTGAAACGCTTGTTCCGCAGAGGCGCCGCGGCGCTTCTGCTTCTGACTTTTCTTCTCTCGTTCGCTGCCTGCGGCGCAAAGGAGCCGCTGCAGATCGAAACACGCCCGTCCGAGGGCGTCGGCGTGGCGACCGTCAGCGCCGTCGGCGACATTTATCTGACCGACGAGATGCTCGCGGACGCGCGCCGCGTCAACGGTGCCTACGACTTTTCGCCGCAATTTGAAGGCGTCTGCTCCGCGCTGGCCGCGGCGGACGTCACCATCGGCAATTTTGAGGGCACATTCTCCGGCGCACCCTACGGCAAGGACGCCGGCAGCTACCCCGACGAGCTGGCCGCCGCGCTGAGCGCCGCCGGCTTTGACCTGCTGCAAACCGCGAATTCCTACAGCATCTTCGCGGGTCTGAGCGGCCTGCAGCGCACAAAGGCCGTGATCTGTGACAACGGCATGGACGCCGTCGGCACCTACTATGACGCGAACGACCGCGCGGAAAACCCCGTCATTGTCCGAGAGATCAACGGCGTGCGCATTGCTTTCGTCGCCTTTACCAAGGGCATGGGCGGCCTGAGCCTGCCGGAGAACGCCGCCGGCTGCGTCGACCTGCTCTATTCGGACTACACGACGGACTATTCCGACCTCGACACGTTCGCCATTGACACTGTGCTGAACGCGGCAAAGGCCGAAGACCCCGACGTCATCATCGCCGCCCTGCACTGGGGCAGCGAAAACATCCGCCAGATCAGCGAAAAGCAGGAGGCCGCGGCGGACTACCTGTTCCGCAACGGTGTGGACGTCATCCTCGGCTCGCATTCGCACCAGATCGGTACGGTGGAAAAGCGCACCGTCACGTTTGAAGACGGCCGCTCGAAGGATGTCGTGCTCGCCTACAGCCTCGGCGATTTTTGCGTCGCCGGACGCGGAGAATGCAACGCCTCGCTGATTTTGAACCTTGAATTCACGCGCGACCACGCCAGCGGCACAACCGCGATCACCGGCGTCAGCTACACGCCCGTCGCGACCTATGACCGAGGCCCGAAGGAGACGGACCGCTATGCCGTCATCGACATCGACAACGCCCTGTCGCTCTACCAGAGCAACTACTATGACCGCATCGACGCAAGCCTGTATGAGACGCTGCTGGAAAAGCGCAAGGCGCTCATCGTCCGCCTGACGCCGGAAAAAGAGCAATAAGGCTGAAAGCCGGCGTTCCTCCGTAAGACTAAAAAACGACGCTCCGGACGGAGCGTCGTTTTGGTTTGACTTGAATTAGCCGTTCTCGCGCATCTTAGCGAAGCACTCGCTGCAGTAAACGGGACGGTCGGTCTTCGGCTCGAAGGGAACGCGAGCCTCGCCGCCGCAGTTGGCGCAGACAGCGGTGAAATACTCTCTCGGGCTGCGAGCAGCATTCTTGCGGGCGTCACGGCAAGCCTTGCAGCGCTGCGGCTCATTCTGGAAGCCTCTCTCAGCAT
>CAZVSJ010000030.1:11776-18815 GCA_964629755.1 uncultured Oscillospiraceae bacterium | reverse complement strand
GCAAAACTCTGTCCTTATAGAATAGCCGGCGCACCTTTGGGCTGTAGCGTTCCGGGTGCCTCGCGACGGCGATGCCGAAGCAGCAAAAGGTCAGTCCAAGCACGGAGCACACCCCCAGCGTCCAAGCCGCCGGTCTCTGCCTGTCGCGATAGATCTCCCGCTCCGGCTGCGGCGTGATATACCGCGTCCCGTCCGTCCCGGTCAGGCTCCGCACAAAACGTCCCGCTCCCTCAACGCCCACGGCATACACAGCGCCGCCGCAAAGCACCTCGGGCTCGGGTAAGCTCTCACCGTAGTCTCTGAAATAGGCGATCTCATAGGGCTTCTCGTCCCCATCGACATAGAGCTTCAGGGTCTTTCCGTCCACTTCATACGCAGAAAACCGCACATCATGGACCACGATGTCGGCCGGGTCGCTCTCGCTCGTCATGGAAACGACCGCGAAGACCGGCAAGGCGACACAGATCAGCCCGACAGTAATCCACAGGAGAAAATAAAACCAGGGAGAATCGAGATGTCCGTTCATCGGGTCCCACTTCCTCCGATAGGACGTCGAGGCCCGCACCCACTTACCCGTGGCTCGCCGGTGTCCCTTCTCTATCGCCTCTATGAACCGGTCGCCGCCGCAGCTCAGCGCGTCAATCATCACCGAGTGCCCCTGAAAGTAGATCCGGCGGTCTTTTCCGGTGCGGATCCCCTCGACCTGCGCATAGCTGCACGCCCGCTTGATCCCGAAGAAATTCCGGGCGACAAAGCCATCGTCATCATACCGGATCACGCAATTCAGGTATGCCGCCGGCAAGCAGTCGCACGCCAGTACGATCCCGTCAAAAAACACGGACATCCGCTCACCGTCCCGTGCGCAAAGGAGCATCGGGATGCATAATATCCCGCCGCAGACCATCCCCACGACGGCAAGGAAAAACGGCAAATGTACGACCTTTTTCCCAGCCCAATCCCTGCGCTTTCGCGCGGCTTTGACGCAGGCAAGGGACAACCCCGCCGTGAGCGCCGCGATCAAATATGCCGCGATGGTCATGTTCTTCCTCCCATCGTTTGCTTCTGCTGCAAGCGCGCAGACGAGCTGTTCAGAGCATTCTCAGTCATAATCTTCTTCTCTCAGCAGCGGGCATTGGTCCGGCATGGAATGCTTCGCCCAAAAGCGCTCCTCAAACGCGTTATACTGCGCAATAAACGCCTTTTTTGATCCCCAGCGCTGCCACACGGTCCATCCCGCCTGTCCCTCCGGATACGCGTCCGGTACGAGGACGACGGCGATGTCCAAAACCTTTCTGGGATTCCCGTGCGGGACAAAACGCACCGTGATATTACGTTCTTCCCGGAGCTGCATCTGTTTTTTCCCCGGAAGCGCCTCATCCACCTTTGGCGGAATGAGGAAATCCGGGTCGTGATAATAATACGCCCAGCCTCCATCTATCAGCTCAACCTTCTCCAATGCGAACGGTGTTGCATTCAACCGGCCGTTTTTGTGCCGGAGAATGCTCACGTCTGAGAACGTAATTTCCTCATTTTCGACATACGGGCCGATAAAATACACCGAAAGGCCCCGCGATTGCCCGCCATAGTTAAGGAAGCTCACTATGTTCGGCTCGTCAAGCGCACACGGGTGAAAGGGGGATGATGTCAGCGCTAATTTGACGGGTTCGTCGGTTTTCGCGTCCTTCGGGCACTTGAAATAGAGATAACTTGCGTTCAGCTCCAAATCCTTCAGCAGCTCAAAATCGGCAGTGCTCAGTGCCGCAGGCAGTGCAA
The DNA here is from genome assembly GCA_964629755.1 of uncultured Oscillospiraceae bacterium. Taxonomy (GTDB): domain Bacteria; phylum Bacillota; class Clostridia; order Oscillospirales; family Oscillospiraceae; genus JAZOXB01. The sequence continues at coordinate 17,042 of CAZVSJ010000030.1, read as the reverse complement.
GGCACGGCGCAATGTCCGCAAGAAACGCCTCGGCAAAGACATACTTCCTTTTTGCGCACTCGGAAAAAAGTGCAAAATTCCGAACCTTTTTCTCCCACGCAGGCAGGCCGCTCCGACGTTTGATACCAAGCCCAGCCGGTCTTCCGACGCTGACCCATGCGTCCAGCTTTTCGTCCGCGTTCACAAGATTCAGATAGAGATAATCACTGTCAAAGCAGCAGATTCCCAATATATCCGCATGAAGCTCGGCGGACAAAGGCGCGGCGAGCGCAGAAAACGCTTTTGGATCATCAAAGGCAAACGCGTCGGAATACACCGAGAACCACCGGTCTTTTTCATCGGGCACAACAGCAAGAGAGACGTCCGCCTCCTGTTCCGACGAAGTGGCAGACCAGCCCCGTGAAGCGGCTGCTTTGCCAATCGTTCCTGTTACATCATCCAGCGTGATTCTTCCGTTATTCCTGACACTGAGGTTTGAAAACCAGTTTCCCATATCAGGCTTCCCTCCGTTCTGTTTTTCGGGGCGCTTTCCGCACCATGTTATAAGACAGCCGTGCTGTTCACAAGCTGTTCGTTCAGCTTTTCATAGAAGGATATGTAATAGTCCAGCCGTTCCAGCCAGAGCGCGCGGGCTGTCGGCGTACCGAAGGGCAGTTCCCGAAAACGGTTCAGCTTTTCCAGCGCCGCGGTCACCTTTTCCCGCTTTTCCGGCAGCGGAAGCTCGCTGAATTTCTGCGTTTGCAGCGTCTCATAAATCCGGTAGGCGTCGAAGCGGTCGATATTGTCCGCATCGCCCACCGTTTCCGAAAACGCCGTGCGCTCGCCTTCAAAATCCGCCTGATCGTCCACATGGATGGCGATACCGTAGCAGATCGCATTGACCCGCTCCGGCGCAAGTCCCAAGGTTTCCAAAAACGGCCTTGCGATGGCGGCGGAGCGGCGGCCGTGGTTCTTCCAGTCCTCCCGGCTTACCATTTCCTCGCAGTAGGCAACGTCGTGCAAAAGTCCGGCGAGCACCGCGTCCGTCACGGAAAAGTCCTCCTTCTCCGCGATCCGTTTTGCGATGTTCGCGACCCGGTAGGAATGCTCCAGCCGGTAGTCCCGCTCCGCAGGATGCGCCTGCAAATAGCCGCTCGCGGCAAAGGTCTCGCGCAAGAATGTCTCCGTCCTGCTGACAAATTCCCGGTTCATTGCGTCTCTCCTTTCTTCTGTTTGGTCTCCGGCTCCCGCTGCCGTTTCGTCTCTAAAAGGCCGTAGGTCTGATACATAGCAAGCAATTCCTGTAAGCGCAGCTTGTTCGCCATGAGTTGCCGGTAGGTCGCGGTCTTTTCCTTCCCCGCAGCCTTGAATTGCGCCATTTTGCCTGACGCAGCGGCATATTCGTTCTGCACCGCCGTCAGCATCTTCTCAAATGCCTCCAGCCTTCGTTCGTTTTCCATCCTTCACACTCCCGCATATCAGAAACCAGCCTCACGGTTCGACCGCATAAGGCCAGTCGATGATCCCGCCGAACTCCCGGACGTCGGTATAGCCCAGCACCGCCAGCGCCTGCGCGGCATTTTTGCTCCGCCGCCCGCTGCGGCAGTAGACGAGGATCGTCTGTGCCTTGTCCGTCAGCTCGTTCTCCGCTCTGTCCCTGATCTCATAGTCCGGGATCAGAACGGCGCCGGGGATGTGCTTTTCGTCATACTCCTCCTGCGTGCGCACGTCGAGGATCACACAGTCAGTCTGCGTATCCATGATCTCCTTTGCTTCCTGTGCCGTGATCTGCATATAGGTCGCCTCCTGTTTTTCTTCCGTCGTTTGGCCGCAGGCGGACAGCAGCAGAAGCACAAGCGCCAGCGGCAGCAGCAGTTTTTTCATTTTTCCACGCTCCTTTGTCCTTATTCTACCATATTCGCACCGCGCGGAAAAGCCCTTTTCTTTCGGTTCGCACGTTTTTGGGGATTCTCATTTCTTTTTCACCGTGCTATAATAAAGGAAAAACAGCAGGAGGACAAAATCATGCGTAAAAATTTCGGTTCCAAAACCATGTGCTATCCGATGCCCGTCTTCATTCTCGGCACCTATAACGCCGACGGCACGCCCAACGCGATGAACGCCGCGTGGGGCGGCATCAGCGAGGAGTCCGAGATCTCCGTCTGCGTCAGCGCCGACCACAAGACCACCGAAAATTTCCTCGCGCGGAAAGCCTTCACCGTCAGTATGGGCACGGCCGATCAGGTCGTCGCCTGCGATTACGTCGGGCTTGTCTCCGGCAGCAAGGTTGCGGACAAGTTTGCCAAGGCCGGCTTCCACGCGACGAAGTCCGCCTTTGTCGACGCGCCGCTCATTGACGAGCTGCCCGTAGCGCTCGAGTGCGAGCTGCTCTCCTATGACGAGGAGACCTGCCGTCTGGTAGGCCGGATCGTCAATGTCTGCGCCGACGAATCCGTTCTGGACGAGAGCGGTAAGATCGACGTCGCGAAGCTGCGTCCCATCACCTATGACGCCATGCATCACCACTATCTCGTGCTGGGCGAGAAGGTCGGCAACGCCTTCCGCGACGGTCTGGCGCTCAAGTAATTTGGGAGGTAACAAATGGATTTTCTGGAAATTGCCAACGCCCGCCAATCCTGCCGCAGCTATGACGAGGCGCGTCCCGTCGAGCAGGAGAAGCTGGATGCCGTTTTGCAGGCGGCGCGTCTTGCGCCCTCGGCCTGCAACGCGCAGCCGTATCATTTCACCGTCTGCCGCGGCGAGCTTGCCAAAAAGGTCGCCGCCGCGACGTCCGGCATGGGCATGAATCGCTTTGTTGCGCAGGCGCCGGTACTGATCGTCATCTCCGAGGCGCCGTATAACCGCACCGCCGCGATCGGTGCGCGGATGAAGGGCATCGACTACCGCTCCATCGACATCGGCATTGCAGCCGCGTACCTCACCGCCGAGGCCACCGCGCAGGAGCTTGGAAGCTGCATGATCGGCTGGCTTAACGACGAAAAGATCCGCTCTCTGTGCGGTCTGGACACACCTGTCCGTCTGGTCGTCGCGCTGGGCTACGCCGCCCCCGGCGATCCCCTGCGTCCGAAAAAGCGCAAGGCTCCGGAGGCGCTTGTGACGGAAAAAGGATAATTTTGCCGTATCCTGCACTTTACTTTTTCGACCGTTCCCGCTACAATAAAGAAATCGAAACCGATTCAAGGAGGCTTCTGTTATGGCAGTCTGTACCCCGAAGGAATACCGCAATCTGATCATGTACTCGGTCTACGTCCGCAATTACAGCGAGGAGGGCACGTTTGAGGCCGTGCGCCGCGACCTGCCGCGCATCCGCGCCCTCGGCGTGGATATCATCTGGCTGATGCCCATCCATCCGTGCGGCGTGAAAAACCGTAAGGGCACGCTCGGCAGTCCCTACGCCATCTCGGACTATCGCGCGGTCAACCCCGAATTCGGCACAATGGAGGACTTCCGGCACCTCGTGGAGGACATCCACGCGCAGGGGATGAAGTGCATCATCGACGTCGTTTACAATCACACCTCGCCCGACTCCGTGCTCTCGCAGGAGCATCCGGAGTGGTTCTACCGCAAGGCCGACGGCAGCTTCGGCAACCGCATCGGCGACTGGTCGGACGTCATCGACCTCGACTATAGCAACCGCGGTCTGTGGGACTATCAGATCGAGACGCTCAAGCAGTGGGCCTCCGTGGTCGACGGCTTCCGCTGCGACGTCGCGCCGCTCGTCCCGCTGGAATTCTGGCTTGCCGCACGCCGTGAGGTCGAGACCGTTCGTCCGGGCTGCATCTGGCTGAGCGAATCGGTCGAGCCGTGCTTCATCACAGGCACGCGCGGCGAGGGCATCGCCTCGCTCTCCGATTCCGAGATCTATCAGGCGTTTGACATCTGCTACGATTATGACATTTTCCCCGATTTCCTGCGTTATCTGAAGGGCGAAATTCCGCTTGCGCAGTATCTCGACGCGGTGAACCGTCAGGAGTACATCTATCCGGCAAACTATGTCAAGCTCCGTTATCTGGAAAACCACGACCAAAACCGCGCAAGGCAGCTCATTCCCGACGAAAAAATGCTGCGCAACCACACGGCGCTGCTCTATTTCCAGAAGGGCATGACCCTGCTCTACGCCGGACAGGAGGTCGGGCAGACGCATACGCCGAGCCTGTTTGAAAAGGATACGGTCAACTGGAACACGGGCAGAGACATCACGCCGCTGCTGCAGGCGCTTGCCGAAATCAAGCGCCATCCGCTGCTGACCGACAGCAGCTACCGCGTGCAGGCGTTTGCGCACGACATCGTTCTGGCGCTGCATACAAAGGGCGGCAAGACCCTCGCAGGCGTATTCTGCCTGCGAGGCGAGGCCGGCGCGATCGCCGTCGATCTGCCCGACGGTCAATACCGTGACCTCATCTCCGGCAGCGTCGTCGAGATCCGCGCCGGACGCCTGGGCGTTGACGGCGAACCTGTGGTTTTCGAGGTATAAGCCATGCGGATGAGAAAACGCAACAATTTAGCCCCGCGCATGGAGGCCTGCTCCGCCATCTGGGTGCGCGACGGCAAGACGCTGCGCGGTAATTGGCGCTCGCTGATGCCCGATGCGCGAGAGATTCGTCTGGAGGTCGGCTGCGGCAAGGGAAAATTCACCGTCGAAACCGCCGCCGCCGAGCCGGACGTCCTCATCATCGCGGTCGAGCGCGTCAATGAGGCGATGCTGCTCGGCATGGAGCGCGCGTTGGAAATGGGACTGAAAAACGTCTTTTTCCTGTCGCTCGACGCTGCGGAGCTGGAGGAATATTTCGCCCCGGGCGAGATCGACCTGATCTACCTCAACTTCTGCGACCCGTGGCCGCGCAAGAAAAACGCGAAACGCCGCCTCACCTTCCGCAGCTTTCTGGAAAAGTACAAGAAGATCCTGCGCGACGGCGGCGAGATCCACTTCAAGACCGACAATGCCCCGCTGTTTGAGTGGTCACTCGGCGAATTTGAAGCCTGCGGGCTGGAAATCCGCAATCTGACGCGGGATCTGCACGCCAACGGCCCGGTCGGACTCATGACGGGCTATGAAGAAAAATTTTTCCAGCTCGGCACGCCCATCAACCGCTGCGAGCTGGTCAGCCGGAGGCAGGAAAATGCAGAAAATTAAGATGACAACGCCGCTCGTCGAGATGGACGGCGACGAAATGACCCGCGTGCTGTGGAAGCAGATCAAGGACAAGCTGCTGCTTCCCTTTGTGGAGCTGAACACCGAATACTACGACCTCGGCCTGCCGGAGCG
>CAZVSJ010000030.1:0-11676 GCA_964629755.1 uncultured Oscillospiraceae bacterium | reverse complement strand
GAATACCGCGAAGCCTTTGAAAAAGCCGGCATCACCTATTTCTACACCCTCATCGACGACGCGGTCGCCCGCGTGATCCGCAGCGAGGGCGGCTTCATCTGGGCGTGCAAGAACTATGACGGCGACGTGATGAGCGACATGATCTCGACCGCCTTCGGTTCGCTTGCGATGATGACCTCCGTGCTCGTCTCGCCGGACGGGAACTACGAATACGAGGCGGCGCACGGGACGGTCACAAAGCACTATTACCGCTATCTCGCGGGCGAAAAGACCTCGACCAACCCGATGGCGACGATCTTTGCCTGGACGGGCGCGCTTTCCAAGCGCGGTGAGCTCGATGGCAACGACGCGCTGGTCGCCTTCGCCCGCCGCTTGGAGGCCGCCTGCATTGCCGTGATCGAGAGCGGTACGATGACGAAGGACTTAGCCGCGCTCTGGGAGGGCGAAACGCCGCGCATCGTCACGAGCGAGGGCTTCCTCGACGCGGTATACGCAAGGCTCGTTTCCGAATAATGCCATGTATGATTACGCGCTTCTGCGGGTATCCTGTGCAAAGGTAAACGGCGGCGAAATCGTCCGCTTTTTGCCGCTGCGCCGACAGGTTCGCCGCAGAAGCGTGTTTTCGCGCGCTTATTTCCATTATTTTTTCAAAATAGTGAAATTTTTTGTCGTTTTTCTTGAAAAAGCTATTGCGTAACGGAAGAATACACGGTATAATGTATTAGATACGCCCGAAAATACCAAAGTTACAAGGAAGTGCTTTATGGCTACCTCGAACAAAAGCGGAAAAACGAACGAGGAACTGATGACCCCGCTGACCAATCTGATTAACAAGGGTCGCCGCGAGGGTGTGCTTGCCTCCTCCGAAGTGCTTGCCGCGCTGGAAAAGCTCGACCTCTCCGTGGAAAAGATCGAGCAGGTTTATGATACGTTTGAATCCATGGGAATCCAGATCCTCAGCGCTGAGCCCGGTTCGGACGATGCGATGCAGGAGATCATTGAAGACATTGACCTCGTGCCGGATAACATCGAGGAAGAACCGCTGGTCGACCCCGTGGAGCTGGCCGCGGAATTTAACCTTGACGATCCCGTCCGGATGTACCTCAAGGAGATCGGCCAGATCCCCCTGCTGTCGGCTGACGAGGAACAGGAGCTTGCCCGCCGCGTCGTCGAGGGCGATCAGACCGCCAAAAACAAGCTCACCGAGGCAAACCTCCGCCTTGTTGTCTCCATCGCGAAGAAATACTCCGGCCGCGGGCTGCATATCCTTGACCTGATTCAGGAGGGCAACACCGGCCTCATCCGCGCAGTCGACAAGTTCGACTATACAAAGGGAAACAAATTCTCTACATATGCGACATGGTGGATCCGGCAGGCGATCACCCGCGCCATTGCCGACCAGGCGCGGACCATCCGCGTGCCTGTCCATATGGTAGAGGTCATCAACAAGGCCACCCGCTGCAACCGCAAGCTCGTGCAGGAGCTTGGCCGCGAGCCGACGCTGGAGGAGATCGCGGATGAGCTGAACCTTCCCATCGAGAAGATCATCGAGGCCAACCGCACCGCCGCCGACACGCTCTCGCTCGACACGCCCGTCGGCGACGAGGAGGACACGACCATCGGTTCCTTCGTCGAGGATGACAACACCCCCGGTCCGGCTGACGCGACCAGCAACGCCCTGCTTGCCGAGGCGCTGAGCGACATCCTCAACACCCTCACCCAGCGCGAAGCCGACGTTTTGCGTCTGCGCTTCGGTATGTACGACGGCAAGACGCACACCCTTGAGGAGGTCGGCCAGATTTTCGGTGTGACGCGCGAGCGCATCCGCCAGATCGAAAACAAGGCCATCCGCAAGCTGCGCCATCCCAGCCGCGCCAAGAAGATCCGCGATTTCTACTGCTGACCGTCCGGCTCCCTGTCCGCGTGGACAGGGAGCTTTTTCATGGCATTTTCTGCGGAAAAATACAAAATAACACGAAAACCTATTGACACAGGCTTTCTATTTGCTTAGAATAGTAACATGGAAAAATTAGGCAGCCCCTTTGCTGCGGGGCTGTGAGGGGAGAAACGCAATGAAACTGACTGAATCCGAACGCCGCGTGATGGAGGTCCTTTGGGCCAACGGCACGACCACCGCGAAAGACCTTGCCGCCGCACTGGGCCAGCGCCTCGGCTGGAAGAAGACCACCTCCTATACCATGATCGTCCGCTGTCAGGACAAGGGCTATCTGAAACGCGAGGAGCCGGGCTTCCGCTGCACCGCGCTCGTCACGGAGAAGCAAGCCTCCGAATGGGCAACCGACGAGCTGCTCGAGACCACTTTCCGCGGCTCCGCCGATCTGCTCGTCGCCTCTCTGGTCGGCAGGAAAAAGCTCTCGCTTGCGCAAATGGAAAAGCTCTATGAGTCGCTGCGCGAGATGGAGCAGGAAAAATGATGCTGCTTCGTATGAGCGTCGCAGGCGCGCTGCTGATCGCGGTAATTGCCGCCGTGCGTGCGCTGTTGCAGCACCGCTTGCACCGCAGGGTTCTTCTTGTCCTGTGGGCGGTCGCAGTGCTTCGCCTCCTTGTGCCGGTTTTTGTGTCATCGCCGCTGATTCCTGCACCGCCTCAGGCATCACAGGCTGCTTCCCCCGTTATTGTCGAAGCGCAGCAACCATCGGCCTCCGCCGTCGTCCCGCCCGAGCGGGCTGCCGCGTTCAATACTGAAACGCTGCTTCTGTGCATTTGGGCAGGCGGCGCCGTCGTATGCGCACTTGCTTTTTCCGTAAACCATCTGCACAGTCGTCTGCGTTATCGCTACAGTATGCCCATTCCGGACGGCATCAGCGTTCCAGATGGGCTCCGCGTTCGGATGCTCGACGAGCTGGATGCGCCGCTGACCTACGGCATTATGCACCCCATCGTGCTGCTGCCCTGCAATTTTCCGTGGGATGACAGCCAGCGTCTGCGCCATGTTCTTCTGCACGAGCAGGCGCACATCCGCCACAGAGACGTGCTCGGGAAGCTGATTCTCCTGATTGCACTCTGCCTGCACTGGTTCAATCCCATGGTATGGCTGATGTTCTATCTTGCCTCACAGGATATGGAGATGCGCTGCGACGCCGAGGTGATTGAGGCGCTTGGCAGATCCGAGCGCCTTGCCTACGCGCGCACGCTTGTCTCCACAGAGCAGTCGCGTCTTTCCGGCTTCTTGCTGACCGGCTTTTCGTTTTCCAGCACGGCAGGACGTATCAAGGCGATTTCCAGAGGAAAAGCCAGACGTTTTGTCAGCATCGTTGTCTGCGTCGCGATGCTCCCGCTGATCTGCCTGTCCTTTCTGACCTCGCTGAGCGCGGCTGCCGAACCGCTCGAGCCGGTCGAACCGCCCGTCATCCCCTCGCAGGAGGAGCTGCCGGAATTCTCGTCTGACAACGCTGCTTTTGACCTGCCTGCGACGAAGCCTGCATTTGTGCAGGACGATTACACACCCGCCACCGTTCCGTCCGAGACAGTGCCCACCACCTCAGAGGAGCTGATCTTGACGACCGTTCCGTCCTATTCCGAGCCCGTGATCCGTCTCGTCTCCTGCCCCAGCTCGGTCACCGTCGGCCATGCGCAGATCATCCAGATCACCGCAACGGCAGACTGCCGGTTTTATTCCGATAACCCCGCCGCCGTTCACCTATCGGAGCGCTGGCTGCCCTATGAGGTAGGCGACCCGTGGTTTGTACCGCCGGGTGAGACGCAGCCCAGCCGCCGCGAGGTGACCGTTCTCTGCGAGCTGAGCGCCATCGGCGTCGGCACGGCGAACATCTACTGCGAATGCGAAGGGCAGAGTTACTGGCTCGGCACCGTCACCGTTACGCCCGACGGGACGCAGGAGACTGCCGAATTCTGGCAGATCGACGAAAGCACCGAACCGTTTGTGCCGGTCGTCAGTTCCGTGGACGACTTTATCGGCATTTTCCCCGACCCTTTTGGAGGATAACCGCATGAAACACAGACTTCTTGCAGCGCTGCTTCTGGCAGCGCTGCTGCTTACAATCCTGCCATCCGCCAATGCGGCTGAATTCCGCTATCTCTACCGTCTGGAGGACGGCAACGCGGTCATCACCGGCTATGAGGGTGCATTGCCTGACGAGCCGGTCATTCCCGATACGCTTGACGGGCATCCCGTAACGGAGATCGGTGTCAACGCCTTCAAACAAGCGAGTATCAGCAAAATATCACTGCCTGCCGGCTTGAAGCGGATCGAGGACAACGCTTTCAATTGCTCTTCGCTGCGTGAGATCGACCTGCCTGACGGTATCGAGTACATCGGCGAGCATGTATTCGGCAACACCAAGCTGACGCGTCTCTTCATTCCCGCTTCAGTAAAATACCTGGGTAATCAGCTGAATATGCCGCTGGAAATCGTTGTCCTTTACGGCAAGGACACGCTCCGGGATGACGGTTGGGCCGATTATTTCCCTTCCGGTACAAAAATCTACGGCTACCGCAGTTGTCCGCTCATTCAGAAGCAATCCTCCTATTCTCGGGTTTATTATCTCGATGAGTATCTCTTCAATCCGGTCGACCCGGAGATCCTGACTGAGGGAGATTTTCAATACGTTCTGACCGGCGGCGAAGCTTCGGTATGCAAATGTACGGGCAGCGGTGATATTACCGTCCCGGACACTCTCGGCGGCTACCCCGTTGTCGCTCTCGCGCCGGAGTCGTGCAATAGCGCCGGGATCACCTCTCTGACCCTGCCTGACACGATCCGCATCATCGGATCACACGCCGCCGACGGTGGCAAAGTCAGCAGCGTAAACCTTCCGGCTTCACTGGAATATATCGGAGACTATGTGTTCAGCGGTACAGACTTCGGTGATCTAACCCTCCCGCAAAACCTCTATGTGATCAACAAGGGCGCCTTCTCCGGCTGCCGGATCGGATCTCTGGTCTGTCCGCCCGCGCTGCGCACGATTGGCGACAGCGCCTTTGAAGACTGCGGCATCACCTCCATTACGCTGAGCGAGGGTCTGACCACCCTCGGAAACAAGGCGCTATATGGCTGCCGTCTGTCTGAGCTGACTGTTCCTGCCTCTTTGACGACGTGCAGCTACTGCATCAACGCAGAAAGCGTCGGGTGCGTTATCGGCTATCCCGATACGGAGATGGCCGTATACTGTGCAGAAAACAGTATTCCCTTCGCGAATATCCTTACCGGCGAAGAATACCCGCTGGCTTACCGCACGATGCGCAGCGGCATCTCCTACCGCGTCCTGCCTGCCGCAAACTGCGTCTATGTATACGGCGGCACGTCGGAGCTTTTGCCGGACGATCTTATCATTCCCGATCAGGTTGACGGTTATCCCGTGACCAAACTGTTTTGCGGCTTTGAGAACTGCCGTTTTCAAAGCGTGACACTGCCAGAGACGCTCCGACTCATCGGCGGCGAGGCGTTCAGTCACTGTACTTTTCTGGAGGCGGTCTATCTCCCCGACCAGCCGATCGAGATCTCTTGGAACGCTTTCTCGGGCTGCCCAAAACTGTATTCGCTATATTTACCGCCCAGCGTGACCATCCGGCGCGATAACGGAGCGTTCGGAGACATTGGCGGCGGTATTACCGTGTTCATCGGCTACCCCGACACGGACGCGGAAAGGTATGCGCAGGAGAAGAACAAATGGTTCTGCGCCCTGCAGGAGGGCAAGGAATACGTCATTGATTCGCACGGCGTATACGGAATCGAAAACGGCGAAGCCACGCTGGTTCATTCACTCATCACACCCACGTCGGCCAGCGGCATTCCGACCCTGCCTGACTATGTGGAAGACTATCCGCTTGTGCGCATCGCCGCCGGTGCCTATCCGCTTTGCTCTCCGGAAATCTTAAAGCTCGGCAATAACATCCGCGTTGTGGAGAACGGCGCATTCCCCTGGGACGATGGGCCGAGGAAGCTCTTTATTCCGCCGAACGTGGAATATGTCTGCCCGCCAAACGAATATTTCAGCGAAATATACGGCGTGACCGGCACCTACGCAGAGCGCTACGCCAGGCTGTATGGCCTGCAGTTCTACGACATGAGCACCACGCCCTTCCATGACGTACCGCGAAACGCGTGGTATCACGATTATGTCCGTGAGGTGTATTGGTACAAGCTGATGGGCGGCACGTCGCGGACGACCTTCGAGCCGGAGATGTCCACCAGCCGTGCCATGGTCGTTAAGGTGCTCGCCAACCTCACCGGCGTCTACGAATTCAAGTGGCGCTACGGCTTTACCGACGTGCCGGAGGGCACATGGTACACCGATGCGGTCAACTGGGGACGCTATTACGGCATTGTCAACGGAACCTCAGCCACCGAGTTCTCCCCCGACGCGCCCGTCACGCGGGAGCAGCTCGCCGCATTTCTCTACCGCTACGCCCAGCTCTGTAAGCTTCCCTGTCTGACCAACGGCTCTCTTTCCGCCTACCGCGATGCCGGAAGCGTCAGCGCGTATGCCGTCGATGCGATGAAATGGGCGGTCACCAGCGGCATCATTAACGGAACAAGCGCCGACACACTCTCGCCGCAGGAGCACGCCACGCGCGCACAATTCGCTGCAATGCTGTGCCGTTTCCTCGACTATATCCAAAACAACTAAAAGGAGGCCGCGATGAAGCGAACGATATGCATCGCACTTTCGCTGCTGCTCTGTGCCCTGTGCTGTGCGTGCCCGGCAACCGCGTCGAATGGCTACTATGTCATTGTAGACAACTGTGCAACCTACTGGATCGAGAACGGAGAGGCCAGGCTTATCGAGCTGATCTACGATGGCAATTCGCTGCTCGAGCTGCCGGAGAAGGTCGTGGGCGCACCCCTGACGGAGATTGGCGACCACGCCTATGTCACACATGATATGAGCAGCGACAGCGTTGTCGATCTCATTATCCCCGGCACCGTCCGGCGCATCGGCACGAGTGCCTTTGCGCAGGCGAACAAGCTGAAAAGCGTTTATATCAAAGAGGGCGTTGAAGAGATCGGGCGCCATGCGTTTTATTCTATCAATCACAACATCTACCTGACGCTGCCTGCGTCGGTCACGCAGATCGGCGAAAACGTCATTTATAGCGGCACGATCTACGCCGCCGAGGGCACCGTCGGTCTGCAATATGCGCTGGATCATTCCCCGCAATGCCGCTTTGTCGTCAACCGCACCGAAGACGGCCTCTATACAGGTGTCTACGCAGGCTTCGGCTTTGTCACGCAAAACGGCGAAGCAACACTGACACGAGCCTATAGCTTGCCGCTCTTCCCACCCTTTGAGATCGAAGGCTGTCCCGTAACAACGATCCGCTGGGATGTGATCCACGCATACCACTCGCACACCTTTGTCATTCCGCCAAGCGTGACCTGCATCGATTCAAACCCGAAGCCGGACACGACCTCCCCCACGCTGCTCTATTTCCCGTATACCTACGGCGAAACCTATGCAAAGAAAGCCGGCTATCCGTGCCAAAACGTATATCTCACACTCCCGCTGCCATATACGGATGTTAAGGACGGGAGCTGGTATTATGAATCAGCCTGCTTTGCCTATTATAATGATTTGATGTACGGCGTCGCGGCGGACATCTTCGGGCCGGAGGAAACCATGACCCGCGCCATGCTCGTTACGGTTCTCTACCGTCTCGACGGCTGCCAGGCGGTCAATGCAGAAAATATCTTTGTCGATGTGCCGGAGGGCCAATGGTACACCGACGCCGTTATATGGGCCAGCGAATACGGCATCGTCGGCGGCATCGGCGGCGCCAGGTTTGCGCCTGACGATACCGTGACCCGCGAGCAAATTGCAACGATCCTCTATCGCTATGTCAAGGCGAAGGGCTATTCTGTCTCCGCCTCCGGCAATCTTGCCTTCTTCCCCGATCATGCGCAGGTCTCTGACTACGCCAAGGAAGCCATGGCCTGGGCCGTCGGCGCAAAGCTGATCGGCGGTCGCCCTGTCGGCACGGTAGCCCACCTCTTCCCCAGTGACGGCGCGACGCGTGCCGAGGTCGGCACGCTGCTCATGCGTTTGATCTATACCTGTCTGAGCACATAAACGTTCCCGCGGCATTCCTCTGCGGAGGGCTGCCGCGGGTGTTTTATCGCAGCGGTGTATTGACAGTGTCGCCGCGCAGCGTTATAATGACATCAGATTGGTATACCGCCGTGTGCACAGCACACGGGATTCTTGATTGACCTTTTCGTCAGGAAGCAGTATTACTCCAAGCCAATCAGAAAGAGAGTGAATAGGATGATCTGTCCGAAATGCGGAGCGAGCTGTCCCGACGGCTATAAATTCTGCGCCAACTGCGGAGCGCCCTTCTCCGCGCCGCAGCAGGAGCAGCCGAATCAGAATCAGCAGAATAACAACTGGCAAAACAATTACCAGCAGAACAACTACCAACAGAATGGCTATCAACAGAACGGATACCAGCCCAACGGCTTCCCGCAGGGCGGCCGCTACCGCGTGCCGATCCAGTCGCGCGACATCGCCATGTGCATCATTCTCTCCCTCGTCACCTGCGGGATCTACGGCATCTATTGGCTGGTTCGTCTGGCCGACGATCTCAACACCGCAAGCTGCCGCACGGATGAGCCGTCGGGCGGCATGGTCGCGCTGCTGACCTTCGTCACCTGCGGCATCTACGGTATCTACTGGGCATATAAGGCGGGCGAAAAGATCGCCTACATCAAAAACCGCAACACCGGCGAGGTCGACACAAGCTGCGCGACATTATACCTCATCATTTCGCTTGTCGGCGGCAGTATCGTCGTCTGGGCGCTGATCCAGAACGAGCTGAACAAGGTTGCAACCCTCCGTTAAGCGCAGACTGCTGCGCCTGCTGCGCTTTTATGGGCTGCTGCTTTTGGTAGGCGGGCTTTATGCCCTCGTCTGCACCACCTTCGGCTTCTGGATTCCCTGCCCGTTTCGCGCCCTGACGGGGTACTTGTGCCCCGGCTGCGGTGTGTCCCACCTGTGCCTGAGCCTGCTCCGGCTGGACTTTCGCGGCGCATGGGCGGCAAATCCCGCCATCTGCGTGCTGCTCCCGTTTGGCGCTGTTTTGGCGGTGCGGCTTTCCGTCCGTTACGTCAAGGCAGGCACCCTCCGCGCGACCCGCGCAGAATCCGCGTGTCTGTACGCCGCCTGCGCAGCGCTTGTTGTCTTCGGCATCGTCCGCAATCTATAACAAAGGCAGAGCTTTTCAGCTCTGCCTTTGTTCTGCAAAAAACAAGGCGCCCGGTAGGGAGGTCCGGGCGCCTTGACCGACATCTCGTTTTTGAAATGCGGTAATTTAAATTTTTCATGTCGGCGTCTTTAGTATACCAGCTTTTTTCGCGTATTGCAATACATTTCTATCCCCTTTTTTCTCTTGACATATACCCCCATAGGGTATATAATACAGACGAATAGAAGAAAAAGGAGTGCAAATCCTATGGAACAGTGGAATTGTTGCAGCGGAAGGACAAAGCTGCGCACGGAGGATGAGCTGCGCTCCCTCCTGCACCGGCTCAACCGCATCGAGGGGCAGGTGCGCGGCATCAAGGGGATGCTGGAGCGCGACGCCTACTGTACGGACGTTCTCGTCCAGTCGGCGGCGGTCTCAGCCGCCATCAACGCGTTTAACCGGGAGCTTCTGGCCTCGCATATCCGCACCTGTGTTGTGCAGGACATTCGCGACGGCCGGGACGAGGTCGTCGACGAGCTGGTTATGACGCTTCAAAAGCTGATGAAATGAAAGGAGCGAACAGATGCAGCATTATACGGTTACCGGCATGAGCTGTGCTGCGTGCAGTGCGCGCGTGGAGAAGGCGGTTTCCGCCCTTCCGGGCGTGCAGAGCTGTTCCGTCAGCCTGCTGACAAATTCGATGGGCGTCGAGGGTGACGTCCCCGCGCAGGACGTCATCGCCGCGGTGCGGGCCGCAGGCTACGGCGCGGCCCTGCAGGGCGAAAAAGAGCCGACCGCTGCGCAAGACAACGCACTGAAGGACGAGGAAACGCCCCGCCTGCTTCGCCGCCTGCTTGCCTCGCTCGGTTTTCTCCTTGTGCTGATGTATTTTTCCATGGGGCATATGGTTGGGCTTCCCCTCCCTGCATTTTTTGCGGGCAATCACATCGCTGTCGCGCTGGTGCAGCTCCTGCTCTCGGCGCTCATCATGGTCATCAATCAAAAATTCTTCATCAGCGGCTTTCGGGCGCTGATCAAACGAGCGCCCAATATGGACACGCTCGTGGCTTTGGGCGCTGCGGCGTCATTTCTCTGGAGCGTTTACGCGCTGTTTGCCATGACCGCAAGCAGCGAGGCCGCGATGGCCTATATGGACGAGCTTTATTTCGAGTCCGCCGCCATGATCCTCACGCTGATTACCGTCGGCAAGCTGCTCGAAGCGCGGGCGAAGGGCAAAACGACGGACGCGCTCAAAAGCCTGATGCGCCTTGCGCCCAAGACCGCCGTTTTGATTAAGGACGGCGCCGAAGTCACCGTACCGATCGGGCAGGTGCGCAAGGGCGACCGCTTTGCCGTGCGTCCCGGCGAGCGCATCCCTGTCGACGGCGTCGTGCTCGACGGCAGCAGCGCCGTCAACGAATCCGCGCTGACCGGTGAGAGCCTGCCTGTTGACAAAACTAGCGGCGATCGTGTCTCCGCGGCAACGGTCAACCAATCGGGCTACCTCGTGTGCGAGGCGACGCGCGTCGGCGAGGACACGACCCTGTCGCAGATCATCAAGATGGTCAGCGACGCGGCAACGACCAAGGCGCCGATCGCCAAGCTCGCCGACCGTGTCTCCGGCGTATTTGTGCCCGCGGTGATTGTCATCGCCGTCGTCACGACACTTGTCTGGCTGCTCGTCGGGCGGGAATTCAGCTTTGCGCTGGCGCGCGGTGTCTCGGTGCTTGTCATCAGCTGTCCCTGCGCGCTGGGGCTTGCCACGCCGGTCGCGATCATGGTCGGCAACGGTGTCGGCGCGAAGAACGGCATCCTGTTCAAAACCGCTCTCTCCCTGGAGGAGACAGGCCGGACACAGATCGTCGCACTCGACAAGACCGGCACGATCACGCGCGGCGAACCGAAGGTCACCGATCTTCTGCCCACGTACACCGAGGAACTTCTGCTCAAGGCCGCTTACGCGCTCGAACGCAAAAGTGAGCATCCGCTGGCGAAGGCCATCTTGCAAAAATGCGCCGAACGGAATATTGACGCGCCGGAGGTCACGGACTTTACCGCCCAGCCCGGTAACGGCCTGTCCGCCAAATTACATGGCGAGACGCTTGTCGGCGGCAGTCTGCGGTATCTCAGCAGTCTGCTTTCCCTCCCCGTCGCCGCCGTGCAGCAGGCCGAGCAGCTTTCGGAGCAGGGCAAAACGCCGCTGCTGTTCGCCCTCGGCAAGCGCTATCTCGGTACGATCGCGGTCGCGGACGTCATCAAGGAGGACAGCCCGCAGGCCGTTGCGGAGCTGAAGCGCATGGGCATCCGCGTCGTGATGCTGACGGGCGACAACGAAAAGACCGCCCGCGCCATCGGTGCGCAGGCCGGCGTGGACGACGTGATCGCAGGCGTCCTGCCCGACGGCAAGGAGGCGGCCATCCGCACGCTGCGCGAATCCGGCAAGACCGCCATGGTCGGCGACGGCATCAACGACGCGCCCGCGCTGACCCGCGCTGACACCGGCATCGCCATCGG
>CAZVSJ010000029.1:0-19029 GCA_964629755.1 uncultured Oscillospiraceae bacterium | reverse complement strand
TGAAATCTCGCCTCGGAAAAATCGGGCGGGAAATAGGGCTTGAGTGAAAACATTCGCTTCTCTCCTTTCGTATATTTGCATTATACCGCAGGATCACCGTTCTTGCAAGACACAGGAGGCAATTATGCCGCAACCTTCTTTTATTTTCCGATGAAGCATATCGTATTAGGCATTTTCGCGCCCGTGGACGCGGGCAAGACGACGCTGTCCGAGGCGCTGCTCTACCGCTCCGGCCAGCGCCGGCAGCTCGGCCGGGTCGACCACGGCGACGCGTTTTTGGACAATCACAGCCTGGAGCGCGCGCGGGGCATCACGATCTTTTCCAAGCAGGCGCGGTTTCAGACGGAGCGGCTCAGCGTCACGCTTGTTGATACGCCGGGTCACGTCGATTTTGCGCCGGAGGCGGAGCGGGCCATGACCGTGCCGGATTACGCGGTTTTGGTCGTCAGCGGCACGGACGGCGTGCAAGCGCACACCGAGACGCTTTGGAAGCTGCTGCGCCGCTACCACGTCCCGACGCTGCTGTTTTTCAACAAAATGGATCTCCCGGGCGCGGACAAGGCGCGCCTGTTGGAGGACGCAAAGACGCATTTGAGCGAATTATGCGCGGAATTGAGCGATTTTGACAGCATTGCGCTCTGCGATGAGGCGGCTTTGGACGCCTACCTGACGAACGGCAGCCTGCCGGACGAGACGGTCGCCGCGCTCTGGGCGCAGGAGAAGTTTTTCCCCTGCCTGTTCGGCGCGGCGCTGCGCTTAGACGGCGTGGACGAGCTGATTTCCGCTTTGGAGCGCTTTACCGTCCAGCCGTATTACCCGGACGAATTTGCCGCGCGGGTCTATAAGATCGCCCGCGACGCGCAGGGCAACCGCCTGACCTTTTTGAAGGTCACGGGCGGCAGTCTGCGCGTGCGTGCTGCGGTTTCCTATACGCCGCGCGGGGGCGAACCGGTCGAGGAAAAGGTCACGCAGATCCGCCTGTATTCCGGCGCGGACTTCGTGCAGACGGAGCTTGCCCCGGCGGGTACGGTCTGCGCGGTCACGGGACTTTCCTCCCTTTTGGCGGGCGACAGCCTCGGCGCGCAGGCGGAGGGCAAGGCCGCGCTGCTTGCGCCCGTGATGACCTACCGCATCGGCCTGCCCGCCGGCGCGGATGTGCGCACCGTGCTTCCCAAGCTGCGCGAATTGGAAGAAGAGGAACCGCAGCTCCGCATCGTCTGGGACGAGCGCCTGCGCGAGATCCACGCGCAGCTCATGGGGCAGGTGCAGATTGAAGTATTAAAGGCGCTGATCTCGGAGCGCTTCGACCTCGACGTCACCATCGACGGCGGGCGCGTTTCCTACCGCGAGACGATCGCGAACACCGTCGAAGGCGTCGGCCATTTTGAGCCGCTGCGCCATTACGCGGAGGTACATCTGATTCTCGCTCCCCTGCCGCGCGGCAGCGGACTGCAATTTGACAGCCTCTGCTCCGAAGATGTCCTCGACCGCAACTGGCAGCGTCTGATTCTGACGCATTTGGAGGAAAAAACGCACCTCGGCGTCCTGACCGGTGCGCCGGTCACCGACATGAAACTCACCCTTGCGGCAGGACGCGCCCACCTCAAGCACACCGAGGGCGGCGACTTCCGTCAGGCTACCTACCGCGCCGTGCGCCAAGGGCTGATGCAGGCGCAGAGCGTCCTTTTGGAGCCTTACTACCGCTTCCGCCTCAGCGTGCCCGCGGCGCAGCTCGGCCGCGCCATCAACGACCTGCGCGCCATGGGCGGCACGTTCGGCGCGCCGGAGCAGGACGGGGCTCTGACCGTTTTGGAGGGCAGCGCGCCCGTAGCCGAGATGCAGTCTTATATGTCCGAGGTCGTCGCCTACACGCGCGGGCAGGGCAAGCTCGTCTGTGAGGTCGAGGGCTACGCCCCCTGCCACAACGCGCAGAAAATCATCGAAGAAACGGCCTACGACCCCGAAGCCGACCTGGATAACACCCCCGATTCCGTCTTTTGCTCCCACGGTGCCGGCATGAACGTCAAATGGAACGATGTGCCGTCTTATATGCACTTGGAAAGCGTCCTGCGCGAGGCGAAGGAAGACGTGCCGCCGCCCGTCCGCGTGCGCACGCAGAACGTCGACCTCGACGAGCGGGAGCTGCAAAAAATCATCGAGCGGGAGTTCGGCCCGGACAAACGCACGCTCTACCGCCCGCCCGTGCAGAGATCGCAGGAGGAAGTCTCCCTCCCGCCGCGCCGGCAGGAATACCTGATCGTCGACGGCTACAACATGATCTTCGCGTGGGACGGTCTGCGCGAACAGGCGCAAACCGACCTCTCCGGCGCGAGAGAACGGCTTTTGGACATTTTAAGCAACTTCTGCGGCTACCACCCCTGCGAGACGGTGGTCGTGTTCGACAGCTACCGCGTCAAAGGCGGCCTCGGCGCGAAGACCCGCCGCGACAATCTCCGCGTGGTCTATACGAAGGAGAACGAGAGCGCCGACCTCTATATTGAGACGCTCGTCGGCAGGATCGGCAAGAACTACCGCGTCCGCGTGGCGACGAGTGACGCGCTCATCCAGCTCTCGGCGCTCCGCAGCGGTGTTTTGCGCGTGTCGGCAAACGAGCTTTTGGGCGAGATCGAGCGCACCAACGAAAAAATCGCCGCCGTCATCCGCGCACTGCACGAGGAAGCCCGCCGCGCCGCCGTGCAGCACAGCCCGCTTAAGAATCTTCCCACCGACTGAGGATCGAATCATGGTTTTCTCATCCGCCACCTTTCTATTTCTGTTTCTGCCCCTGACGCTGCTCGTCTACTATAATCCCCTTGTGCGCGGCCGCGCGTTCCGCAACGGGTTTCTGTTCCTCGCAAGCGTCGCGTTCTACGCGTGGGGCGAGCCGGTCTACGTCCTTCTGATGCTCGCCTCCATCGCCGTCAACTGGCTGTTCGGCCTTGCCATCGGCGCCGGGAAGAACGGCAACGCCGTCGTCGCCTGCGCCGCCGTGTTCAACCTTGCGGTGCTGTTCGTGTTCAAATACCTCGATTTTGCCATCACGAACTGCAACAACCTGCTGGGGCTGACGCTGCCGCTGGCGGGGCTGGAGCTGCCCATCGGCATCTCGTTTTACACCTTCCAGGCGCTGTCCTACGTCATCGACGTCAAGCGCAAGCCCGCCCTCGCGCAGAAAAACCTGCTGCACGTCGGGCTGTACATCGCCTGCTTCCCGCAGCTCATCGCCGGGCCGATCGTCCGGTATGAGACGGTCGCGGAGCAGATCGTCTCGCGGCGGGAAAGCTGGACGGATTTTTCCGAGGGATTGCGCCGCTTCCTCTGGGGGCTGGCAAAAAAGGTCATTTTGGCGAACAATCTCGCCAAAACCGCCGACCTCGCCTTTGACGGCGGCGCACTGACCACCGGCCTTGCGTGGCTGGGCATGGGCGCCTATGCCCTGCAAATTTACTTCGACTTCTCCGGCTATTCCGACATGGCCATCGGCCTCGGGCGGATGTTCGGCTTTCATTTTAATGAAAACTTCAACTATCCCTACGCCGCGCGGAGCGTCACCGACTTCTGGCGGCGCTGGCACATCTCGCTTTCGAGCTGGTTCCGCGACTATGTTTACATCCCCCTCGGCGGCAACCGCGTCCGTCCGGCGCGGCATCTGTTCAACCTCTTTGTGGTCTGGCTCTTAACGGGTCTCTGGCACGGCGCGAATTGGACGTTCCTGCTCTGGGGGCTGGCCTATTTCGTCCTGCTGATGCTCGAAAAATACACGCCTCTGCAACGTCTGCCGTCCCTTTTGGGCCGCGTCTATACGCTTTTGGCGGTCGGGCTGTGCTGGGTGCTGTTCCGCGCCGTCTCGCTCGGCGCGGCGGGCGAATACTTCCGCGCCCTGTGCTTCCGTGCGCCCTGCGGGCTTTGGAGCGGCGCGACCAGCAGCGCCCTCACGAACGGCTTCGTCTATTTCCTGCTCGGCTGCGTGCTGAGCTTCCCGCTCGTGCCGTGGCTGAAAAAGCGGCGCTTTGCGCAAAAGCCCGCCGCGCAGTACCTCGCGGCGCTGTTCCAGCTACTGGTCTTCCTGCTGACCGTGGGCTTCATCCTGAGCAGCACCTATGACCCGTTCATCTATTTTAACTTCTGAGGCAAAGGCTATGAAACGATTCTCCCCCACCAATCTGCTGTGCGTCTGCGTGCTTGCCCTGCTCTTGCTCGGCGGCGGCTCGATGCTCTACGGCGAGTTTTTTGCTGAAAAAGCGCCGCAGGAGACCGCGCAGACGGTCGACTGGCGTGCGCTTTACCCCTTCGACACGCCCGCGCCCGAAAAGGCGCAGGCGCCTGCGCGGGAGCAGACCGTGCTCGACCGGATCGCCGCCTTTCAGGCGCGGCTCGACGGCAGCCGGGACTATCTTTTTGGGCGGCAGCGCCTGCTGGAGCTGTGCGGCGCGTTCCGCCGGGCGACCTTCCAGACAAAAACCGATGAGATCGTCCTGCTGAACAACGGCTACCTGACGACCATCGTCGAGCAGACCGACGCGCAGACACAGTCGCAGATCGCAGACAGCGTCGTGCGCTTCGCGGGCTCGACGGAGGACGCCGGCATCCCGCTTCTGTATGTGCAGGTGCCGCAGAAGGTCTGTCAATATGACGACCAAATGCCGCCCGGTGAGCTGAGCTACATCAACCAGAACCTCGACTGCCACCTCGCCCTGCTCGAAGCGGGCGGCGTGGACACATTTGACCTGCGGCAGGCGCTGCACGAGGACGGTCTGTCGCATTACGGGCTGTATTTCCGCACCGACCACCACTGGACGATGGCCGCCGGGCTTTGGGCGGCGCAGACTGTGGCCGAAGCCGTGAACGAGCGCGGCTTCGACCTCGACGCCTCGCTTCTCTCGGCGGACAGCTTCTCCGAAACGACCCTGCCCAACCGCTATCTCGGCACCCAGGGGCGCAAGGTGACGCGGGGCTACATTTCGCCCGACGAATTCACCCTCGTTCTGCCCGATTTCGAGACGGAGCTGCGGGTGGAGCATCCGGACAGGGGCGTCGACGTGCAGGGCGATTTTTCCGCCGTGATGTTCGACCGCGAAATGCTCTCCGAGACGGATTATTACGCCGCCAGCCTCTATGAGGCCGTGCTTTGCGGCAACCGCCCGCTCACGCGCATCACCAACCTGCAAAATCCCGACGGGCCGCGCGTGCTGCTGATCCACGACTCGTATTCCACCGTCGTCGCGCCCTACCTGTCGCTGCTTTGCAGTCGTCTGGACATGATCGACGTGCGGCAGGCCAACGGCAACTTTGACGGCAGCCTCGACGCCTACCGCGACGAGCTGCAGCCCGACATCGTCATCGTGATGTTCTGCTCCCCCGTCAATATCGACCGCTCCGGTGGTTAAAACCCCACAAAATGGATTGCAATTTTCTCCCGGCGATGGTAAAATAATGAAAAGTATCATGGAAAGCGAGGTCTTTATCATGTTCTGTAGCAAATGCGGAAATCCGAATCCCGACGACAGCCGGTTTTGCTCCCGGTGCGGCGCACCGCTGTGGGTGTCTGAGCCTGTGCCGGTTGAGCCGGTCGTGCCGCCGGTCGAGCCTGTAAAGCCGCAGGTCGAGTGGACGCCCGCGCCCAACGCGCCCGTCGTCTTCCCCGATCCGGTCGAGACGCCCGCTTCCATGCCGGAGGCCGCGCCGCTGCCGCCGGAGGATGACGTCCCGGCCGAGCCGCTGCCGGAGGAAACGATCGTTTTGCCGGTCTTCCCGGCGGAGGAAACGTCCGCTGCGCCGATCTTCTCGGAGGAACCGACCCTCGATCCGATCTTCCCGCCGGAGGAGGCACAGCCTGAAGCACCTGCCGCACCGCAGTATGTGCCTCCCGCGCCGCCGCAGTACGCGCCGCCCGCCCGGCCTGCACAGCCCGTCCCGCCCCGGTATGCGCCCCCCGTCCCGCCGCAGGCGCCGCCCGCGAAGCCCGGCAAGGAGCGCAAATCCCGTCCCGTCCCCTCCGGCGGCACGAAGGCGGCAACGGTCATCCTGTGCCTGTTCTTCGCCCTGTTTTTCCTCTACGCCAGCACGGTCGGCATGCTGCGCTGCACGCTCAACGAGGACACCTATGCATCCGTGCTGAAAGACACCGACTTCCGCCGCGCCTCGGTCGAGGTCGACGGCGAGGAATACGATTTCGCCGAATACCTCTGGAACGTCATGCCCGCGCCGCTCACCTATGCTTTCAGCGGCAAGGATCTGCAGAACATTCTGGATTCCGACGAGGCCAAGGAGGCCGTTGCGCACGCGCTGGCCGGCTACACCGACTACTTTGTCGCAAACAAGCCGGTGATCCCGCTCACGGCGGAGGACATCGCGGATTTCTTCGACGACAACCGTGAGCTGGCGAGCAACATCTACGGCAACGGCATCAGCCGTGAGGGGTTCCTCTCCTACCTCGACGCCTCCTTCGATTTTGACAACATCAGGTCCGCCTCCCGTCTGGAACGTTTTCTGGACGCCGATTTCGGCATGACCCGGTTTGCGCTCTCCCCCCTCGGCTATGGGCTGGCCATCTTCCTGTGCGTGCTGATGCTGGCGCTGATCCTTATCGTCAACCGCGCGAACATCCCCGCCTGCCTGCCCGCGATCTTCGTCACCATACTGGTGCTCGGCTGCCTGTATCTGCCGGTGGCGCTGGCGCTGTGCGTTGTGTCGCTGTTCGTCTCCGCGCCCATCGTGGGGCTACTGTCGGCCCTTCTGCTGCACTTTGCCGTGCTGTTTGCCCTGCGCGGCGGCATCGCCTTTGTCGTCGGCCTTGCCGGACTGCTCATCAGCCGCGCCTGCAAGAAGCGCCATACTGCCGAAGCCTGATAAAAAAGCGGCGTCCGCGGACGCCGCTTTTTCCGTTGAAAATCGCGCCAAGCTGTGCTACACTAAAAGAAAAAAGCGGAGGAAGAACCATGAAGACCGTGACACTCTGCGGCAATATCACCGTGCCGCAAAACGCGTTCGGCGCGCTGCCCATCCAGCGCGTGGACAACGAGACCGCCGTACATCTTCTGCGCCGTGCGCGCGACGGCGGGATGCGCTTTTTCGACACCGCCCGCGCCTATTCCGACAGCGAGGAAAAGCTCGGCCTCGCCTTCGGCGGGAATTGGGACGGCATCTATCTCGCCACCAAGACCGAGTCCCGCACGCCGGAGGGCTTTTGGGCTGACCTTGAAACCTCGCTGCGCCTGCTCAGGCGCGAGAGCATCGACCTGTACCAGCTCCACTGCGTCCCGCAGTGTTACCGCCCGGGCGACGGCACGGGGCTGTATGAATGTATGCTCGAGGCGAAAAAGCAGGGCAAGATCCGCCACATCGGCATCACGACGCACAAAATCGGCGTGGCCGAGGAGGCCATCGCCTCCGGCCTGTATGAGACGCTGCAATTCCCGCTGAGCTACCTGTCCTCGCCGCGCGAGCTGGCGCTCGTGGAAAAGTGCCGGGACGCGGGCATGACCCTCATCGCCATGAAGGCGCTTGCCGGTGGCCTCATCACAAATTCCGCCGCCGCGTTCGCCTTTCTTGCGCAGTTTGACAACGTTTTGCCCATCTGGGGCATCCAGCGCGAACACGAGCTGGACGAATGGCTCGCGTTTTTCGACCGTCCCGCCGAACTGACGGACGAGCTGCGCGCCTTTATCGAAAAAGAGCGCGACGAATTGACAGGCGATTTCTGCCGCGGCTGCGGCTACTGCGTGCCCACCTGCCCGGCGGGCATCATGATCAACCAGTGCGCGAGAATGTCGCTGATGCTGCGCCGCGCACCCTCCGCCGACTGGCTTGCGCCGCCCATGCAGGCCGAGATGCGCAAGATCGAGGGCTGCATCTCCTGCGGTGCGTGCAGGGCCAAGTGCCCCTACGAGCTGGATACGCCCGCCCTGCTGCGCAGGAATTACGACGATTACAAGCGCGTGCTGGCCGGCGAAGTCAAGGTCGACTGACCGCAATTTTTGAAAGGAGGCTTTCCCATGTCCGATCTGCTGATCCGCAACCTCTCCGCCCTTGTCACCTGTGACGACAATGACGCGGTGCTGCGCGGCGTGGACGTCTACTGTGAAGGCGGCGTCATCCGCGCCATCGGCAAAAATCTGCCGCAGCACGCCGCCCGTGAGATCGACGGCACCCACCTGCTGTGCTACCCCGGCCTCATCAACACGCACCACCACCTGTACCAGCAGTTTTCGCGCAATCTCCCGCAGGTGCAGAACATGGAGCTGTTCGACTGGCTCAAGACGCTTTACGAGATCTGGAAAAACCTCGACACGCAGGTCGTGCGCTATTCCTCGCTGACCGGCATGGGCGAGCTGATGAAAAACGGCTGCACCACCTGCTTTGACCACCACTATGTCTTCCCGGCGGGTGCGGGCGACCTGATCGGCACGCAATTTGAAGCCGCGGACGAGCTGGGAATGCGCATGGTCTGTTCCCGCGGCAGCATGGATCTGTCCGTCAAGGACGGCGGCCTGCCGCCGGACAGCGTGGTGCAGAGCGTGGACGAAATTCTGAAAGACTGCGTCCGCGTAATCGGCGCCTACCACGACCCGTCCTTCGGCTCGATGCGGCAGATCGTCCTTGCGCCCTGTTCGCCGTTCTCCGTCTCGGCGGAGCTGCTGCGGCAGTCGGCGATCCTGGCGCGACAGTACGGCGTGCGGCTGCACACCCACCTGTGCGAGACGAAGGACGAGGAGAACTACACCCTCGAGCGCTGCGGCCTGCGCCCCCTGGCGTATATGGCGTCCCTCGGCTGGATCGGCGACGACGTCTGGTACGCCCACGGCATCCACTTCACGGACGAGGAATTGGATCTGCTTGCCCAGACGGGCACGGGCGTCGCGCACTGCCCGATTTCCAACATGAAGCTCTCGTCCGGCATCGCGCGCATCCCGGATATGCTCGCGCGCGGCGTGAAGGTCGGCCTCGCGGTGGACGGCTCTGCCTCGCAGGACGGTTCGAACCTGCTCGAGGAGATCCGCGTCTGCTTCCTGCTGCACCGCCTCAATTCGTCAAAAAAAGCCCCGTCGGGCTACGACGTGCTGAAAATGGCCACGCGCGGCTCTGCCTCCCTTCTCGGAAGGACGGACATCGGCTCGGTCGAGGTCGGCAAGTGCGCCGATCTGTTCATGGTCGATTCCCGCCGGTTGGAGCTGGTCGGCGCGACCTATGACCCGAAGAACCTCTTCGGCACGGTTGGCCTGCGCGGCGCAGTCGACTATACGGTCGTAAACGGCAGGATCACCGTCGAAAACGGTCGTCTGACCCGCGTGGACGAAGCACTCGTCGCAGAGAATGCCCGCAAGGTCTGCGACGCATATCTGCAAAAATAAAGAAGGAGGCACCCATGAAGCTCTCACCCCCAAAGCTCAAGGCATCGCAACTGCTCATGCTGACTGTCGCGGGAGTGATCAACGCCTTTGGCGTCACGGTCTTTCTCGCGCCCGTCAGGCTCTATGACAGCGGCATTTCCGGCACCTCGATGCTTTTATCGCAGGTCACGCCGCTGCCATTGTCCGTCTTTCTCCTGCTGCTGAACGTGCCGCTGTTTCTCTACGGCCTGAAGCGGCAGGGCACGACCTTCACCGTCTGCGCCATCTACTCCGTCGCGGTCTATTCCCTCTGCGCGTGGCTCATCACGGACGTTTTGCCCATCGACGTCAGCATGGCCTCGCCGCTGGCGGGAACCGACCTGCTTTTGTGCGCGCTGTTCGGCGGTCTGATCTCCGGCGTCGGCAGCGGCCTTGCCCTCCGCTTCGGCGGAGCGATGGACGGCGTCGAGGTCATGGCGGTCATCTTCGCCAAGCGGTTGAATATCACCGTCGGTACCTTCGTGATGCTGTATAACCTGCTGCTTTATATCATCTGCGGGCTGGCGCTGCAAAGCTGGATTCTGCCGCTTTACTCCATCGTCACCTACGGCGCGGCGCTCAAGACCGTGGACTTCATCGTCGAGGGTCTGGATCGCTCGAAGGCCGCGATGATCATCACCTCCCGTCCCGACGAGGTCTGCGCGGCGCTGATGGAGACCTTTGAAACCGGGCTGACAAAGATCGAAGCCTCCGGCGGCTATTCCAACGCGCCGAAGACCGTGGTCTATTTCGTCGTCAACCGCTTCCAGATCGCGCACATGAAATCCGTCGTCCACGAGCAGGACCCCACCGCCTACATCACCATCACCGAGGTTGCGGACGTCTTCCGCAACAATCAGAATTGAAAAACCGGCTGCCGCAAGGAGACACGCTCCCTGCGGCAGCCGGTTTTATGCTGTTATCGGTTGAGGATCCGCGCCGGCAGGGGGCGGTGAACCTTCATCGCCCCCTTGGGGCAGAATTCCTGACAGCAGAAGCAGCGGATGCACTTGCTCTTGTCGATGTGCGCCTTTTTTTCGACGATCCCGATCGCCTTGGCCGGGCAGACGTTCGCGCACAGGCCGCAGCCGACGCACTCCTTCTTTTTCAGCCGCGGCGACGAGCGCAGCGCCTTTTGCGCGATTTTTCCGAACGCCTTTCCCGCCTTGCCGGGCAGGAGCGATTCAAATTGCAGGCTGCGCTTGCGCTCGATGCGCTGAAAATCCGCAAGCGCAAATTCTTCCACATTGCCCGAGACGGCGACCTCGTCCGCGTTTTCGGGGCAGAGGCCGAAATTCGCCGCCGCGCGGAGCGTCGGCACAGCCATCGGGTCAAGCCCGATCAGCTTCGCGCAGATCAGATCGGTCTTGTGGCAGTCCGTGCCCGCCAGCAAAGCGCCCATGTAGCGCGGCGTGCCCGCCGTCGGGCCGTTTCCCTCCATCGTCTCGACCGCGTCCACCAGAAACAGGCGCGGCTTGAAATAGCTGTTGAGGTCGACGATCATCCCCGCAAAATCCATCGGGTCGGGATAGCGGAAGTGGTATTCGGGCTTCATCGTCCCCGGGATAACGCCGAACAGATTCTTCGTCGCGGCGGAGAGCGACATCATGCCGTGGCTTTTGAGCTTACAAAAGCTGATGATCGCGTCCGCGCCGTCTAAGTAGGCGGTGTAGGTAAAGTGCCTGGCGACGTGCGCGTCGGGGAAATCGGCGTTGTTCTGCGAAAAATCATGGTTTAAGACCGCGCCCGCGTCCTCGGCCTCGCGCATTCCCGTGGCGGCGTAGACGCGGTTCAAAAACGCCGCATTATAAAGCCCGCCGGGGCTGTCACCGATCACGACCGACGCGCCGCGCGCGACAAGCTGCCGCGTCAGCGCGGCCAGCAGCATCGGGTGGGTCGTTGCCGCCTTCTCCGGCTTCATCGCGGAGACGAGATTCGCCTTAATGACGATCTTCATCCCGGGCTTGACCCAGTCCAGCCCGCCCAGCGGCTCCAATACCTCCGTCAGCGCCCGCGTGCATTCGGCCTGCGTATAGTCCGCGCAGCGCACAATGGATACTTCTGTCATATAGTTTCCTCTTTCAGATAAGTATTTCAAAGGGGTCTTTGGATATCATGCTGAATTTCCTCATCATTTCATTCCGAATGTCAAAGGATGTAGGGCGGGGACACGTCCCCGCCGACCGCGAAGCGGCAGACAGTACAGACGAACAGGTTTGTACGCAGCCGGTAGTTCCTGCACCGGCGCGCCGAGTCGTCGCGCCCTACGGAATTCCTGTTCACGGCTTTTTTCGGCGGACGGCTGATAGCCGCCGCTACGCCTATTTTACACGGTCGTTTGCGGATTGTAAAGCTTTCCGTGCAAAATGCTCAAAATTGAGCCGCAAGATTTGTAAAAATCAGCAAGGAAAAACCCGTTGCAATTCGGAAAAAAATCCGATATAATGGTATCGTAATTGAAGATTGATAGCTGTAACGAAGTGCTTCGCGCACGGGCTTCCGACTATCACTCAGGTATGCTTGAGTGGAGATGTTGACCTTTGGGTTCACATCCCCATTTTTGTTTTTCCGAATCTTTTACAGGAGGTAAACAATATGTACATTCTCGCCAACGGTAAGCTCATCACCCGCTCGCAGACGCTTCCCTACCTGCCCGACGGCGGCGTCGTGATCGACGGCACGAAGATCAAGGAGGTCGGCACGACCGCAGCGCTGCGGGCAAAATACCCCGAAGCCGAGTTCATCGACGCCAAGGGCGGCGTCATCATGCCCGCCCTCATCAACGCCCACACGCACATCTATTCCGCCCTTGCCCGCGGCCTGTCCATCAAGGGCAACAACCCCACCAATTTCTACGAGGTGCTCGACGGAACGTGGTGGGCCATCGACCGCCGCCTGACCCTCAAGGGCACGAAGGCCTCCGCCGACGCGCTGTACATCGACTGCATCAAGCAGGGCGTCACGACGATCTTCGACCACCACGCCTCCTTCTGCGAGATCCCCGGCAGCCTGTTCCAGATCGCGGAATCCGCGAAGCAGTTCGGCATCCGCTCCTGCCTGTGCTATGAGGTCTCCGACCGCGACGGCGAGGAAAAGTCCATTCAGGCTGTCAAGGAAAACGCTGATTTCATCACTTACTGCGAAAAAGAAAAGGACCCGATGCTCGCAGCCATGTTCGGCGGCCATGCCCTGTTCACGATCTCGGACAAGACCTTCGACCGCATGGTCGAGGCCAACAACGGCCGCACCGGCTACCACATCCACGTCTCCGAGGGCATGAACGACGTCTACGACTCCCTGCAAAACTACGGTCGCCGTCCCGTCCAGCGCCTGCACGACCACGGCATCCTCGGCCCGAAGACCATCCTCGGCCACTGCATCCACGTCAACTCCGCCGAGATCGAGCTGATCAAGAACACCGGCACAATGGTCGTCAACAACCCCGAATCCAACATGGGCAACGCCGTCGGCACCTGCCCCGTCCTGCCGCTTTACAAAGCAGGGATCCTGCTCGGCATGGGCACGGACGCCTACACGAACGATATGCTGGAGTCCATCAAGGTTGCCCTGTGCGCCCAGCGCCAGAACGCCTGCCTGCCGAACGTCGGCTGGTGCGAGGTCACGGATATGCTCTTCAAGAACAACGCCAAGATCGGCGAACGTTACTTTGACACGAAACTGGGCGTGCTTGAGGAAGGCGCCGCCGCTGACGTCATCGTCATGGACTACAAGCCCTACACCCCGTTCTCCGACGCGAACATCGACGGCCATATGCTCTTCGGCATGACCGGCCGCCAGTGCCAGACCACCATCGCCAACGGCAAGCTGCTGATGAAGGACCGCGAGCTGATCGGCATCGACGAGGAGGCCGTCAACGCCCACATTTTGGAAGAGGCCAAGAAGCTCTGGGGCGCTCTCAACAACGAAACCTATTAAGGAGGTACCACCATGTCTGAAAGAATGTATCCGATCCCCTTTAAGGACCTGATGCGCTGGGTCGTCACCGAGCGCAAGAACAGCGGCACGGTCTTCGGCATCCACACCGCCTACAAGGCCGACCCCGCAAAGACCCTGCCGATCTTCGGCGAGAAGATCGAGACGCCCTTCGGTCCTGCCGCCGGCCCGAACAGCCAGCTTGCGCAGAATATCATCGCCTCCTATGTCGCCGGCGCCCGCTTCTTCGAGGTCAAGACCGTGCAGAAGATGGACGGCGAGGAGCTTGCCGCCTGTGTCCCGCGTCCGTGCATTTTGGCCGACGACGAGGGCTACAACCAGGAGTGGTCGACCGAGCTGGAGGTCGGGCAGGCACTCAATGAGTACATCAAGGCGTGGTGCGCGCTCAAGATCATGGCGAAGGTCTGGGGCTACGGCGATCCGGACGGCTTCGTGTTCAATATGTCCGTCGGCTATGACCTTGAGGGCATCAAGGGCGAAAAGGTCGACAACTACATCGAATCCATGAAGGACGCGACCCGTGCGCCCATCTTTGCCGAGTGCAAGGCCGTCCTGACCGAGCTGTTCCCCGAGGAGGCGGAGTTCATCGAGAACATCTCCCCGCGTGTCTCCCGCTCCGTCACGCTCTCTACCCTGCACGGCTGCCCGCCCGACGAGATCGAGCGCATCGCCTCCTACCTCATCACCGAGAAGAAGGTCAACACCTTTGTCAAGTGCAACCCGACTATCCTTGGCTACCACGACGCCCGCAGCATCCTCGACTCGATGGGCTATGACTACATCGTCTTCGACGACCATCACTTCAACGAGGATCTGCAGTGGAAGGACGCCGTGCCGATGTTCGAGCGCCTGCAGGCGCTGGCGAACGAAGCCGGTCTGGAATTCGGCCTGAAGCTGTCGAACACCTTCCCCGTCGACACCACGCGCGGCGAGCTGCCGAACAACGAGATGTATATGTCCGGCCGCGCCCTGTTCCCGCTGACCATCGAGATGTGCCGCCGCATTTCCACGCAGTTCGGCGGCAGGATGAAGATCTCCTTCGCCGGCGGCGCGGAGTACTTCAACTGCGACAGGCTCTTTGCCGCGGGCATCTGGCCCATCACCGTCGCCACGACCATCCTGAAGCCCGGCGGCTACAACCGCCTGACCCAGATGGCGAAAAAGGTCGAGGGGATGGAATTCAAGCCCTTCGACGGCACGGACACCGACGCCATCGCCAAAATGTCCCTCGACTGCCGCACCGACTACCACCACGTCAAGCCCATCAAGCCGCTGCCCTCGCGCAAGAACGCCGACCGCGTGCCCTGGATGGACTGCTACATTGCGCCCTGCAAGGGCGGCTGCCCCATCGCGCAGGACATTCCCGAATACATCGAGCTGTGCCGCAAGGGGCTTTACAACGACGCATTGAAGCTCATCACCGAGAAAAACGCCCTGCCCTTCATCACGGGCACGATCTGCGCCCACCGCTGCATGGGCAAGTGCAGCCGCAACTTCTATGACGAATCCGTCCAGATCCGCGCGACCAAGCTGCTCGCCGCCGAAAAGGGCATCGACGCCCTGATGGCTTCGATCCGGAAGCCCGCCCGCGTCGAGGGCAAGAAGGCCGCCATCATCGGCGGCGGCCCGACGGGTATCGCCGCGGCCTACTTCCTCGGCAGAGCCGGCGTGCCCTGCACCCTGTTTGAGCGCACGGCCAAGCTCGGCGGCATCGTCCGCCACGTCATCCCCGAATTCCGCATCAGCAGCGCCGCCATCGACCGCGACATCGACCTCATGCTCGCCTACGGCGCGGAGGTCCGCCTGAACGCCGAGGCCCCCTCGGTCGAGGTTCTGAAAAAGCACGGCTACACCCACATCCTCTACGCCGTCGGCGCGTGGAAGCCCGGCAAGCTCGACATTGAGGGCAACGTCCGCGGCGTCATCGGCTGGATGCAGGAGATGAAGGCCGGCAAGGGCGGCGAGCTGGGCCACGTCGCCGTCGTCGGCGGCGGCAACACCGCCATGGACGCCGCGCGCGTCGCAAAGCGCGCCGGCGCGAAGTCCTCGACGCTGGTCTACCGCCGCACGAAGCAGTATATGCCCGCCGACGCAGAGGAGCTTGAGCTGGCGATCGCGGACGGCGTGGAGTTCCTGGAGCTGGTCGCGCCCGTCGCGCAGGCAGACGGCAAGCTGATCTGCGACAAGATGAAGCTCGGCGAGCCGGACGCCTCCGGCAGAAGAAGCCCCGTTCCCACGGGCGAGACGGTCGAGATCCCCTGCGACCTCGTTATCTCCGCCGTCGGCGAGCAGGTCGACGACGCCCTGTTCACGGCCAACGGCATCGAGCTGAACGCGAAGAAGCGTCCCGCCTTTAAGACCAATATTGAAAACGTCTACGTCGCCGGCGACGCAACCCGCGGCCCTGCCACCGTCGTCGAGGGCATCGCGGACGCGGCGCGCTTTGCCGAGATCGTCATCGGCAAGAAGCATGAATACACTGTCCCGCTGGCCGCCTACCCGACCGAGGCCGAGGCCGTCGCCAAGAAGGGCATCCTCGCCATGGCGAGCGAGGTCAAGTGCGAGGGCGACCGCTGCCTGAGCTGCAACACCGTCTGCCAGAACTGCGCGGACGTCTGCCCGAACCGCGCCAATGTCGTCATCCGTCTGGCCGACGGCAGAACGCAGATTCTGCACGTCGACAAGATGTGCAACGAGTGTGGCAACTGCACCGCCTTCTGCCCGTACAACGCCGAGCCGTGCAAGGACAAATTCACCCTCTTCCAGACCGAGAAGGACATGGACGACTCGAAGAACTTCGGCTTCTGCGTCCTGCCCGACGGCAAGGTGCGCGTGCGCCTGTTCACCGAGGGCGTGTATGACATCGAAAGCGACCACACCCTGCCGGACGAAATTGCCCGCTTCATCCGCACGGTTAAGAACGACTACGCCTACCTGTATTGATGAAGCAGCTCCTTATCACCGGCTTTGAGCCCTTCGGCGGCGAGACGGTCAACCCCTCGTGGGAGGCCGTGCGTCTGCTGCCGGAGACGCTCGGTGACTACAAGCTGACGAAGCTCCAAATCCCGACCGTCTTCGGCCGCGCAGCCGGGACGGTGCTGGAGACTGCGCGGACGCTGCACCCGGACGTGATTTTGTGCATCGGGCAGGCCGGCGGGCGCAGCGGCGTCACGCCGGAGGTCGTCGGCATCAATCTGCGCGAAGCACGCATCCCGGACAACGCCGGGAATCAGCCGGAAAACGTCCCCGTGGTGGAAAACGCGCCCGCCGCCTATTTTTCGACCGTGCCCGTCCGGGCGATGGTCGCGTCGATACGGGACGCCGGAGTTCCCGCCGCGCTCTCGTACTCCGCGGGCGCCTTCGTCTGCAACGACGTGCTTTTCTCCCTGCTGCACGCTTACGACGGCACGCAGACGAAAGTCGGCTTTGTTCATGTGCCGTTTTTGCCCGAACAGGCGAAGGAAAACGCGCCCAGTCTGCCGCTTGCGGACATCGTCCGGGCGCTGACCGCCGCCATCGGCGTATGCTGAAACAAGAAACTGCCTGCGTTCCGCCGGAACGCAGGCAGTTTTTATTCCACGCTGTAGGGCGAAGGCATGCCTTCGCCGTGTGCAGGAACTACCGACTTTGTACAGACTTGTTCGTTTCCACCATCCGCCGCTGCGCGGTCGGCGGGGGCATGCCCCCACCCTACAGTTCGTTTTTTGCGGTTTTGGCGCAGCATCCGCACAGGGCATACGCCGCCGCCAGCGCCTGACCGACCGTAATGACGACCGTCAGGAGCGTGAACGACCCCTCCATGCGGAACAGGAAGCTCATCAGCGTACACGCCGCCGCCAGCGCCAGCAAAATGCCGCAGGTATAAGCCCGGCCGCGCAGCGCGCCGAACAGATGCAGCAGCGCGAAGAGCAGCGCAAGCGCAGTGAGCAGGCCGGAGACCGTCACGCAGTAATTTTTGATGTACATAAAGCTGGTAAAGTAATCCGAATAGCCGTTGTGCCCCTTATACTCCGCGGCGAGGCGCAGCGCCCACGGCAGGCACGCCAGCACCACCAGCAGCACCGTCGCGCCGGTCAGGGCGGCGGCGGGCGTCTTCGACCCGGCGGGCCTTTGCGCCTCCTGCGCCATCGCGCGGCAGCCGAGCAGAGCAAAAACGCCGCACAGCGCCTGCCCAAGCGTGATAACGACCGTCAGGACGGTGAACGAAGCGGAAAGCGGGGTAAACACCGCGGCGACCGTGCATCCGGCGGCCAGAAGCAGCAGGACGCCGCAGGTGAGCGGCCTGCCGTGCCGCTCGCCGGTCAGGTGCATCAGCGCGGCAAGAAACGCGATTGCGGTCAGGACGCCGGAAATCGGCATAAAGACGTTGCCGCTCGAAAAAATGGTCTGGTAGTAGTTTACATAACGCGGCAAGCCGTTGTCCGTCGGCCCGGTATGCATCGCCCATGGCAGAAAGGTCATGCCAAAAAGAATTGCGGCTGCCAACATCAGCAGCGCGATCCGCTTTTTCATTCCATTTCCTCCTCGTCACATTTTTTGATGGATTTCCAACCGTTTATTTCGCCTTTTTCTGCCCGGTCTGCTTGCGGAAGCCGAACAGCGCACCCACCGCCGCGAGCAGCAGCCCGGCGGTGATCAGAATACCGAGCAGGCACACCCGGTCACCTTCGATTTGCAGGAGCAGGCTGGCTACGAACGCCAGCGTCGCGGTAAAAGCAGTCAGAATTCGCAGCGCCGTTTTCCGGCAGGCGGCGAAAAGGGCTGCATACACCGTCGCAAGCACGGTCAAAATGCCCGCCGGGAAGAGAAAGAACTCCGGCAGCCCGATACCAAAATAGGACGTCCAGCGCCAGTGCGGGGTAAACGGGTCATCATAGTAATAGTAGCCCGACGCGTAGGGCAGGAATTCCAAAACCAGCACCACAAGCAGAAACACGGCAAGAAAAACCGCCCGTTTTTTCACATCGAAATTGCCTTTCATCATTTGAAGCAACGCCTCACCTCCATCTCATATTCCTTTTTCCCCGGTGGACCAATTCCAGTATGCCACGGCTTCACCGTTTTGTCAAGAGAACCGACATAAAAAGCCGGCGTCCTTGCGGACGCCGGCAAGTTGTTTATTCTGCGTTTTCCTCAAGCCACGCTTTCATTTCAGCGCGACCCTCGTCGCTCATGGGGTAGGTGCGCTCTGCCTCGATTTCGCTCAGCTCATAGCACTTCTCCCCGTGCCACAGCTCGCAGCGCATGGAGCTTGCGGCAAGGTCGACCTCCTTCGGCGTCGCCATGACGACCTTCGGTTCGATACGGAAGCGCAGGCTGCCGCAGCTCCCCGTGAAAATGTTGTTATTTTCAAAGGTGTGCAGCGTCGGGACGAAGATCTCCGCCATGGCTTACTCCTGCATCAGCGCTTCCATCTCGTCGATCAGCTCGCCGAACAGCGCCAGCGCTTCCTCGACGGGCTTCGTGGTGCTCATGTCGACGCCCGCGCCCTTGAGCAGGTCGATGGGGCTCTTGCTGCAGCCGCCGGACAGGAAGCCGATGTAGTCCTTGACGGCGCTCTCGCCCTCGCGCAGGATGCGACGGGACAGGGCGATCGCGGCGGCGTAGCCCGTGGCGTACTGGAAGACGTAGTAGTTGTAGTAGAAGTGCGGAATGCGCATCCACTCCATGTCGATCTCGTCGTCGAGGACGATGTTCTCGCCGAAGT
>CAZVSJ010000028.1:0-20241 GCA_964629755.1 uncultured Oscillospiraceae bacterium | reverse complement strand
GGTAATATTATCAAAAGCGAGTTCCATCACATATCCTCCCTCAATTCGTCAAATTCAAGTTTATCGAACTGATTATACAGCAGAAAAGACAGATTGTGAAGTGAAATAAATCCCTCATGCGCGAGCCGCGCATCTCACAAATCCCGAAAGGGATTTATTTCGCCCAAAAAAGCACGCCGAAACGTGCTTTTTTCTTCCATAGGGCAGTATAACGGTGCGTAAATGGGGAAAAGGAAAGTGAAAAGATACATATTTCTTATCAATGACGCCGTAAATCATTTCGCATTCTCCTTTGCGGTGCGGCAAGAAGCGATAAGAATCTGTTCTCGGACATAAAAGCACCTTCTTTCACAAGAATCATATCTTCATTTTTATGATATATCGCCGTTGGCGATATGATATACAGCTTACGCTGTATGATATATTTGCGCTGCAAATATGATATAATATCCGTTCCTTTCATACGCGAAGCGTATATCACCCGCGAAGCAGATATCATACCCGCAGGGTATATCACCCGTTCCGCAAGGAACGGATATCATTGTAAAAAAACTCTTTTGTCTGGTAGACAAAAGAGTTTTTTTACATGGCAGCGGGTGAAGGATTCGAACCCTCACAAACGGAGTCAGAGTCCGGTGTGCTACCATTACACAAACCCGCTATGATGCCTTGCGCCGAAACGCATATCTAATTATATGCAATTTTTCACAAAAGTCAAGTACAAATTGCTGTTTTCCCGAAAAATTTTTCACAGGAGCTGCCGCAGGGCATCCAGACGGTCAACTTCAAAGTCCGGCACGATGTCCGCGCGGCGCGGCTTGTGCTTCGGATTGAACCAGCAGGTCTTGATACCGGCGTTTTTGCCGCCGAGGATGTCGCCGGTCAGGCTGTCGCCGATCATCAGCGCCCGCGCCGGGTTGAAGCCGTCGATGTGCGCGAAGCAGTAGTCAAAATAGGCGCGTTCGGGCTTGTGGTGGCCGGTCGTCTCGGAGATGAAAATATCCTTAAAATAATGGCCGATGCCGGCGCTCTCCAGGCGCGAATACTGCGTCTGCGCGACGCCGTTCGAGGCAAGATACAGGTCGTACTTCGGCGCGAGGTAGGCAAGCAGCTCCTCCGCGCCGGGCACGAAATAGTGCCCCACGCCGAGGTAGGCGCGGTAGATGTCCTCGGTGGCGGCGGGGTCGTGCGCCGTGCCCAGTTCGGAAAACAAAATGGCGAAGCGGCGGATCAGGACGGTCTCGCGTGTGATCTCGCCGCGTTCGAGCGCCTCCCACTGCGACTGGTTGATCTCGCTGTAGCGCTGCAGCAGGGCGGGCGTCGGCGCGATGCCGATGTCGGTGAAGGTTTTCGTGATGGCGACGCGCTCTGCCATGCCGAAATCGAGCAGGGTGTCGTCGAGGTCGAGGAAGATGGTCCGGAACATGGAAAACTCCTTATCTCAGGGCGTTGGACAGGGCGGCGAAGGCGGGAATGTCCAGCGTTTCGCCGCGGGCGGTCGGGGCGATGCCGACGGACTGCAAAATTTCGGTCAGCTCGGCCTTGCTTTTCTGCGGGAAGCCCGCCGAGAGGCAGTTGAGCAGGGTTTTTCTCCGCATGGCGAACGCCGCGCGGACGGTGCGGAAGAACAGCGCCTCGTCCGCGATGTCGGCGGGCGGCTGCGGGCGGGTTTTCAGGCAAACGACCGCGCTCGTCACCTTCGGCTGCGGCATGAAGCAGCCCGGCGGCACGTCGAACAGCAGCTTCGGTTCGGCGTAATAATTGCACAGCACCGTGAAGGCCGAATAGTCCGGGCTGCCGGCCTTTGCGCAGATGCGCAGGGCGACCTCCTTCTGCACCATGACGGTCACGGCGGCGAAGCAGCGGCTTTCCAGCAGCTTGGTCAGGACGGGGGAGGTAATATAATAGGGCAGATTCGCGCACGCGACCGGGGTCAGGCCGGGCAGAGCCTCTTTTACGAGGGCGGGCAGGTCGGTCTTGAGCGCGTCGGTGAAGCGGAGGTCGAGGTTGTCGAACGCGCCGACGGTCTTTTCCAGCACGGGGCGCAGGGTGGTATCCAGCTCCAGCGCGACGACCTTGCCGGCGCGCAGGCACAGCTCCTGCGTCAGCGGGCCGAAGCCGGGGCCGATCTCGACGGCGCCGCAGGAGCGGTCGATGCCGCTCTCGCGGACGATGCGCTCCGGCACCCAGCGCTGGGTCAGGAAATTTTGCCCCTTGGATTTGGAAAAATGAAAGCCGAATTCGGCCAGCAGGCCGCGCATGACCTGCGGATTACAGACGTCGAGCATGGAAAACACCTCTTTGCCGTTATTTTAACAGAGAAGGGGAGAATTTGCAAGGGGAATGGTGAACAGGAAATGTGTCCTGCGGTGGCTGTAGCGCGCGGCATCCCTGACGCGCCTGCGAAGGCCTCTTTGGACTAAGGACTAAGGGTGAATGGTGAATGACTGTGGTGTGCTTCGCACAATTTAAAAAATGTAGGGCGGACACATGTGTCCGCCGTCGGTGCGGATGAACAAGTTTGTACGCAGTCGGCAGTTCCTGCATGCGGCGGGGGCATGCCCCCGCCCTACAATTCAAAACCGTTCGCGACAGCGAACACATCAGCCATTCACTCTTAGCCCTTAGCCCTTAGCCAAAACGGCAGTGCCTGCACCGGCGCGCCGGGTCGTCGCGCCCTACGGGTTCTGTCGGAGTGCATGCAATTTGCGCGGCGGGGGCATGCCCCCGCCCTACAATTCAAAATCGTTCGCGGCAGCGAACACATCAGCCATTCACCCTTAGTCCTTAGCTCTTAGCCAAACACCGGTGCCTGCACCGGCGCGCCGGGTCGTCGCGCCCTACGGCGGCTGTAGCGTTCAACGGATCGTAGGGCACGACCACCGGGCGTGCCGACCGCGAAGCGGCAGATGGGACAGACGAACGGGTTTGTGCGAATTTGGCAGTTCCTGCACGCGGCGGGGGCATGCCCCCGCCCTACAGCTTCAAAAAATGCGAACAGGGACGGACATGGCGTCCGTCCCTGTGGGGAGCTTCACTTATCCGAGGATATAGACCGTGCAGGTGCGCACGCCGAACTCCCAGCACTCGGCAAAGGTGTCGAAGTACAGGTCGACGCGGGCGCCCTTGATCGAGCCGCCGGTGTCCTCGGCGGTGCAGTAGCCGTAGACATACTGGCCGTCGTTGGAGACGATGTACATCTTGGTGCCCAGCGGGATCACCTTCGGGTCGACAGCGATGGCGCCGACGCGGGCGACCGTGCCGCTGTAGGTAATGCCTGTCCGGCCCTCGCAGGAATAGGCCGTGGCGGTGACGGTCAGGGTGTCGGTGTAGGTGTAGGTCATGCCGGTCGAGGTGGTGATCGTGCCGTTGGCGATGCCCTCGGTGGCGCCGCTTTCGCCGGGATCGTTGCTCTCGGGCAGGACGCCGACGGTGTCGGGCACGCGATGATCCGGATCGTCGGGCTGGTCGTCGATGGCGCGGTCCGGCCCCTTGACGACCAGACGCGTCACGGCCTCTGTCTCGACCGTTTCGCTGACGACCTCGCGGGAGATCTCCTCGCCGTTTTCGTAGACGATCTGCGTCTTATAGGTCACAACGCCGTCCACGCCCTCGATGAGCAC
The DNA here is from genome assembly GCA_964629755.1 of uncultured Oscillospiraceae bacterium. Classification (GTDB taxonomy): domain Bacteria; phylum Bacillota; class Clostridia; order Oscillospirales; family Oscillospiraceae; genus JAZOXB01. Next base: position 16,618 of record CAZVSJ010000028.1, on the reverse strand, counting down.
CAGCTCCGTGCCGGGGTCAAGCTCCGGGTCTTCAAAATAGTTGGTCTGGCAGGGGATCGTCTCGGTGCGCTCCTCCATGCGAATCTCGCGCTGGACGATCTCGACGGTCATGCCGTCGTAGGTCAAGGCGTCCGGGTCGCAGGAGAGGATGTCGTTGGCGCCGAGGGTGATGTTGAGCCGGCCGAGCAGGGCGGCGACCGTCTCGCCGTAGGTGCCGATGACGCTCGGCTCGCCGCGGTTGACGACGGTGACCATCTGCATCCGCTGGATGTCGATGCGGCCGACGCCGTCATTATAGGTCGTGGTGTAGGTATCCTCCTCGCTCAGCTCGATGCCCGCCTCATCCAGCACGACGTCGGGGTCGGTGCTGTAAGACTTGTGAACCGTTACGCGATCTCCGTCGGTGATGACGTAGCTGTTCTGTGCAAAAACAGTCTGCGACAGCGCAGCCGCGATCGCCGCGACCATGAGGGCCACGACCAGAAGCCTGCGAAGGGGCCTTGCGCGCTTATTTTTCTGTTTTTCCGTTCTGTGCATCAGAGTATCCTCCTTTCGATTGTGGTTGGTTTCGGGGGTGAAACTATTGTTACTATATTGTAACGACGGGTATATTATAACATTTTTTTAGGATTTGTCAAGTATTTTCGTAATTTTCCCGAATATTACAAACTTTTGATTCAATTATGTAAACGCGCCGCAACGACTATATGGGCGGAGTTATGCGCATTTTTGCCACTACATCTTGTGAAATGGTTACAAAACAGTTAACATAATCAGTTGAAAATAAACCATTTGACAACCGGGCAAAAAAGTGCTATATTGGGGGCAACAAAGAGGCTGTGACGAAGAAAAACGGCGGTTTTTCGGGCAGACAGAGAGGGAGCGGTTGGTGAAAGCTCCTGTGTCCGTCCGCCGCGTAACCACTTCCGAGCCGCCCGTCCGAAGGGCGTTTGCCTGCGTAGGACGGGACGGGTGCGCCCGTTACCGCGTGAACGAGCGGCAGTGCGTTTTTGCGCTGCAAGCAGGGTGGAACCGTGGGATTTTTCTCACCCCTGAAGTATTTCGGGGGTGATTTTTTGTTGCCCCGTAACAAAACAAGGAGGAAGCAACCATGTCCGAAGAAAATCTGTACACCTTTGAAAACGAAGCCTACCGCAAGACCTACTGGCACACCTGCTCCCACGTCATGGCGCAGGCGGTCAAGCGCCTGTATCCGCAGGTCAAGCTGGCCATCGGCCCGTCCATCGACAACGGCTTCTACTACGACTTCGATTCCGACTTCTCCTTCACGCAGGAGCATCTGGATGCCATCGAGGCCGAGATGAAGAAGATCTGCAAGGAGCGCCTGCACCTGGAGCGCTCGGAAAAGCCCCGCGAGGAGGCCATCGCCTACATGGAGGCCAAGGGCGAGCCTTATAAGGTCGAGTTGATCAACGACCTGCCGGAAGACGCCGTGATCTCCTTCTATAAGCAGGGCGAATTTACCGACCTGTGCGCCGGCCCGCACCTCGACTCCACCGGCCGCATCAAGGCCAACGCCTTCAAGCTGACGCAGTGCTGCGGTGCTTACTGGCGCGGCGACTCCAACCGCAAGATGCTGCAAAGAATCTACGGCGTCGCCTTCCCGAAGAAGGAGGAGCTGGACGAGTACCTGCGCAAGCAGGAGGAGGCCCGCAAGCGCGACCACAACAAGATCGGCAGAGAATTGGAATACTTCACCACCGTCGACGTCATCGGTCAGGGCCTGCCCATTCTGCTGCCGAAGGGCGCCCGCGTCATTCAACTGCTCCAGCGCTGGGTCGAGGATGAGGAGCAGAAGCGCGGCTACCTGCTCACCAAGACGCCGCTCATGGCCAAGCGTGAGCTGTATAAGATCTCCGGTCACTGGGACCACTACCTTGACGGTATGTTCGTCCTCGGCGACCCGGACGACGAGACGAAGGAGTGCTTCGCCCTGCGTCCGATGACCTGCCCGTTCCAGTATCAGGTCTATCTGAACCGCGCCCGCTCCTACCGCGACCTGCCCATGCGCCTGGGCGAGACGTCCACCCTCTTCCGCAACGAGGATTCCGGCGAGATGCACGGCCTCATCCGCGTGCGCCAGTTCACCATCTCCGAGGGTCACCTGATCCTGCGTCCCGACCAGCTCGAGGAGGAGTTCAAGGGCTGCCTCGATCTGGCGAAATACTGCCTCGAGACGGTCGGTATGCTCGAAGACTGCACCTTCCGCTTCTCCCAGTGGGACCCCGCCAACCCCAACAATAAATATGAGGGCACCGCGGAGCAGTGGAACGAGGCGCAGGAGATCATGGGCAGGATCCTCGATGATCTCGGCGTCAAGTACACCGTCGGCATCGACGAGGCGGCGTTCTACGGCCCGAAGCTGGACATCCAGTATAAGAACGTGTTCGGCAAGGAGGACACCATCGTCACCATCCAGATCGATATGCTGCTGGCCGAGCGCTTCGGCATGGAATACACCGACCAAAACGGCAAGAAGGCCCGTCCGTATATCATCCACCGCACCAGCCTCGGCTGCTACGAGCGCACGCTGGCCTACCTGATCGAGAAGTACGCCGGCGCCCTGCCGCTGTGGATGATGCCGACGCAGGTCAAGGTGCTGCCGATCACCGACCGCGCCCATGACTACGCCGACGGCCTTGTCAAAAAGCTCAGCGACGCCGGCATCCGCGCCGAGGGCGACTTCCGCAGCGAGAAGCTCGGCTATAAGATCCGCGAGGCGCAGCTGCAGAAGATCCCGTATATGCTCGTCGTGGGCGACCGCGACATGGAAAACGGTACGGTTTCCGTCCGCACCAGAGGCGGCGAGGATCTGGGCGCCATGACCCCGGACGAATTCATCGCCAAGTGCCTGTACGAGATCGCGACGAAGGCGAAGAACTGATATGGAGCATGGCGGGCGGAATGCCCGCCATGTGTTTTAGTGAATAGTGAATTGTGAATGGTGAATAGCGAATAGTGGAGGTGTGCGCAAGCGCACAAATTTGTATTTGTAGGGCGGAGGCATGCCTCCGCCGGTGCAGGAACTACCGAGTTTGTACAAATCTGTTCGTTTCCTCCGTCTGCCGCTTCGCGGACGGATGGGGCATGCCCCATCCCTACATTTGGATTGTGCGAAGCACACCATATCTGTTCTCTATTCACTATTCTCTGTTCTCTGTGCCCTGCCCCCAATATAACCCGATCCGCGTGTCGAAAACTCTCGGCACGCGGATCGTTCTTTTCTTTTTTTCTGTTTTTATGGGGTTCCGGGTCAGTTGCAGGAACGAAGCGCTCTTCTGCCGCGCATGATAATTGTGCCGGAGAGCGCTCCGACACGACTTGTATTACTTGCGGTCACTTGTTTTTTCTCGCTGCCCCTGCTATTGACATAGACCCCCCATATGCTATAATGAAGAAAAAAACATCGGAGGGATGGTTGATATGGAAAAATATGTAAATTTTGCGGTGCAAAAAGCGGTCGAGCTGCTGGCGATCGACAGCCCGACGGGCTACACGCGTGACGCAGCGGACTTCGTCCTGCGCGAATTTGAGGCGCTGGGCTTCCCCGCAAAGCGGACGGTCAAGGGCGGCGTCCTTGTCGACCTCGGCGGCGCGGACGAAAACGACGCCCTGCTCCTGCAGGCGCACGCGGACACCCTCGGCGGCATGGTCGCGGAGGTCAAGGGCAACGGCCGCCTGCGCGTCGTCAACATCGGCGGCATGAACGCCAACAACGCCGAGGGAGAAAACTGCCGCGTTGTGACAAAGTTCAACGGCGTCTACGAGGGCACGGTACAGCTTTGCAACGCCTCGCTGCACGTCAATTCCGACTATTCGACCACCCAGCGCAAGTGGGACACGGTCGAGCTCGTGCTGGACGAGTGCGTCGACAGCGCCGACGACGTCAAAAAGCTCGGCATCTCGGCGGGCGATTTCGTCTGCTTCGAGCCGCGCACCCGCGTGACGGAGAAGGGCTACATCAAGAGCCGCTTCCTGGACGACAAGCTGTCCGTCGGCATCCTGCTGGGCTTCGCCAAATTCCTGCGCGACGAAAATCTGACGCCGTCCCGCCGCGTCTACGCCCACGTCACGGTCTATGAGGAGGTCGGCCACGGCGGCGCGGCCTCCGTTCCGGCGGGCGTGACCGAGGCCATCTCCGTGGACATGGGCTGCGTGGGCGACGGCCTGCAATGCACCGAGCGGCAGGTGTCCATCTGCGCGAAGGACTCCTGCGGGCCGTACTCCTACGAGGTCGTGTGCAAGCTGATCGCTGCCGCGAAGAAGGAAAACGCCGACTACGCCGTCGACGTCTACCCGCACTACGGCTCGGACGTCGAGGCGACGCTGACCGCCGGCTTTGACGTGCGCCACGGCGTCATGGGCCCGGGCGTCTACGTCTCCCACGGCTATGAGCGCAGCCATAAGGACGGGGTGCTCAACACCCTTCGCGTGCTGAAGGGCTATCTGTTCTGATGCGTGCGCGCTACTGGCTGCTTGCCGCGGCGTGCGCGTTCGTGCTGGGCGTGTTCTTCCGCTTTTTCGTCTTCGGCTACGGCTTCGCGGGCTTGCTGCTGTTCGCAGCCGGCGCGGTATGCGCGGCCTTCGGCGTGCTGAAGCTGCTGAAAGAGCGTTTTCCCAAGAGCGTCAAGTGGCTGACGCATATCCTCGCGGAGCTTTTGGCGGCGCTTGCGCTGCTGGCCTGCGCGACGGGCGTCTGGCTGGGCGTGTCGCTCGGCGGCGCGGACGAGCCCGAAGCGGAATTCGTTGTCGTCCTCGGCGCGGGCGTGAACGGCACCGTGCCGAGCCAGTCCCTGCGCGAGCGGCTGGAGGCGGCGCAGCGTTACATGGAAGAATATCCGGATGCGATTTTGATCCTCTCCGGCGGACAGGGCGACCACGAGAACATCACCGAGGCCGAGTGTATGTACCGCTGGCTGACCGAGCGCGGCGCCGACCCGGCACGGCTGCGCATGGAGCCGGAGGCCGCGAGCACGGAGGAAAACATCGCCTTTTCCCTCGACCTGATCGAGCGGGAGTTCGGCGTGCGGCCGGAGAAGCTCGGCGTGATCTCGGCGGAGTACCACCTCCTGCGGGCGAGCCTGCTGGCAAAGCAGGCCGGCGTCGAGACGGTGTGCTACCCGTCGCGGACGGCAAACCGCGCGTTTTTCTGCCTGATGTTCGTGCGCGAGATCTTCGGCGTGTGGTATACGCTGCTATTTGGATAAATAAGAAGTGCGCCCGGCGGGCGCACTTCTTATTTTTCACGGAACAACAGCAGCGAGAACCAGGTGACGATGTTCCCGCCGTATAAGTACGGCACGCCGAGGTGCTCTGCCAGCGCGGTCACGACGATGCCGTGGCTCTCCACGCACGGATACATTTTGTCCGGGTGGCGGCAGGGCGCGGACGGATAGCTGCATTGCGCGCAGATCGCGCACGAATCGGTCGAAAGCCCCATGACCTCCAGCCCCTGCGCGCGCAAAAGGGCGAAGACCTCGTGCGTCACGGCCTCGTGGTCAGGACGCGTGGCGAGGGTCTGCGCCATGTCCGCGATGTCGTCGACCTCGGTCAGCGTGACGATCAGCAGCCCCTCGGGATAGCGCAGGCAGCGCTCGCGGCACTCGTCCACCGTGCCGACCGCCGGCGGGCACGCCCACGATTTACCGTAGCGCGGGCACTCAAGCTCGCAGACCGCGCGGATGCGCGGGGAGAATTCCAGCTCCTTCGTGTCAAAAAAGGCGTACTGCGCGATGGGCAGCCCGGCAAGCTGCTGTTCCAGACGTTCACGATCCATCACGCCTCCTCCTTCAGATACAGCAGGTCGTGCGACACGGGCGTGCAGAACAGGCGGCGGATCTCGTCGGCGTCGCTCGTCTGGCCGAGGATCCACATCAGCTTGGCCAGCGCCGCCTCCGTGGTCATGTCATACGCCTCCAGAAGGTGCAGGTCGTTTTTCAGATGGAAGCCGACGTCATACACCGCCAGATTGCTGCCCTCGTTCTGCACCTGCGTGGTCATGACGATGGTCTTGCCCTCGTCGATTGCGCGGCGCAGGACGTCGAAAAAGCCGCTGCCCTGATACGACGGCAGGCCGCCGACGCCGAAGCTCTCGACGATGACGGCGTCGTTGTGTTCCAGCAGGTACGACAGCATCCCGCAGTCCGCGCCGGGGATCATCTTCATCAGGCCGACGCGCGGGTTCAGGCGGTCGTAAAATTCCGGACGCGGCAGCGCCTGCGGCCGGATATATTCCATCAGGAAGCCGTTTTGCAGCACGGCAAGCGACGGATAGTTGATGCTCGAAAAGGCCTGCAGACTGGTGGTACGGGTCTTGCGGGCGCGGGTGCCGAGGATGACGCGGCCGTTAAAGACGATCATCACGCCGCACAGGTTGGACACCGCCACGCGGAAGGCGTCGGCGAGGTTGGTCTTCGAGTCGGTGTTTTCAAACAAAATAGGCTTCTGCGCGCCCGTGAGGACGATGGGCTTCGGGGAATACTGGATGAGGTAGGACAGGGCGGCGGCGGTGTAGGCCATGGTGTCCGTGCCGTGGGCGATAACGAAGCCGTCGAAGTCGTCGTAGCTCTCGCGGACGGCGCCTGCGATCGTCAGCCAGTGGGCGGGGGTGATGTTCGTCGAGTCGATGGAAAAAAGCTGGCGGCAGGTCACCTCGCACAGGGCGGAGATCTCCGGCACGTTCGCGACGAGCTGCTCGCTCGTGAGGGCGGGGGTCAGGCCGCTTTGCGTCATCTCCGAGGCGATCGTGCCGCCCGTGCCGAGCATTAAAACCTTTTTCATGGATACTTCTCCTGTCTGAAATAGGAAATAGGGAACAGTGAATCATGAACAGTGAACAGTGAATAGGGAACAGGGAAGCTCTGAATAAATCTGCAAGAGCGGTCGGCGAGAGATTTTGTCGCAAATCGAGGTTGAAAAACCGCAGGAATACTTTGTGTATTTCAAGGTTTTCCAACCGAAAAGTTGCGGCAAAAGATCCGACGAGCGCCGCAGCCGATTTGTTCAGAGCTTCCCAATACAAACATAGTATACCACTTTTCGCGCTTTCGCGCAATGCGAAAGGTTGACAAATGCGAAACGCGGCAATAAAATACAAGTAGTATTTCGCAGGAGGTGACGGCGTATGCTGTCAGTCGTGATCCCCGCCTATAACGAGCAGGAGATGGTTCCCGTCGCGGCGCGGGAGATCGCTGCGGTGCTGGCTGCCGCGGATATCGAAAACGAGCTGATCTTCGTCGACGACGGCTCGAAGGACGCCACCTGGGCGCAGATCAGGGCCGCGTCGGGCGCGGCGAAGAACGTGCGCGGCGTGCATTTTTCGCGCAATTTCGGCAAGGAGGCCGCGATCTTCGCCGGCCTGCAGCACGCAAAGGGCGACTGCGTCGCGGTGATCGACTGCGATTTGCAGCATCCGCCGGAGAAGCTGGTCGAGATGTACCGCCTGTGGGAGCAGGGCGTGCAGGTCATCGAGGGCGTCAAGGCCGACCGCGGCAAGGAGAGCGCCCTGCACCGTCTGTCGGCAAAGATTTTCTATTCTCTTATCAGCCGCGCGACCAAGGTGGATATGTCCCGCGCGTCGGACTTCAAGCTGCTCGACCGCCGCGCCGTCAACGTTATTCTGACCATGCGCGAAAAGCGGGCGTTTTTCCGCGCGCTGTCGTCGTGGGTCGGCTTCACGACCGCCGAGGTCAGCTACGAGGTGCGCGAGCGCACCGCCGGCGAATCGAAGTGGTCGACGTGGTCGCTGATGAAGTACGCCGTGTCGAATATCACCGCCTTTACGGCGCTGCCGCTGCATCTGGTCACGGTTTTCGGCGCACTGACGCTGCTTGTCTCGCTCGTGATGGGCGTGATCGCGCTGGTGCAGAAGTTCATGGGCATCGCCCTCGGCGGCTTCACGACGGTCATCATCCTGCTGCTCTTCCTCGGCAGCCTCATCATGCTCAGCCTCGGCATCATCGGCTATTATCTCGGCAACATCTATGAGGAGATCAAGGACCGCCCGCGCTACATCGTCGCGGACACCTGCGGCGACCGGGAGAAGTAGGGGCGGCGTTCCTGCCGCCCGGTGCAGGCTTCGACAGGAGCCGCAGGGGATGCCGTTTTGGCTAAGGGCTAAGGACTAAGGGTGAATGACTGTGGTGTGCTTCGCACGGATTTTGAACTTGCGTGCGGCGGAACGCTGCCCCCAATTGTCATTGCGAAGCCAGTGCGCACACTGGCTGTGGCAATCTCAGAGCCACCGAATTTGTACAAATCTTTTCGTCTGCACCGTCTGCCGCTTCGCGGTCGGCACGCCCAGTGGTCGTGCCCTACGAATCGTCTATCGCACCCTCGCCGTAGGGCGCGCACCCGCAAGGGGTACGCCGCATCCGTAAGGCTCCTTCGTCGCCAACGGCTGCGCAGACGACTCGGCGCGCCGATGCAGGAACTACCAAATTTGTACAAACCCGTTCGTCTGCACCGTCTGCCGCTGCGCGGTCGGATGGGGCATGCCCCATCCCTACAAATATCTATCGAGAATCGTCTGTAGGGCGGGGGCATGCCCCCGCCGCGTGCAGGAACTACCGAATCCGCACAAGCTTGTTCGTCTTTACCGTCTGCCGCTTCGCGGAACGAAAAACAGAAATAACCGCTTCGGGCGTTCGCCCGAAGCGGCTTTTTTGTCATTCCAGCTCGTCCAGATTTTTGGAAAACGCGTCCATGCAGTGCGCGAGGAACCAGTCCAGCTCCGGCAGGTGCAGCGCGTCGAGGGCGGCGCGGGTCTGCGCCGCGGCAGACTCGAACTCCGCGTTGCCCGCCTTCAGCTCCTCGATGCACTTGATGTGCGCCGAGAGCTTGTCCGCCGCCTTGACGATGGGCAGCACCGTCTCGTCCGACTCGTGCACGAGCGGGTCATAGCTTTCGCGCAGGGCGGGCGGCAGCATGGCAAGCAGCTTGTCCGCGCTCACACGCTCGACCTGCTTGTAGGCGCGCTTGATCTCCGGGTTAAAATACTTGACCGGCGTGGGCAGGTCGCCCGTGAGGATCTCCGACGCGTCGTGGTACAGCGCGGCGGTGGCGCAGCGCTCCGGGTCGGCGGGCAGGCCGAGGATGTCGCGCCGGATGAGCGCCAGGGCGTGCGCCAGCACCGCGACCATGTGGCTGTGCTCCTGCACGTTTTCGGAAAAGGTGTTGCGCATCAGCCCCCAGCGGGTGATGTAGCGCATTCGGGAAATAAGGGCGTAAAACGGGTAGTTGTCCATGGTTTCTCCTTATCTGCGCCGGCGCTGCGCGACGGGCGGGGCCGAGCGCGGCGGATTGAGCAGGCGGCTGAGCCGGCTCGCGTTCTCGCCGCGGAGCTGCGCCAGCACGTCGGCGTACAGGCGGTAAAATTCGAGCGCGGTGGCGGGGCTTTCGCGCTCGTCGGTCAGCCAGGGGCAAGGTTCAAGCGGCATCGAGCCGAGGCGTCTGGCAAACGCCGCGCCCACGCCGAGCATCTCGGCAAAGGGCAGCGTGCGGTAGAAGTACTGGCCGTCGAGCCGGGCGTTGCGCTGCAGCTCGGAGCTTTCCGCGCGGCGCAGGTAGCGGCGCAGGCCGAGCTGGCGGCAGACCAGGTCCTCGCCCTCGTCCGTGCGCCGCCCGCCGAAGAGGGTGGTAAGCGCGCAGAGAGCCTGCAGCAGCAGATTCAGCAGCATCATGCCCGTGCAGCCGGCGGCGGAGGCCAGAACCAGCAGCGCCAGCGCCGCGAGCGCTCCGGCGACCGCCCGCGATGGCTTGCGCAGCAGGCAGGAAAGCCCGCGCTGCACCCACAGGCACAAAAAGACGGACAGCGCGATCAGCGGCAGCAGCAGCACCCAGCGCACCCACGTCGCCGGGAGCAGCAGGTCGAACATCAGCAGGCTCACGGGGACGGCGGCGGCGAGGCAGAGCAGGCGCAGCAGGCGGGGCGAGCCGCTCTTTGCGCGGAACATCCGGCACAGCCAGACGCCCCGCAGCGGCGCGCTCGCGGCCTGCGTCACGCTGCGGAAGCGCTCGGTCGAGGCGTCGACGGTGTCGTTGTAGCGGAAGATGGCGTTGAACAGGCGGCGCTCGGCGCTCCGGCGCTCGTTGCCCATGTCCATCTGTTTGGTCAAAAGCAGGCGGCCGTTGCGGTTGCGCCGCAGGGTGAGGTAGCCGAGGTTGCCCCAGTGGGCAAGCGTCGCGGCGACGTCGCACGGCTCGCCGTAAAGCCGGGGCGCGATCTCACCGGCGGTGGCCTCCATGTCGACGGTCTGCTGCATTTTGGGCAGGTAGATGCGCCCGCGCAGCCGCAAAAGCCAGTAAAGCAGCGCCAGCACCGCCAGCGCATAGAACGCGATGCCCGCGACGGACGCGGTCGTGCCGGCCAGATGGCGCAGCGAGAAGGTGTCCGGCGCGAATTGCAGGGTCATCGTGAGGGTCTCGTGATCCTTGAGCGCGGTGGCGGAGGTCGCCTCGACCAGCGCGTCCTGCACGCGGATGTTGAGATAGTTGTCGATGACGTCGCCGTAATAGGCGCTCGACCACGCCGGACGGGCGGAGACGTCTGCGGGGAAGGTGATGCGCAGCGTCAGCGCGTCGATGGAATAGGCGAAGCCCCGCGCGATCGGGGAGAAGGTGAATTTCTGCCCGTCGGAGGTCTCGGTGACGGCGCGCGGGAGGGTGTAGGAGCACAGGAAGGTCTGCTTGCCGGAGAAGCCGCTGTCGTTGCGGAAGACCTCGCAGACGACGCCGTCGAGCACCATTTCGTTGCAGGCAGCGCCGGAGGCGGTGACGCTCCCGGCGTCCACGCCGAGCGGGAAGACGAATTCGGTCGCGCCGCCGGAGAAGATGACCTCCGCGGTGGCGGTGACGGCCACGCCGCCGGCTTCATCGACCGTGACCTCGCAGGTCAGCGAGCTGATGCGGTCGCCGTCGGCGCTCGCAGGCGCGGCCAGCAGCAACGCACAGAGAAGAAACAAAAGGATCCGCCGCACGAAACGAAACTCCTCCTTTCTTGGGATGATCTCATTTTTGACTAAGGGCGAATGACGAAGGGCTAAGAGCTAAGGGTGAATGACTGTGGTGTGCGCTGACGCGCACGGATTTAAAAGCGCGTCAGGGATGCCGCGCGCTACAGGTGTGCGCTGGCGCGCACGGATCTGTATTGTAGGGCGGAGGCATGCCTCCGCCGGGGAACTACCAAATCAGTACAAATTCGATCGTCTGTACCGTCTGCCGCTTCGCGGAGCGGATGGGGCATGCCCCATCCCTACAGCCGCCTGTCGCAGCTGCTGAAGCATTGCTATGTCAATAGATGACAACACGGGTGCCCATGGGCAGGTCGTAGATGTACTTGCAGTCGTCCGGGAGCATACGCACGCAGCCGTGGGACAGCGGGATGCCCACGCGGTCGTCATAGACGGCGCCGTTGTAGCCGATCAGGATGGAATGGAACGCGTGGCCGCCGCTGAAGATGGAGACGTTGTTTACATAGTAATAGTCAAAATTCCAGCGCCAGGTGCGGTCGTTGATGTCGTAGATGCCCTCGGGGGTGGGGGTGTTGTTCGCGCCGGTGGAGCAGGGGAAGGTCTTGATCAGCTCCCAGTCGCCCTGCTTGCCGGTGAAGACGATGACCTTCTGCGTATAGCGGCTGACCCAGACGAGGTAGTCCGTCTTGCTGTCGTAATTCATCAGGTCGACGAAGCCCTCCTTCGTCGGCTTGGAGTAGTCCAGCTCGCCGTCGGTGGTGACGGTGTCGTCGGGGATGTAGCAGTCCCAGCGGGGCACCCAGCCCTTCGTGCCGTCCTCTAAGGAGACGTAGAACACGTCGCCCTTCGGGTGCCACTCGTTATAGACCACGGTGCCCTTGGGCAGGTCGCGGATGTAGCCGGTCAGGTTCTGGTTGCGGTAGATCTGCGTGTCGCGGGTGACGTCGCAGGCGACGCGCATGGTCTGGACGGTGTCGAGGGCGGCGTCGTGCTCCTTCTGGTAAGCCTCGTACCACAGGTCGCGCAGGGTGTCGCACGCGAGGGTGACGGTGCAGTGATCCTGGTGGATGGTGATGGTTTTGGCATGGCCGCTGCCGTCCACCGTGGCGTAAGGCTCGGGCAGGTCGATGTCGCCGACGCTGCCGTCGACGGTCAGGCGGATGTTCCGGCCGTTTGCGGCGATGTCGCCGCCGTCGCCGCAGAGCTGGAGGGTCGTCCCGTCGCCGAGGGTGATGTCGCCGGTGTTGCCGACGTGGGTCAGGCTGCCCGCGCGCAGGTCAAGCGCGCCGGAATCGCCCGCAAAGCTGTGCGCGCCGCCGCAGACGGTCAGCGTCCCGGCGCTGCCGGCGAACTGGCACGCCACGCCCCACAGGCGCACCCTGTCCGCCGCGCCCTGCACGCTGCCGCCCAGCGGCGCGCAGACCAGCTCGGGCGTCTTCACGTTCGTCAGGTCGGCCTTGGTGCCCGACGCTGTGCGCACGACGAGGGTGCCGGTGATGTTCCAGTCCTCGGGCGCGAACTTCGCGGGCATGGCCTGGCCGAGGATGAGGGTGCCGTCGAGCTTGAGCTCGGCGGGCAGGGCCTCCTTGCCGCGGTAGAGGACGGTGCCGCTTTCGGGCAGCTCGTCGGGCGAGTCCGCGATGCAGTCGAGGATATTATAAAGGAGCTGCGCGATCTCGGCGCGGGTGATGTAGGCCAGCGGACGGAAGCTGCCGTCCTCATAGCCGCCCAGAAGGCCGAGGGTGCGCATGGCGCTGACGCTGTCGCGGGCGTAGGCGGAGACGGAGGCGGCGTCGGAGAATGCGGTGTAGGCCTCGCGGTCGTCCGAGACGATGCCGAAGGCACGGCACAGGACGACGACGGCCTGCTCGCGCGTGATGGGAGCGGAGGGCATCATCTGCGTCTCGGAGACGCCGCCGAAGATGCCGCAGGCGTAGGCCGTGCCCAGCTCCGCGCAGTACCACGCGGTCGGGTCAACGTCGGTGAAGGCGGAGAGGCTGCCCGTCTGCGTCGCGCCGAGCAGACGCACGAGAACGGCGGCCATTTCCGCGCGGGTGATCCTGTTCTGCGGGTTGAGGTTCCGGTTCTCGTCGCCGCGCAGGACGTCGTTTTCCACGGCGAAGACGAGGGCGTCATGGCTCCAGTCGTCGGGAATGTCGTATTCGTCGGGGTCGGCTGCCGAGACGGCGAGCGACAGGAGGGTCGACAGGGCGATCAGCAGGGCGAGCAGGCGGGGAAATCTCTTTTTCATGGGAATTTTCCTCCTCAAAATATTCGGGAAACGAAGGGATGGTGAATGATGCAGGGCGGAGGCATCAGGCGCCAAAGAAGGCCTCGCAGAGGCGGCAGAAGGCGGCCTGATCCTTCGCGCCCATCAGCTCGCAGGCCGAGTGCATTGCCAGAAGCGGCACGCCGATGTCCGCCGCGGGCATGGCAAGCAGCGCCGAGGCCATCGAGCCGACGGTGCTGCCGCCGGGCAGGTCGGCGCGGTTCATGTAGACCTGCAGCGGGATGTCATGCTTTTGGCACAGGCCGGCGATGACCGCGCACGTCTCGGCGTCGGAGGAATAGCGCGGGCTGCGCTTGAGCACGACGCCGCCGTTCAGCACGGGCGCGCAGGAGAAATCCGCGTATTCCGGGTGGTTGGGATGTACCGCGTGCGCCGCGTCACAGGACAGGAACATCCCGTTCACGCAGGCGTTTAAGTAGGCCGCGCGATCCATGCCGAGGGCGAGGGCGAGCTTTTCCAGCACGACGGAGAGCGTCTGGCTGTCCGCGCCGCGGCGGGTGTTGCTGCCGATCTCCTCGTTGTCGTATAACACGGCGACGTTGACGCCGCGGCCCTGCGCCCTGCACAGCCCGTCGAGGACGGCGTGCACCGAGGTGATGTTGTCCAGCCGGGGCGAGGAGAGAAGATCTTTTTCAAAGCCGACGCACTGCGATTTTTCCGCGCAGTAGACGTACAGCTCAAACGAGAGGATGTCGGCTTTGTCCGTGCCGAGCTTTTCCGCGAGCTTGCCGAGCAGGTAGCCGTCCTTGCTCCACCCGGCCTCGACCGTGCGGCAGATGGGCAGCATATCGGCGTTGGGCTTGAGCGGGACGCCCTTGTTGACCTCGCGGTTCATGTGGATGGCGAGGTTGGGGATGGTCAGCAGCGGCTCGTCCCACGCGACCTCGCGCCGCTCCGGCTGCATGGGGTCGTCCGTGCGCAAAAGCGCGACGCCCGCCAGCGACAGCGGCCGGTCGAGCCAGGTGTTTAAGATCGCGCCGCCGTACGGCTCGACGGACAGACGGCAGCAGCCGCCGGACACCAGCTCCGGCTGCGGCTTGACGCGCAGGCAGGGCCAGTCGGTGTGCGCCGCGGCGATGCGGAAGTGATCGGGCGTCTGCCCGACCGTGAAGGCGGCGAGGAAGGTGCCGTTTTCGACATAATAGCGGCCGCCGGGCGCAACGTCAAACGCGCCGCCGGGCGCAAGCGGAGTAAAGCCCTGCGCGGCAAGGAAGTCCGCCGCGAGGCGCACGGTATGGTAAGGTGAGACGCCGCCGTCCAAAAAGCGGCGCAGACCGGACAGGTAATCAGACATTTTTCCATTTCCTTTCTCCCCCGCGCGGACGGGGAAACTATTAAAAACAGTATAGCATATCTTCGCTTCCGACGCAACGCGTAAAATCACTTTCCGAAAGAAAACTCTGTACAAACCAAAGATGATATGTTATACTGGATATAATCGGGAGAGGTGGCAGCAAAAACGGCTGGCCGCCGATCCGAACGAACGGAGGGGCGGTCATGCGCAGATTGGGCAGCTTTTTCCTGACCGTCGGCTTCAACGCGGTGCTGAATTTTGCGGGCACGATCCCCGCGTGGATATTGCTGGTTCTGCATTTTACGATCGACCTGCCGCTGTGGCTGTTCTGGGCGGCGCTCGGCCTTTTCCTGCTGGGCATCACCGTCAAGACCCTCGTATTCTCCCTGCTCACGCGCGCGGGCAACGCGCCCGAACCGCGCCCGGAGAACAAAAATCCGTATTCAAAGAAATAACGCGACCACATATATTCTGAAAGGAGAACTGACATGGGACTTATTAAAGCGGGCATCGGCGCGCTGGGCGGCACGCTTGCCGATCAGTGGAAGGAATTTTTCTATTGCGAGGCCATCGACAAGGACACGCTGGTCGTCAAGGGACAAAAGCGCATGACGAGCCGATCCTCCAACACCAAGGGCAACGACAACATCATCTCCAACGGCTCCGGCATCGCCGTGGCTGACGGCCAGTGCATGATCATCGTCGAGCAGGGCAAGGTCGTCGAGGTCTGCGCCGAGCCCGGTCAGTTTACATACGACTCGTCCACCGAGCCGAGCATCTTCTCCGGCAAGCTCGGCCAGGGCATCCTCGACACCTTCAAGACCATCGGCAAGCGCTTCACCTACGGCGGCGACACCGGCAAGGATCAGCGCGTTTACTACTTCAACACCAAGGAGATCGTCGACAACAAGTTCGGCACGGCCAGCCCCGTCCCGTTCCGCATCGTCGACCGCAACATTAACTTAGACATCGACGTCTCCATCCGCTGCAACGGCGTCTTCTCCTACCGCATCGCCGACCCGCTGCTGTTCTATACCAACGTCTGCGGCAATGTCTCGAGCGAATACCGCCGCAGTGAGATCGACGGTCAGCTCAAGCCCGAATTCATCAACGCCCTGCAGCCCGCGCTGGCAAAGCTCTCCGAGCTGCAGATCCGCCCGAACGCCATCCCCGCCCACGTCGAGGAGCTGTCGCAGGCGATGAACGAGAGCCTCACGGCCAAGTGGGCAAAGCTGCGCGGCCTGGAGGTCGTCTCCGTCGCGCTGAATTCGATCACCCTGCCGGACGAGGACGCCGAGATGATCAAGCAGGCGCAGCGCACCGCGATCATGCGCGACCCGACCATGGCTGCCGCGACCATCGTCGGCGCCCAGGCCGACGCGATGAAGGCCGCCGCCGAGAACAAAAACGGCGCGATGATGGGCTTCATGGGCATGGGCATGGCGCAGCAGGCCGGCGGCATGAACGCCCAGAACCTCTTCGCCATGGGTCAGCAGCAGCAACAGGCTGCCGCTGCCGCCGCTCCGGCTGCTCCGGCACCTGCCGCGAACACCTGGAAATGTGCCTGCGGCGCCGAGAACACCGGCAAATTCTGCCGCGAGTGCGGCAAGCCGAAGCCCGTGCCCGCCGCGAGCTGGAAGTGCTCCTGCGGCGCGGAGAACACCGGCAAGTTCTGCCTCGAGTGCGGCAAGCCGAAGCCCGTCGCCGCTGCCGGCTGGACCTGCTCCTGCGGCACGGTCAACAAGGGCAAGTTCTGCATGGAATGCGGCAAGCCGAAGCCCGCGAACGAGCCGCTCTACCGCTGCGACAAGTGCGGCTGGGAGCCGAAGGACCCGAAGCACCCGCCGAAGTTCTGCCCCGAGTGCGGCGACCCGTTCGACGACAGAGACATTCAGTGATTGCACCCACCCTTGCAGGGGTGGCTATCGTGGATGCTCCGTAGGGGACGCCGTCCCCGGCGTCCCGCGTGCAGGAACCTTCGATAGAACCCGTAGGGCGGGGGCATGCCCCCGCCGTGTGCAGGAACTACCAAATCCGTACAAA